>NZ_DATBQF010000017.1:0-23544 GCF_036560965.1 Methylosinus sp. | reverse complement strand
GGCCCAGGCCGGCGTCGCCAAGGCCGTCGCCGATTCGGTCGCCGAAGGCGTGATCCCGCTCGCCGAGGCCGATGACCTGTTCATCTCGGTCGGCGTGTTCATCCATTGGGAAGCCAACGACGACAAGAAGATCCAGGAATACAACTATCAGGCCACCAAGGAAGCCATCGCGCGCGCCGTCAAGGGCGAGCCGAAGGCCGCTGAAGTCGTCGCCAAGCGCAACGACGTCAAGCATCCTTTCGGCGCCAACTGAGCGCATCGCTCGGTCGGTCGGCGAGCGACGGCGCGCTTCCCGCGCGCCGCAGCTTCGCCGCGATGCGGCGCCTGTCGCCGTGACCTCGAGGAGCCGTCCGCGGCTCCTCTTCGTCGACTCGAATTGAAGCGAATCGATCCGCGGTCGGCGCGTCACCAGTCGGCTTCCTGACGGAAGTTGCAGCGAGATTGGGGGGCCTCGCGCAGGCCGAGAACAACGCCGCCAAGGCGTGACGAACAGACCGAAAGGAAATCGAATATGGCTTCGATACTGGATAAGATTTTGGGCGCCCTCTTTCCGAAGGCCGGCGCCGGTTCCTCCACCCCGAAACTTCTGGTCGGCGAATCGCTCGTCGGCGAGGGCAATGAGGTCGCGCATATCGATCTGCTGATCGGACCGCGCGGCAGCTCCGCCGAGACCGCTTTCGCCAATGCGCTGGTCAACAACAAGGACGGCTTCACCACGCTGCTCGCCGTCGTCGCGCCGAACCTTCTGGTCAAGCCTTATACGATCCTCTTCAACAAGGTGACGATCAAGAACGCCAAGCAGGCCGTGCAGATGTTCGGCCCGGCGCAGTATGGCGTCGCCAAAGCCGTCGCCGACAGCGTCGCCGAAGGGATCATCCCGATCGAGCAGGCCGAGAACCTCTTCATCTCGGTCGGCGTGTTCATTCATTGGGAAGCCAATGACGATCAGAAGATCCAGGAGTTCAACTATCGCGCCACGAAGGAAGCCATCGCGCGTGCGCTGAAGGGCGACCCGAGCGCCTCCAAAGTGCTGTCCGAGCGCGTGACCGCGAAGCACCCCTTCGCCGCCGCCGACTGAGGCGCAGACATTTGTCGATCGATCAAAGAGGAGCCGCCGATCGCGGCTCCTCTTTCTTGTTTTACGCACTGCGAAGATCGTCGCGCGACAGCCGCCCGTCATGCAGCGCCGAGGCGACGAGCGCGCCGGCGACGCCGATGCGCGCGAGCGCCTCGAGATCGCGCGCATCGCGCAGCCCGCCCGCCGCGTAGATTTCTCGGCCCGGCGCGCGGCGCGCCACCGCGGACAAAAGCGCGAGGTCCGGCCCGGCGAAAGCGCCGACGCGCGCCAGAGTCATGACGATGATGCGCGGCGGCCAGAGTCGCGGATCGTCCAACAGATCGCGGGGTCCGAGAAAGGCGTCGCCGCGAAAATCGAGCGAGAGAATGGCGCTCGCCTCATGCGACAGATCGGGCGCACGATCCGCCGCGAGACTCTCGCTGCCGATGACGGGCGCGAGATTGGCGAGCCTGAAGGCTCGCGGTCCAGGCGCCGCATCGGACCGCGAGCCTTCAGGCTCGCATTGCAGCGCGGAGCCGCCATCGTCGACCCAGAACGAGACTTGCGGAAACGCCAGCGCCAGCGCGCAAATCGTCTGCGCATGGCCGCCGCATCGCTCGATGGCGTCGAGATCGGCGACATAGAGCGTGTCGAAATCATAGAGCCGCAGAAAGCCGGCGACGACCGCCTCCGGCGTGCTGGAGGCGGCGAGCGGCGTCACGATCGGCGCATAGGACGCGCGCTCGCCGCGAAAGGCGCGCACCACATGGCCGCCCTTCAGATCGATGACCGGAATGATCCGCATGGGGACGAATTATAGCCCAGAGGATCGCGCCGGCCTATGCGACGAGCGCGGATAAGCGTCGTCAGCGCTGAAGGAAGCATTCGACATGCGTCTCGGCGTCGCGTCCGAAATAGACGGCGCGACGCCCGGAGAACGACACGACATAGCCGCAGCAGCCGCCCGCCATGGCCTTCTCGCAGAATCCCCGATAAGTGTAGCCCGGAGCCGACTGCTGGGCTTCCCTGATCGCCTCCCGCAGAGCAGCGGCGTTCAGCGAAGGGGCGATCGGCGCCCGATGGAGATGCGCCGTAAGGACGACGCTGTCGCCATCCGGCAGATAATAGGTCGCGGTCGCGCGGCGGAAGTCGATCGCATAGCTCTCGAACCCCGCATGCATCAGCCTGCCGACGATCTCGGGAAAAGCCATGCCATCGCTTTCAGCGGCGCGCAGACAGCTTTCAGCGATGTCGGATAATAGCGCGTTCATGAGCTCTCCTTCGTTAGAGCGCGGATCGATTCAGTCGAGAGGCATTTTGGCGAGGCCGAGTCGCGCGACCGTCTCGGCGAGAATGCGCTGGAGCGCGCGCCGGTCGTCATCGGAGAGATGCGCGAAGCACTCGACCTCGTTCTTGTCGGCCAAAGCGGCCAGCTCCGGCACGAATTTGGCGCCTTTGGCGGTGAGCTTCAGCGTTTGCCCGCGCCCATCGTCCTTGCTCGCTTCGCGAATGACGAGAGCCTTGCCGACAAGGCGGTCGGCGAGCTTGGTGACGGCCCCCCGCGTCAGGCCCATCTCATCGGCCAGCCGGCTGGGGGCGCTCGGCTCCTTGCCGTATAAGATGCGCATCAGCCCCCATTCGGCGACCGTCACATCCTTGTCGGCGAGCTTTCGCGCGAAGCCATGCGACACATGATTTGAAACCTGCCGCAGCCAATAGCCGAGGTGGTCGGTGAGCTGCGAGGCGCGCGGCGGCATAGCGAGGGCTCCAAATTGCCTCCAAGAGAACTATGCGCATATGGTTTCCTAGTAAACTACTTTCGCCGACGCCGAGCGCTGCGCGCTTTGCGGGCGCGGCAAAAAGGCGTAAACGAAGGCTCCTCGCTCACAGCCGCAGATCGCCCCATGAAGAGTTACGTCTCCGCCGCTCTGGCTCTCGCTCTTTGCTGCGCCGGCGCGGCGCGTGCTCAGCCGCAGGCGCAGGGCGACTGGCCCTGCCGCCAGGTGAGGGTGCAGAGCGTGGCCGTCGCCGGGGTCTGGACCGGCCCTTCGATCGACGCCGCGCAGAAGAGCTGGCGCGACGACGCCGCTCTCGGCGATCTCGTCGCCCGCATCAGCGCGCGGCGCACGCCGATGGAGACGACGCAAAAGCTCATCGGCGACTTCGCCACGGCCTCCGGCGACAGGCGCAAGGAACGGCTGACGACGCTTTTTTCCGGCGTCTACGCCACGCTCGAAGCGGAGCGCCGCGAGGTGCTCGCCGGGCTCGACCGCTACGGCGCGAAGCAGAAGCAGCTCGCCGAAAGACTGCGCGAGGAAACGCAGGCGATGCGAGCCGAGCAGGACAAGCCGACGCAAGACGCGCAAAAGCTGAAGGACGCCAGCGAGGCGCTGCAATGGGACCTGCGCATTTTCGACGAGCGCCGCCATGCGCTGTCCTATGTCTGCGAGACGCCGGCGCTGATCGAGCAGAGGCTCGGCGCGCTGGCGCGCGCGATCGAGGCGGCGATCGATTAGGGGCCTGGCCGCGCCGCGCTTTCACATGAGATTTCGCGTTCCTTCGAACGCATGGAGAATTGCGATGCAGGATCATAGAGCCGTGTCTTCGCGCCATCGCGTTTTCGCCGAGCGCTACGCCGCGGGCAAGGAGCGGCGGCGCGTCACGCGACGCGAGAGCCTCGCCGATTTCTCGCCCGTGGAGCGCGACCCCACCGCCATTCTCGCCGCGACGGACGAGGGACGCGTCGCCTCGCTGCTGCCCATTCGCTATGAGCGCATGGCGCATTCGCCCTTCGCGTTTCTGCGCGGCGCGGCGGCGATCATGGCGGAGGACCTCTCCACCCTGCCGACGCCCGGCCTCGCCGCGCAATCTTGCGGCGACTGCCATTTGATGAATTTCGGCGCGCTCTTGTCGTCGGAAGGCAATGTGCTCTTCGACATAAACGATTTCGACGAGACCCTGCCCGATATCGACTTCACCGTCGACCTGCGGCGCCTTTGCGCGAGCTTCGCCGTCGCGGCGCTCGACGCCGGGCGGTCCGACAAGCGCGCGCGCCACGCCGCCGAGCTCGCCGCGCGCGGCTATCGCCAGCATATGCGCAGCCTCTCGCGCCTCTCGCCGCTGAAGGCGTGGCGCGACCGCATCGATCTCGTCCATGTCGCGGATGGTTTGAACGAGCGCCTCGCGCGCAAATTGCGCGGCCTCGTCGCGGCGACGCGCCCCGATCGCGAGGACGAGAATTTCCCGCATCTCGAATCGACGCCGCTGGGGCTTCGCATAGAAGAGCATCCGCCGCTCATCTATCATGTCGGCAATGGCGGCGGCGTCGCGACGCGCTTCGACATACCGGCCATGTTCGCGGGCTGCGGCGGCACGCTCAATCCGGAAGTCGTCGCGCTTTTGCGCCGCTACGAGCTGACGGATACGGCGTTCAAGGTCGTCGGCGTCGGCAGCGTCGGCACATTTTGCGCGATCGGCCTCTTCGCCACCGCCGATGACGAGCCTTTGTTCCTGCAGCTGAAGGAGGCGCGCCCCTCTGTGCTGGCGCGGCTCGCGCCGGAGGCCGCCGCGCCATGGACGCAGGCGGAAGGCAAGCGCGTCGTCCATGGCCAGCGCGTGATGCAGGCCTCGACCGATCTCTTCCTCGGCTGGACGAAGGACGAGGCCACGGGCCGCCATTTCTATGTGCGCCATTTGAAGAGCCGACGCCTCGGCTCGGTCGCGGAGCTGTTCGAGGAGCATGCGCTCGACGATTATGCGGCGCTGTGCGGCCGCGTTCTGGCGCGCGCCCATGCGCGCTCCGCCGATCCCGCGATCATCTGCGGCTATATGGGCAAGAGCGCTTGCTTCGACGACGCCATGGCCTCCTTCGCCATGCTCTACGCCGCGCGCAATACATGCGATCACGCGGAGTTTCTGGCCTGGCGCGCCCGGACGAAGGACGAATCCCAAGGGAGCGACACAGGCCGATGACTGATTCGACATCGAAGCTGCGCGTCGTCGTCGACGATGGCGTCGCGCGCATTCTCATCGACAATGGCGAGCGTCGCAACGCTTTCGACTTCTCCATGTGGCGCGCATTGCCGTCGCTGCTCGGCTCTCTCGACGCCGACGCATCCGTGCGCGTCGTCGTGCTGACCGGCGCGCCCTCCCTGCCCTTCTGCTCCGGCGCCGATATTTCGGAATTCTCCACTGTGCGCGCGACGGCCGAAGGCGGCCGCGCCTATGAGCAGGCCAATGTCGAGGCTTTCGACGCATTGTCGCGGCTCGGCAAGCCGGTGATCGCGGCGATCGCCGGCTATTGCATGGGCGGCGGCATGGGGCTCGCCGCCGCCTGCGATCTGCGTATAGCAGCGGAGGCTTGCGTGTTCGGCATTCCCGCCGGAAAGCTCGGCGTCGGCTATCCGCCGGAAGCGATGAGCTATGTCGTCGCCGCCGTCGGCCCGCAGAACGCCATGGATCTCTTCTTCACCGCGCGCCGCATGAACGCCGAGGAAGCGCGCGCCGCCGGCTTCGTCTCGCGCGTGCTGCCGAAAGACGGATTCGACGCGGCGATCATGACGATCGCGCGCGGGATCGCCGCCAATGCGCCGCTCACGCTGCGCGCCGCCAAGGCTGCGATAAGACGCGCCGCGGGCCTGCCGCATGCGCTCTCGGCGGAAGACTGCGAGCGGCTCACCGCCGCCTGTTTCGACAGCGCCGATTACACCGAGGGCCGCACCGCCTTTCTCGAGAAACGCGAGCCGAAATTCACGGGGCGCTAGATGACAGAGCCGCTCACGCTCGCCGATGTCGAAGCCGCAGCGGCGCGCATCGCTCCTTATGTCGAGACGACGCCCTTGCTCACGGCGCCGCTGCTCGACGAGGAGATCGGCTTTCATCTGCTCGTGAAGGCGGAAAATCTACAGCCGGTCGGCGCCTTCAAGCTGCGCGGCGCATTCAATCAAATATTGCAATTGACGGAGGAGGAGCGCCGCCGCGGAATCATCGCCGTCTCCTCCGGCAATCACGCGCAGGCGGTCGCCTTCGCCGCGCGCGCGATGGGCGTTTCCGCGACGATCGTGATGCCGCGCGACGCGCCCCGCGTAAAGCTCGAGCGCACAAAGGCGCTGGGCGCGCATGTGGAATTCTTCGATCGGCTGAGCAATGATCGCGACGCGCTGACGCGCCGCCTCGCCGAGCAGGGCGGGCTGCGCTTCATTCATCCGTACGACGATCCGCGCACCATCGCCGGACAGGGAACCATCGGCCTCGAGATATTCGCGCAGACGCGGGCGAAGGGCGTCGCGCCGGACGCCATCATCGCCTCGTGCAGCGGCGGCGGCCTCGCCTCCGGCATTGCGCTGACATTGCCGCTCTTCGAGCGCGCGCCGCAGCTGTGCACGGCGGAGCCCGCGGGCTTCGACGATATGCGCCGCTCGCTGGAGAACGGCGCCGCGCAGGTCAACGCCGCGCTGGCGGGCTCGATCTGCGATGCGCTGCTGGCGCCGACGCCGGGCCGCCACACGCTGCCCATTCTGCTCGCCTGCGGCGCGTGCGGGCTCACGGCGACAGATGCGCAAGTCGAAGACGCGATGCGCATCGCCGCCGAGCATTTCCGCATCGTGCTGGAGCCGGGCGGCGCGGCGGCGCTCGCCTGCGCGCTGATCGAGCGTGATCGCTTCGCAGAAAAGACGGTGGTCGTCGTCGCCTCTGGCGGCAATGTCGATCGCAAGGACTTTGCGGCGATTCTCGATCGGCCGCATCATTCGATCTGACGGCGCTACTTTCGTCGATGCGCGCCAACGGGGCTTTTCCGCTCGCCCCGCGTCGAGGTCGCGGAAGCGGCGCGGTCTTGCGCATTCTCCTCGAGGGCGGCCTCCGTCAAAAAGCCCTCGAGCGCGCGCGCGAGGCGCCGGAACGTCTCCTTGCGCGCCGAGGAGGCGCGAAAAACAACGCCGATGCGACGAAACGGCGCCTCGCCCGAAAGCGGCCGCACGACGAGATCGAGCCCGCGCAAAATGCCGGCGTCGAGCGCCATTTGCGGCAGCAGCGTCACGCCGAGCCCATTCGCCACCATTTGCGCCAGCGTGTAGAGGCTCGTGCCCTGGAAGGCGACATTGCGGCGCGCGCCCTCCAGCGCGCAGGCGGCCAGCGCATGATCGCGCAGGCAATGGCCCTCCTCGAGCAGCAGCAGATCCTCGGCCGCCATATCGTCATGGCCGACCGCCGACAGGCGGCTGAGCCTGTGCCCCGGCGGGCAGACGACGACGAAAGGATCGACGCCTATGTCGATCGCCTCCATGCCGCGCGAGGGATAGGGCAGCGCCAGCACGGCCGCATCCAATTCGCCGGCGTCGAGACGCGCCAGCAGCGGCTCGGTCTGCTCCTCGCGCAGGTAGAGCTTCAGCTCTGGAAAGGCGGAGCGCAGCCGCGGCAGCACGCGCGGAAACAGAAACGGCCCTATGGTTGGAATGACGCCGAGCCGCAAAGGCCCGGACATGGGCGCCTGAGCGGCGCGCGCCAGCTCGACGATATCCTGCGCCTCGCGCAGCAGCGTGCGGGCGCGCTCGGCCAATTCGCGGCCGACCGGCGTCGGCGAGACCTTGCGCTTGGTGCGCTCGAACAAGCGCACGCCGAGCAATTGCTCGAGCTCCAATATTCCGGCGCTGAGCGTCGATTGGCCGACGAGGCAGGCCTCGGCCGCGCGGCCGAAATGGCGCTCGTCGACGACGGCGACCAGAAAACGCAGCTGCCGGAGCGTGGGCAAAACCGCCATCCGCCATATATATCGTCAAACTCGATTATTGCAGCCTGTTTTTTTCGCTTTTATCGATGATGAAACCCCTTTAGGTTCCGCGCGTCTTCCCCGAGACGCGCGCAGACCATCCGCCTCTCGCGCGCTTCCACCAGCAAAAGGAAAAACGCATGTCTCTCATCGGCTCCGAGATCACGCCGTTCAAGGCGACCGCCTTCCACGCCGGCAAGTTCGTCGAGGTCACCGAGGCCACGCTCAAGGGCAAGTGGTCGGTGTTCTTCTTCTATCCGGCCGACTTCACCTTCGTCTGCCCGACCGAGCTCGAGGATCTCGCCACCAATTACGCCGCCTTCAAGGCGATCGGCGTCGAGATCTACGGCGTCTCCACCGACACGCATTTCGCCCATAAGGCGTGGCACGACACCTCGCCGGCGATCGGCAAGATCGAGTATCCGCTGGTCGGCGATCCGACGCTGACGCTGAGCCGCAATTTCGACGTGCTGATCGAAGAGGCCGGCCTCGCCGACCGCGGCACGTTCGTCATCGATCCGGACGGCAAGATCCAGATCGTCGAGATCAACGCCGGCGGCGTCGGCCGCAATGCGCTCGAGCTGCTGCGCAAGATCAAGGCTGCGCAGTATGTCGCGGCGCATCCGGGCGAGGTCTGCCCGGCCAAGTGGGAAGAGGGCCAGAAGACGCTCGCTCCCTCGCTCGACCTCGTCGGCAAGATCTAATACCGCACGACGCCCCCGGCCGGCTCGCCGGCCGGGGGCGCTCTACCCCCTCGCCCCGCAGCTTCAGTCCCTCATCCCGAGGCGCTTTTTGCGGAACGCAAAAAGCCTCGAAGGATGCTCCAGAACGCGCTGCGGCGCACCCATCGAGACGCCTGCTGCGCGGGCTCATCAGGGTGAAGGGATTGTTCTCCAAGATCGGGAGTCGAAGATGCTGGACGCCGCTCTGAAAACCCAGTTGCAGGCCTATTTCGCGCGCATCGTCACGCCCATCACGCTCCGCGCGTCGCTCGACGACAGCGAGAAATCCACAGAGCTCGCCGAGCTGCTGCAGGAGGTCGCGAGCCTCTCGGACAACATCTCCTATGTGCGCAGCGACGATGATTCGCGCCGTCCCTCTTTCGCCATAGAGCGCCAGGGCGCCGATGTCGGCCTGCGCTTCGCCGCCATTCCCGGCGGCCACGAGTTCAACTCCTTCGTGCTGGCGCTGCTGCATGTCGGCGGCCATCCGCCGAAGGAGGACGAGGAGACGATCGCGCGCATAAAGGCGCTCGACGGCGATTATCGCTTCGAGACCTATTTCTCGCTCACCTGCCAGAACTGCCCCGAGGTGGTGCAGGCGCTCGACACGATGGCGGCGCTCAATCCGCGCGTGCGCCATGTCGCGATCGACGGCGGCCTCTTCCCGAAGGAGGTGGAGGAGCGCGGCGTCATGGCGGTGCCCGCGGTCTATCTCAACGGCGAGCCCTTCCAGCACGGCCGCGCGACGCTGGAGCAGATTCTCGACAAGCTCGACGCCGGCGCCGGCGAGAAGAAGGCCGCCTCCATCTCCGCGAAGGAGCCTTTCGACGTGCTCGTCGTCGGCGGCGGCCCGGCGGGCGCGGCGGCGGCCATCTACGCCGCGCGCAAGGGCGTGCGCACCGGCATTGTCGCCGAGCGTTTCGGCGGCCAGGTGCAGGATACGGCGGGGATCGAGAATTTCATCTCGGTTCCGCACACGGAAGGCCCGCAAATGGCGGCGGCGCTGGAGCGTCACGTCGCGGACTATTCCGTCGATGTGATGAATGGCCAGATCGCCTCGGCGCTGGTTCCGGCGGCGCAGGCCGGCGGGCTCGCGGAGCTGACGCTCGCCAATGGCGCGACGCTGAAATCGAAGACGATCATTCTGGCGCCGGGCGCGCGCTGGCGGCGCATCAATGTGCCGGGCGAGACCGAATATATGACCAAGGGCGTCGCCTATTGCCCGCATTGCGACGGGCCGCTCTTCAAGGGCAAGCGCGTGGCGGTGATCGGCGGCGGCAATTCCGGCGTCGAGGCGGCGATCGATCTCGCCGGCCTCGCCTCGCATGTGACGCTGATCGAGTTCGACGCCAAGCTGCGCGCCGACGGAATCTTGCAGGCGAAGCTGCGCTCGCTCGCCAATGTGACGATCCTCGTGTCGGCGCAGACGACGGAGATCGTCGGCGACGGCGCCAAGGTGACGGGCCTCGTCTATCGCGACCGCGACAGCGAGCAGACGCGCAGCATAGAGCTGGAAGGCGTGTTCGTGCAGATCGGCCTGCTGCCGAACACCGAATGGCTCGACGGCGCGGTCACGCTGACGCGCTACAAGGAGATCGAGATCGACCGCCGCTGCAGCACGTCGGCGCCGGGCGTTTTCGCGGCGGGCGACGCGACGACGGTTCCCTATAAGCAGATCGTCATCGCCATGGGCGAAGGCGCGACGGCGGCGCTGTCGGCCTTCGACCATCTGGTGAGGATGTGACCTGAACGCGCTTCTCCATCATCGGGGACGCGTGAGCCGCGAAGCAATCCAGGGCGCCCCTCGTCTCTGGGTTGCTTCGCTCCGCTCGCAATGACGACGGCGCGACAGGCGGAACGCGCGCCGATCAGATCTGGCCTTTGATCTCGAGCAGCTCGACATCGAAGATGAGCGTGGCGTTGGGCGGGATCACGCCGCCGGCGCCGCGCGCGCCATAGCCCTGCTCCGGCGGAATGACCAGCGTGCGCTTGCCGCCGACCTTCATGCCGAGAATGCCCTGGTCCCAGCCGGCGATCACCTGCCCGGCGGAGAGGCGAAACTCGAAAGGCTGGCCATGGTCCAGCGAGCTGTCGAATTTCTTGCCCTTGGCGCCATTCTGCGACACCCAGCCGGTGTAATGCATCTTCAGCATCTGCCCCGGCTCCGCGCCGGCGCCGGTCCCGACTTTCGTATCGGTGATCTTGATGCCGGTGGCGGTGGTGGTCGTCGCGGGGTTTTGCGCGTGCGCCGGCCCGGAGAGGGGCGCGGCGGCGAGCGCGAGTGCGGCGAGAACGGAAAGTCGGAAAGCGGCGCCCATGCGTGTCCTCGAGGATAGAGCGCGGCGAAGCAGCGGCGCTCGAGTCGGCGAAACGGCGCCGCCGTCCATCGACGATCGATCCAGGATCGCAATGCTTGCTTCGCGGCGTCGCCGAGGCTTCGTCTGCCAGCGACGCCGGCGGCTGTCAACACGGCCGCCGGCGCGCATGAATCATTGCGCCGCCGTTCCGATCAGAACTCGACGCGCAATGAGCCGAGCACATTGCGCGGCGTTCCGGGCGTCATCGAAAATCGGTTGGTGAAGCTCGTCGCTCCGTAGAAATACGTCTCATTGGCGATGTTGTCGACATTGATCTGCGCCGTCACATGAGTCGGGCCGATCGCGAAGCGATAGCCGAGCATGGCGTTGATGATCGTATAGGCCGGCATTTGGAACGAGTTCGCCGGATCGCCCTGCGCCGCGCCGACGCGCTGCACGCCGGCGCCGGCCGAAAGGCCGCGCAGCGCGCCATCGGCGTCATATTTGATCCAGACCGCGCCCATATTATCCGGCACGCCCGGCAGGCGATGACCGGCCACCGGCGCCTCCTTGGCGAGATCGAGCGGATCGGCGGGATTGAAGGCCTCGCCCTTCGTCACACGCGCCTGCGTATGCGCGTAATTGGCGATGATGCTCCAATTGTCGTCGACATGGCCGATGAGGTCCATCTCGACGCCCTTGCTCTCGGCGTCGAGCAGATCATAGACGCCGGAGGGCGCGACGACGCTCTTCTGCGCCACATTGGTCTTCTTGATGTCGTAATAGGCGAAGGTCGCGGAAAGGCGCTTGTCGAACAGCTCCATCTTCACGCCGCCTTCCCATTGCACGGCCTTCTGGGGTCCGAGCGGCGCATAGGTCACGGAGTTGAGGCCGTTGTTGAGGCTGAAGGACTCCGTGTAATTGCCGTAGAAGGAGAGCCAGGGCAGAGGCTGGATCACGAGGCCGATGCGCGGGCTGAAGGCGTGATCGTTGATATGGGCAGCCTTGAAGTTCGCGAGATCGAACGCATTGTCGACGAGCGCGCTCGACGAGAATTGCGTGCTGCTCGTCGCCGAGGCCCAGTCGTATCGCCCGCCGAGGAGCAGATGAATCCTGTCCTCGTAAAAGGAGACGAGGTCCTGCGCGTAGAGTCCCTGCCATTCCTGGTTCTTGATGAGCGCGAAGCCGGAGCCCGCCTTCAGCTGGCCAGAGGTCCCATAGCCGGCGTAATAGGGATTGTAGATGTTGAACTGCGGCCAGCCGGACCAGAAGGGCTGCGAGTTGAATACATAATAGGCGTTGTTGGACGAGGCGGAGCTGACATGGTCGGTTCCAAACATCATCTCGTGATGCAGGAAGCCCGTGTCGAGCTTGCCTTTCAGGTCGAGGCTCGTGGAAATCGAGCGCAGATTATTGTGTCCGACGATCAGCGAATTGACGCCGTCGCCGACGGCCGACGCGCCGGCGCAGCCGGTCGGATAGGGCGGATCGTACACGCAATTGAAGAACTCGCCCGACGACAAATAGCGCGTATTGGCGTAGGAAAAGCGATTGACGAGGGTCCATGTCTCGTCGAGCTTATAGTCCCAATCGAAGCCGACGAAACGCCGCATATAGTGGTTCGGATTATTGACCGTGACGGTCGGATCCTCGAGATAGCGGCTGATCGGAATATTGGCGGGCCGATTGCCGATGGCCGGGAAATTGGCGGCGTTGTCGGGCCCGTAGAGATCGGTGTATTCGAGATCGAGATTGACCTTCAGCCGCTCGTCCGGACGATAGGCGAGCGTCAATCCGCCGAAGCCGTTCTGGCTGGTGACGTAATCGACGAAGGAGCCGGCGTGCAGATATTCGCCGGTCAGCCGATAGAGCCAGGTCTTGTCGGCGGTGAGCGGCCCGGTCGCGTCGACGGTCGTGCGCGTGCGGCCCCAGGAACCGACCTTCTCCTCGATCGAGTAATAGGGGGTCTCGAGCGGACGCTTGATGAGCATGTCCACGAAGCCGCCCGGCTCGACGCGGCCATAGAGCACGGCGCCCGGCCCCTTCACGACCTCGATCGACTGCACATTGGCCGTGCTCGGATTCATGACGAAGGGCTGCATCAAGCCGTTGCGATAGGTCTGCGACATGCCGTAGCCGGAGACCGATGTCGTGGTGAAGCCGCGGATCGTCAGCGTCTGCCAATAGCTGTTGCCGCCCGGCGCGGGCGCGACGCAGCATAGACCGAGACGGAGCCGGCGAGAACGTGGCCGCAGCAGAATTTTTCCCCTTCGCCCCGGCTATGATAGAGGGGCGCGGGGGACGCTTACGAGGGCTTAAGGCGCAACGCTTAAGATCACGTCCGAGCCTTTTTTCCGGAGTCCCCATGGCCGCCTTCGCGCCCACTGTCGTCATCTGCGTCGACCACGCCTCCGTGACCGGCGGCCAGGCCAAAGTGGCGATCGAGAGCGCGCTCGGGCTCGCCGCCCATGGCGCGCGCCCCATCCTCTTCGCCGCCGCCGCGCCGGTGGACGAGCGGCTCGCCGCGGCCGGCGTCGAGGTCGTCTGTCTCGGGCAGCATGATCTGCTCGGCAATCCCTCGCGCGCCGTCGCCGCCTTTCAGGGCGTTTGGAATCGTCCCGCGGAGCAGGCGCTCGGCGCGCTCCTGGCCCGCCTGCCGAAGGACGAGACGATCGTGCATGTGCATGGCTGGGCCAAGGCGCTCTCGCCGGCCATCGCCCAGCCGATCCGCGCCTCCGGCCTGCCCTGCGTCTACACGCTGCACGAATATTTCCTGTTCTGCCCCAATGGCGGCTTCTACAATTATCAGAAGCATGCGCTCTGCCCGCTGGAGCCGCTCTCCGCCGCCTGCTGGGCGACGGCCTGCGACGCGGTCAATTATCCGCGCAAGATCTGGCGCAGCGCCCGCCTCGCCTACGCGCGCGATCACGTCAAATTCCCGGAGCTGTTCTCCGACTACGTCTGCATCTCCGACTATCAGGAGGAGATCATCGGACGCTATCTGCCGAAGGACGTGCGGCTGCATCGCGTCTCCAATCCGGTCGACGCGCGCGACCTCGGACCAAAGAGCGATCCCGCCTCCGGCGATTTCATCTTCGTCGGCCGCCTCTCGCCGGAAAAGGGCGCCTTCGTCTTCGCCGAGGCGGCGGCGCGCGCCGGCGTCACGCCGGTCTTCATCGGCGATGGGCCGATCGCCGGAGAATTGCGCGCGCGCGTTCCGCAGGCGCGCTTTCTCGGCTGGCTGCCGCCGGAGCAGGCGCAGGCGCATATGCGCGCCGCGCGAGCGCTGGTCTTCCCCTCGCTGTGGTACGAGGGCCAGCCGCTCACCGTGATGGAGGCGAAGGCGATGGGAACGCCCGTCATCGTCTCCGACGTCTGCGCGGGACGCGAGGAGGTGACGAATGGCGAGACCGGCCTCTGGTTCGAAAGCGCCAATGTCGAATCGCTCGCCGAAGCGCTGACGCGGATGAAGGACGATGCGCTGGTCACGCGTCTGTCGGCGGGCGCTCACGCCGCCTATTGGCGCGATCCGCCGACGCTCGAGCGCCATGTCGAGCGCATCCTCGGCGTCTATGACGAGATCATGCGACGCCAGCGCATCGCGGCCTGAAAGCCTACCGCCGAACGCCGAAGACGCGCGCCTTCAGCTCGCCAGCCGCGACGCGTCGGCCTCTTGCGCCGGCGCCTCGGCTTCCTTCTCCGCGCGGCGCGGCAGGCGCGCGACCATGCCGAGCAGAGCGCGGTCGCCCAGCACGACGAGCCGCTCGCCGCGATCGAGCCACGCCACCGCATCCTCGAGCGATTCGGCGTCGGCGAGCTTGGCCTCCGCCAAGGCGCGATCGGCGGAGACGGCCCCGCGCTTGCGCGGCGGGCGCGTCGGCAGCCAGGCCTCGTGCAAGGCGCGCAGCTCCGGGTCGCCGTGAATCGCCAGCAGGCAGTTTTCCTCGTCCTGCCCGGCGCGCGCCAGCAGCCGATGCAGCGCGCGGCCCTTGCGCGCGATCTTCGGCGTCTTCGTCTCCTCGGGCGTCACCAGCACGCCGGCGCGGCGGAAGACGAGGCCGAGCCAGCGCTGGCCGGTGATGTAGGAAATGCCGATCGCCAGAATGAGGCCGGCGATGGTCGGCGACATCCAGGCGACGAGCGAGGGCGAGATCATCAGGCCCGCGACCAGCGTCAGCACGCCGAGCGCCACATGCCACTGATGGCGCCGCACGATCGCCTTGAAGGGAACCGAGCCGTCGTCGCGCCGCTGCGGGTCCCAGCCGGTGTCGAAGCCGAACAATATGTGAAACACATGCCCGGTCTGGATCAGCATCATGATCGGCGCGAGCAGCGCCGACATCAGCACCTCGAACAAGGTCGAGACCAGCAGCATGAAGACGCCGCCGGAGCCGCGCCGCGTCTCGCGGTCGACAATCGCGAGAATCAGCCCCAGCAGCTTCGGCGCCAGCAGGATCGCCATGGTGAGCGCGAACAACGCCAGCGAGCGCTCCGCGTCGAAGCGCGGCCACACCGGGAAGAGCGTGAATTTGGCGGTGAAATATTCGGGCCGGAAATAGCTCGCCTGAAAGACGAGCACGATGCCGACGAGCAGCTGGCCGAGCCAGAGCGGCGAGGTGAGATAGCCGAATATTCCGGTGAGGAAATGCTGCCGCGTCGCCCAATGGAAGCCGCGCGCTCCCAATATGCGCGAATGCTGCAGATTGCCCTGGCACCACCGACGATCGCGGATCGACAGATCGATCAGCGAGGGCGGGCTCTCCTCATAGGAGCCGCCGAGCGTCGGCATCATATAGACGGCGTAGCCGGCGCGGCGGATGAGCGCCGCCTCGACGAAATCATGGCTGAGAATATGCCCGCCGAAAGGCGGACGGCCCTTGAGATCGGGCAGGCCGCAATGATGCGCGAAAGCCTGCGTGCGGATGATGGCGTTATGGCCCCAATAATTGCCGTCGCGCCCCATCCATTGCGAGAGCCCCGCCGCGATGATGGGGCCATAGATGCGCGCGGCGAATTGCTGCACGCGCGCGAACAGCGTGTTGCGGTTGATGATGAGCGGCAGCGTCTGGATGATGCCGGCGTCCGGGTCGGCCTCCATCGCCGCGGCGAGCCGCACGATGGCGTCGCCGGCCATCAGGCTGTCGGCGTCGAGCACCACCATCTGCTCATAGGCGCCGCCCCAGCGCGTCACGAAATCGGCGATATTGCCGGCCTTGCGGCTCGTGTTCTTCTCGCGCCGGCGATAATAGACGCGCGCCTGCGGCCCCAGCCTGCGGCGCATGGCGGCGAAGGCGCGCTCCTCGGCGACCCATATGTCCGGATTGGTGGTGTCGGAGAGAAAGAACCAGTCGAAATGCGCGCCGAGGCCGGTCGCCTCGACATCCTGCAATATGGCTTGCAGCGCGCCGAAAACGCGGCTCGGCGCTTCATTGTAGATCGGCATCGCCACGGCGGTGCGCGCGTGAAGCGTCTCCGGCGGCGGCGGCGGACGACGCCCGAACAGCAGTGCGACAAAGCCGACGACGGCGCTGGCGAAAGAGAGCGCGATCCAGGAGAAGTTCAAGACGAACAGCGCGAGCAGCGCCCATTTCAACGTCGTGACGCCGCCGACGTCGATGACGCGATACATCTCGTGGCCGCCATAGACGGTGAGCGCGAGGCCGCCGCCGAAGGTGACGAAACGCGAGATCCAGGGCGTGCGCCAGAGCTGCGGCGCGGCGCGCCGGCGACGCTCCCGCCCCTTGAATCGCCAGAGCGCTTGCGTCGGCATCTCGAGCCGGCGCTCCGGCGGCATGGGCGGCGCGGCGGCGGGATCGGCGGGCGGCGGCGGGGCCGCGACGTCCGGCGGAACGGGTTCGACGAGAGAGAGCGCTACACCGTCCATCTATAGAGCCAGGTTTCGCTGATCGGCTCGTCGCCCGATTGGAGGACGAGGCGCAGCTCGCAGAAGGTCTCGCCGGCGGGATCGACGTCGAAGACGACGCGGCATGTCTTGGCCTTCGGATTGAGATAGACGCGAATGTTCGTCGCCGATCCCGGCGACGTCGTCAAGGCGGGCCGCAAATTGGCGACTCGTTGCGGATCGCCGAGATTGTCGCCGGCAAACTGGACGATAAAACGGCGCAGTTTCGGCGTCGGCGCGCGGCCGCCGAACGCCGAGACGGCGACAGCGAAGGGCGGGCGCGCCGGCGGGCTCCAGCACCAGAACTGCCGATAGGCGAAGGTCGCCTCCTTGCCGGCCGCGAGCGGCTGCTTGGGCCGCCAATAGGCCACGATATTGGCGTTCACCTCCGATTCGGACGGAATCTCGACGAGCTGCACCGAGCCCTCGCCCCAATCGCCGATCGGCTCCACCCAGAGCGAAGGACGCAGCTCCCAATGCTGTATGTCGTCCTGATAGGTCTCGATGTCGCGGTCGCGCGTCAAAAATCCGAAGCCTTTCGGATTGGCGTCGACGAAGGCCGAGATTTGCAGCGTGTCGCGATTGGAGACCGGGCGCCACAGCCATTCGTCCTTGCCGGTGAGCATTTGCAGCCCATTGGTCTCGGCGACGCTCGGCCGCGGATCGTCGGAGCGGCGATGGTCGAGCGGCGTGAACAGCGAGGCCGCCGCCGTGCCGCCGAGCCCCAGATGATCGATCGTCACGCGCGGAAACAGAGTGAGCTCGGCATCGATGATCGTCGCCTCGCCGGGCCGCAGCGTGAACAGATAGGCTCCCGTCACGCTCTGCGAATCGAGCAGCGCGTGAATGACCAGCGCGTTGTCGGCGATCGTCGGCTTCTCGATCCAGAAGCTGCGGAAGACGGGGAACTCCTCGCCGCGCGGATCGGCGGTGCGGATGGAGAGGCCGCGGGCGGTGACGCCCAGAGTCTGGCCACGGACGAGCGCGCGATAGAAGCTCGCGCCCTGGAACAGGGCCAGCTCGGTGTCGCCGCCGCCGCCGTGCGGAGAGAGCACGCGAAAGCCGGAGAAGCCGATATCGGGCGATTTGTCGCCGACTTTCAGAGCGCCATAGTCGAATTTCGCCGGGTCGTAGCCGACGCGCCGGGCGATCTTGTCCTCGACGACATAAAGCTCGACCGGCGCGCCGAAGATGAACCCCCGATGCAGCGGCTCCACCGAGAAGCCGCGATTCTCGCCGCTCCATATGGCCGCCCCCGGCCGGGTCTTTATGCCGACATATTGCTCATAGGTGAGATTGGCGAAGGGCTCGCGCAATTCCGCGGCGGGCGTGGCGAAGGGACGCTTGGCGAGCGCGCGGGCGAGCTCGATCACGATCTCCCGGCCGAATAGCGCGGGCCCCGGCGGCGGGGCCGGCGGAGCCGATTGAGCGATGGCGCGGCCGCCGGAAACTCCGGCGGCGAGCGCGGTGAAAGTGGCTTTCAACAGGTCTCTGCGTACGAACATGCGGGACCGGGACCCGGGACTGACGAGCAAGTGGGAAGAAGCGGCGGACTTGTCTATCGGATATACCTGAAAGGACGATCTTCGGAACGCGAATCTTTCTTTTTTGGTTGCTCGGCGGATACCTCGCGCCGAGACGGCGTTGTGGAGGCCACGCTGTGGAGGCGGCGCTGTCGAGGCGCCGCTTGCCCGTCCGCCCGCGAATCTGCCAAAACGAATATGAACGAGAGGAAAACGGCGCGGGACCCCGCCGCTCCCCGCCAGACGACAGAGGCCGCGCAGCAAGATGCAGCAAGCTCGAGACCGCCGCTCCCTCGCCGTGGTGCTGGCCGCAGGCGAAGGCACGCGCATGAAATCGCGCCGCCCCAAGGTCCTCCACGAGGTCGCGGGGCGGTCCATGCTCGGCCATGCGCTGGCCGCGGCGGCGGCGCTCGACGAGATCGCCGTCGTCATCGGCGCCGGCCGGGACGATGTCGCCGCCGAGGCGCGCCGCCAGCGGCCCGGGGCGCAGATCTTCGTCCAGGAGAAGCAGCTCGGCACCGCTCACGCCGTGCTGGCGGCGCGCGCGGCCTTCGCCTCGGGCGTGGACGACATCGTCGTGCTGTTCGCCGACACGCCTCTGGTGCGCGCCGAGACGATCGCGGCGCTGCGCGCGGCGCTGGCCGAGGGCGCAGCGGTCGCCGTGCTCGCCTTCGAGGCCGCGGACCCTCACGGCTATGGCCGGATACTCTGCGACTCGGAGGGCCGCCCGGTCGCCATTCGCGAGGAGAAGGACGCCAGCGAGGCCGAGCGCGCCTGCCGGCTGTGCAACGCCGGCTTGATGGCGATCGCCGGGGCAAAGGCGCTCGCGCTGCTGGACGGGATCGACGCCGCCAACGCCCAGAAAGAATTTTATCTCACCGACATCGTCGCCCGCGCCGCCGCCGCCGGGCTGGGGACGCGGCTGGTGGTCGCGGCGGAGGAGGAGGTTCTCGGCGTCAACGACCGCGTCCAGCTCGCCCGCGCCGAGGCCGTCGCCCAGGAGCGCCTGCGACGCGCCGCCATGCTGGGAGGCGCGACGCTGATCGCGCCGCAAACGGTGTTCCTCTCCTATGACACGCAGATCGGCCGCGATGTGACGATCGAGCCCGGCGTCGTCATCGGCCCCGGCGTCGCGATCGCCGACGGCGCGACGATCCACGCCTATTCGCATCTCGAGGGCGCGGCGGTGGGCGAGCGCGCCACGGTCGGCCCCTATGGGCGGCTGCGGCCGGGCGCGCGGCTCGCCGCCGAGGCCAAGGTCGGCAATTTCGTCGAGATCAAGGCCGCCGACATCGGCGTCGGCGCCAAGGTCAATCATCTGACCTATATCGGCGACGCCTCGGTCGGCGCGCATTCCAACATCGGCGCCGGCGTCATCACCTGCAATTACGACGGTTTCTTCAAATATCGCACGGTCATCGGCGAGAACGCCTTCATCGGCTCCAATTCGGCGCTGGTCGCCCCGGTGACGATCGGCGACGGGGCCTATGTCGGCTCCGGCTCGGTGGTCACCAAGAATGTCTCGGCGGACGCTCTGGCCGTGGCCCGCGGCCGCCAAATGGAGAAAGCCGGCTGGGCGGAGAGCTTCCGCCGCGTCCAGAAGGCGAAGAAATCCGCCAAATGACCCTTCTCCCACGCGTGGGAGAAGGTGGCCCGACGAAGTCGGGTCGGATGAGGGCCCGTCCAGCATGATCGATCGCAAAAATCGGCCGAGCCGAAAACCGCAGCAACCGGCTCGCGCGTCTCGCCGGCTCCGAGAAATGCCCTAATGCTCTGTCTAGGATAATCGTAACGGAAACGGGCTAGTCTGCTCGCACCGTGGCGCTTCGACCGAGGAGACATTTTCATGTGCGGCATCGTCGGCATTCTCGGACGCGAGCCGGTCGCGCCCGCCCTCGTCGAGGCGTTGAAGCGGCTCGAATATCGCGGCTATGACTCGGCCGGCGTCGCCACGCTCGAGAAGGGCAGGCTCACGCGGCTGCGCGCCAGCGGCAAGCTGCGCAATCTCGAGGAGAAGCTCGCCGCCGCGCCGCTGCTGGGGACGAGCGGCATCGGCCACACGCGCTGGGCGACGCATGGCCGCCCCACCGAGACCAACGCCCATCCGCATACGAGCGGCGGCCTCGCCGTCGTCCACAACGGCATCATCGAGAATTTCCGCGAATTGCGGGAGGAGCTGACCGCCAAAGGCCATGTCTTCGCCACCGAGACCGACACGGAAGTCGTCGCCCATCTGGTCGGCGAGGAGCGCGGCAAGGGAGCCGCCCCGCGCGAAGCCGTGGCCGCCGCGCTCGCCCGGCTGGACGGCGCCTTCGCGCTCGCCTTCCTGTTCGAGGGCGAGGAGGATCTGCTCATCGGCGCGCGCCGTGGCGCGCCGCTCGCCGCCGGCTGGGGCGACGACGGCGTCTATCTCGGCTCCGACGCTCTGGCGCTCGCGCCCTTCGCCAAGGCGATTGCCTATCTCGAGGAGGGCGACCATGTCGTGCTGACGCGCGAGACGGTCACTTTCTACGACGCCGCCGGCAAGGAGGCGGAGCGCCGCCGCCAGACTCTACAGCCGGGCTCCTTCCTCGTCGACAAGGGCAATTTCCGCCATTTCATGGCCAAGGAGATTCACGAGCAGCCGGAGGTCGTCGGCCGCACGCTGTCGCATTATCTCGATCTCTCCGCCGGCGAGGCGCGCCTGCCCTTCGATCTGCCCTTCGATCCGAAGAAACTCTCGCGCGTCACCATTTCCGCCTGCGGCACGGCCTATTACGCCGGGCTCATCGCACGCTATTGGATCGAGCGCTATGCGCGGCTCGCGGTCGACATCGACATCGCCTCGGAGTTTCGCTATCGCGAGGCGCCGCTGGCCGACAACGGCCTGATGATCGTCGTCTCGCAATCGGGCGAGACGGCCGACACGCTGGCCGCGCTGCGCTACGCCAAGGCGCAAGGCCAGCACATTCTCTCCATCGTCAATGTCGAGACCTCGACGATCGCGCGCGAGAGCGACACGATCGCGCCGACGCTGGCCGGCCCGGAGATCGGCGTCGCCTCCACCAAGGCCTTCACCTGCCAGCTCGCCGTCTTCGCGAGCCTCGCCATAGCGCTCGGCCGCGCCCGCGGCGTGCTGAGCGAGGCGGACGAAAAACGCCTGGTGCGCGAGCTCGCCGCGACGCCGGGCCAGATGGCCGGCGCGCTCGCCCGCGAGGCGCTGGTCGAGCCGGTCGCCCGCGATGTGGCGCGGGCGTCGAGCATTTTGTATCTGGGCCGTGGCGGCGCCTTTCCGCTGGCGCTGGAAGGCGCGCTGAAGCTGAAGGAGCTGTCCTACATTCACGCGGAGGGATACGCCGCCGGCGAGCTGAAGCACGGGCCGATCGCGCTGATCGACTACGCCATGCCGGTGATCGTTCTGGCGCCGCCGGACGCGACGCTCGAGAAGACCGTCTCCAATCTTCAGGAGGTCGCCGCGCGCGGCGGCCATCTCATTCTCATCGGCTCGGCGGCGGCGCGCGCGGCGGCGGCGGCCGAGCTCGCGGGCTTCATCGAGCTGCCCGAGATGAGCGGAGCCTTCGCGCCGCTGGTCTATGCCGTCCCCGTGCAATTGCTCGCCTATCATGTGGCGGTGTTCATGGGGAAGGATGTCGACCAGCCGCGCAATCTGGCGAAAAGCGTCACTGTGGAGTGACGCGGATTTCGGGCCGCGAGCCTTTGGCTCGCGCTCCCTTCACAACCGCTCGATCTTGCGCGCCGCCTCGTCGATGAGATCGGCGACCTGGAACAGCAGCTCCTTGTCCGTCGCGCCGGCGAGCCTTTGCGCCAGCACGGCCTTCAGATTGCCCATCGCCCGGAAGACGGGCCCCGCGTCCACGGATGCGGCGCGGGCGCGCAGCTCCTCGAAACGGGCGAGCGCCGCCTCCGCCTCCTTGCGATTCTCCGTGAGATGCGCCTTGCCGGCGTCGGTGATCGCATAGAGCTTTTTGGCGCCCTCGGTCGGCTGGACCTCCACCTGGCCCAGCTCCTCGAGCAGGGTCAGCGTCGGATAGACGATGCCGGGGCTCGGCGCATAGGCGCCGCCGGTGCGCGTCTCGATCTCGCGAATGACGTCATAGCCGTGCCGGGGCTCGCTCTCGAGCAGCAGCAGGATCACGAGCCGCAGCTCGCCGCCCTCGAACATGCGGCGCCGACCGCGGCCACCCCGCTCGCCTTCACCGCGGCCGTGACCGAAACCGCCAGGACCGCCGAAGCCGCGCGGTCCCCGTCCGCCGCGGCCGAAGGACTCGTCCCCGCCGCCGCCGCGCATTCCGTGCATTCCGCCGTGCATTCCGTGCATGCCGCAGCGCATTTCGCCACGCATCTCGCCGAAGGCCGAATGCTCGCCAGGACCCGAATGTCTGTGTTGATGCCTCATAAACATGTCTCCTTTTGTTTAGACGCGTCTAAGATATATCTTATAACAGTCGAGTCAAGCCCCCTACGAAATTCGAGGTCCTTCGTTGCGAGCAGAGCAAACGATCCTTCAGCCTCGGGGCGAGCGCGGGATCGCTTCGCCGCTTTGCTCCTCCGCGATCACGGGTCCCGGGGACGGCCGACCGAGGCGGTCGCAAATTGACAAAAAGGGACGGCTCGCCACACTCGCCGAATAAAATTCGACCAGAGCGATTACCGTATCCGCATTCGATCGCGCCGCGAGGGGCCATGTTGAAAGGAAGCTGTCACTGCGGCGCCGCCCATTGGACGCTCGAGGGCGATCCCGGCTCGGCCACCGCCTGCAATTGCACGCTCTGCCGCCGCTATGGCGCGCTATGGGCCTATGATTACGAAGGCGAGCGGATTCGCATTTTCGGCGAGACCCGCGCCTACACGCGCATCGGCGTGGCCGCGCCCGCTCTCGAAATCCGTTTTTGCCCGACCTGCGGCTGCGTGCTGTGCTGGCGCGGCCTGCGTCTCGACGCGGACGGCCGCCGCCGCATAGCGGTCAATCTCCGCCTCGCGCCGCCGGAAGAGGTCGCGCATCTGGCGATCGATCATTTCGACGGGCTGGAGACATTCGACGATCTGCCGGGAGATGGGAGATGTGTGCGGGATGTGTGGTTTTAGGGGGGAGTGGCGCGGTGCGCGCCGTGGATCTGCGGTTCGAGTTTCCGTTCGTGTAAAGGTTTTCGGATGCCGGCCCTTTGCGAGCACTCGGCGTCGCGCAGCCTTAGGGCCGGCATCCGAAAACCTCCAAGGAAGGAAACCGCGAGTCGGAAGGGCGCCGTCGCCGCCGCGAGCTATGGGGATTTATGTGTC
>NZ_DATBQF010000016.1:0-11156 GCF_036560965.1 Methylosinus sp. | reverse complement strand
TGCCTCGCGTACCCGCGAAAACGGGGGGCAGTCTGCGACTTCTGTCTCGTGGATCGGCCGCATTGGGGTGAGGCCAATCAAGAATGACCGTCATCCCCGGGCTTGTCCCGGGGACCCATAAACACCGGTAGCGCCAGCGAGAGTCACGGCGGCGCCACCACGCCTTTGGTGGCCACATCGGCGCGTATGTGTGGCCGGGACAAGCCCGGCCATGACGATCCTAGCTTGAGTGGCGAGCTTGCCGCTCTACCGCCGCCGGCCGAGCCGGGATTTGCGGAAGCGTTCGTCGGCCTCGGCTTTGGCCTCCGCGCGCACCCGCTTCACCACCCCGCGGTCCACCGCCTCGCCGGAGCCGGTCAGCACGTCGTTGGCGAACTCCAGGTCGAGCAGCTTCAGGCGCTTGATCTCGTCGCGCAGGCGGGCGGCCTCCTCGAACTCCAGGTTGGAGGCGGCGGCGCGCATGCGGCCCTCGAGGTCCTTCAGCGTGGTCTTGAAGTTGTCGCCCAGGAAGGCCTTGCCGGCCTCCTCGGCCACGCCCACCGGCACGGTGACGCGGTCCTTCTCGTAGTGGCTGGCCAGGATGTCCTTGATGCTGCTCTTGATGCTGGCCGGCGTGATGCCGTTGGCGGCGTTCCACTCCTCCTGCTTCTCGCGCCGGCGCTTGGTCTCGGCCATGGCGCGTTCCATCGAGCCGGTGATGTGGTCGGCATAGAGGATCACCCGGCCGTCCACGTTCCGCGCCGCCCGCCCGATCGTCTGGATCAGGCTGGTCTCGGAGCGCAGGAAACCCTCCTTGTCCGCGTCGAGGATGGCGACCAGGCCGCACTCGGGGATGTCCAGGCCCTCGCGCAGCAGGTTGATGCCGACCAGGGCGTCGAAGGCGCCGAGCCGCAGGTCGCGGATGATCTCGATCCGCTCCAGGGTGTCGACGTCGGAGTGCATGTAGCGCACGCGCAGGCCCTGCTCGTGCATGTACTCGGTGAGGTCCTCGGCCATCTTCTTGGTCAGCACGGTGATCAGCGCGCGGTAGCCCTGCCGAGCGACCTGGCGGACTTGGTCGATCACGTCGTCCACCTGGCTGAAGCCGCCGGCCGCCACCGGCTTCACCTCCACGGGAGGGTCGATCAGGCCGGTGGGGCGGATCACCTGCTCGGTGAACACCCCGCCCGTGCGGTCCATCTCCCAGGGTCCGGGGGTGGCCGACACATGCACCGTGTCCGGCCGCATGGCGTCCCACTCCTCGAACTTCAGCGGGCGGTTGTCGATGCAGGAGGGCAGGCGGAAGCCGTATTCCGCGAGCGTGAATTTCCGCCGGTAGTCGCCGCGGTACATGCCGCCGATCTGCGGGATGGTCTGGTGGCTCTCGTCGACGAACAGCAGGGCGTTGTCGGGCACATATTCGAACATGGTCGGCGGCGGCTCGCCGGGCCGGCGGCCGGTCAGGTAGCGGCTGTAGTTCTCGATGCCGGCGCAGGAGCCGGTCGCCTGGATCATCTCCAGGTCGAATGTGGTGCGCTGCTCCAGCCGTTGCGCCTCCAGCAGCTTGCCGTTGGCCACCAGCCAGTCGAGCCGTTCCTTGAGCTCGTCCTTGATCGAGACGATCGCCTGGTTGAGCGTCGGCCTGGGCGTCACATAGTGGCTGTTGGCGTAGATCTTCACGCCCTTCAGGTCGGCGGTCTTCTTGCCGGTCAGCGGGTCGAACTCGGTGATCGCCTCGATCTCGTCGCCGAACAGGCTGATCCGCCAGGCGCGGTCTTCGTAGTGGGCGGGGAAGATCTCGATGGTGTCGCCGCGCCGGCGGAAGGTGCCGCGCTCGAAGGCCTGGTCGTTGCGCTTGTACTGCTGGGCCACCAGGTCGCCCATCAGCTTGCGCTCGTCGAGCTTCTGGCCGGGCTCCAGGGTGAAGGTCATCGCCGTATAGGTCTCGACCGAGCCGATGCCGTAGATGCAGGAGACCGACGCGACGATGATGACGTCGTCGCGCTCCAGCAGCGAGCGCGTGGCGGCGTGGCGCATGCGGTCGATCTGCTCATTCACCGAGGATTCTTTTTCGATATAGGTGTCGGTGCGCGGAACATAGGCCTCGGGCTGATAATAATCGTAATAGGAGACGAAATATTCGACGGCGTTATTGGGGAAAAAGCTCTTGAACTCGCCATAGAGCTGCGCGGCGAGCGTCTTGTTTGGCGCCAGCACCAGCGCTGGCCGCTGCGTGCGCGCGATCACCTGCGCCATGGTGAAAGTCTTGCCGGAGCCGGTGACGCCGAGCAGCACCTGATCGCGCTCATTCGCCTCTATGCCGGCGACCAGCTCGACGATCGCCTGCGGCTGGTCGCCGCGCGGCTGATATTCGGAAACGAGGTCGAATTTGACGCCGCCCTCGCTCTTTTGCGGCCGCTCCGGCCGATGCGGCGTCCAGGGCTGCTTCTCGCGCAGATTAGGATCGCCGAGCTTCAACAATTGCTCGAGGCTCTCCATCGTCGCCGCGACGCCGCCCGCGCCGCCGAGATCGAGCCGGCCGGCCGGCTCATCTTCGACGCCGGTCGCCGCGCCGGCGTCATAGGACGACTGCCCCGCCTCCTCGAAGCCGGCCTGCCGCTCGGCGAGGCCGGGATTGAGCAGCGCCTGCAGATGCGGCGCGATCGGCGACACCTCGGGCTTGGCGGCCTTGGCGCGAGTCGGCTTCGCGGGGTTTTTCGGCTTTTTGGGTGGAGAGGGCATGGCTGCGAATATGGCCCCGGAATCGCGAGGATGGAAGCGCGAAGAAACGCCCTCCGGCGACGCCGCGCTACAGGCCGCCCAAAAGCTTGGCGAGCAGGCGATCGAGAGTCTTCTGCTCGTCTTCCGTCAGCGCCGACAGGATCGCCGCTTCGGCCCGCACATGTCCCGGCAGAACCTCGTCGATCAGCGACTTCCCCTGCTCGGTCAGGGCCACCAGCGCGGCGCGCCGATCCGTCGGATGCTTGACGCGCGCCACATGGCCCGCTTTCTCCAGCCGATCGATACGCGCTGTCATGCCGCCGGATGAGATCATCATCGCCTCATAGAGCGCCGTCGGCGTCAGGGCATAAGGCTCGCCGGCGCGGCGGAGCGTCGCCATTACATCGAAATCGCCACTCTGCAAGCCGAAAGCGGCAAAGACGGGAGCCAGCCGATCGCGCGAGATCCGCGTCGCCAGCTCGAGCAGCCGGCCCAGCGCCTCCATTGGAAAAGCATCCAAATCGGGCCGTTCGCGAGCCCATTGTCGGGAAGCCTGCGCGGCGCGGTCCTGGTCCATTTTGCGAGCCCGTCTATTTATCTTGACATCAAGATACTTGTCGCAGAGATATTATTCGTCGAAGGAATTTGCCGCAAGCGCGCCTTGCCCCACGAAAATCGCGAGCGAACCCATGACCGTCCCAGCCGATAGCGCGACCACCGCCGCTTCCGAAACCCGCGCCCGAAACGAGGGGCATGTTTTCGCGCTGATCGCGATCCTGTGCCTCGCGCTCAATCTCCGGCCGGTGATGGCCGGACTGGGCCCGATTCTCGACATTATCGAAAGTTCCGCGGGGCTGACCTCGGCGCAAGCCGGACTGCTCACCACCTTGCCGGTGCTGCTCATGGGCGTCGGAGCATTCGCAGGACGAAGTCTGACGCAGCTTCTCGGCGCGAAGACCGGCGTCGCAATCGGGATCGCGATCATTTCCCTCGCCTGCGCGAGCCGATCGGCCTGGAACGACGCCGCCGGAATGCTGGCGACGGCCGCGACGGCGGGCCTCGGCGTCGCGATCGTGCAGGCCCTTCTGCCCGGTTTTATCAAAGGGCGGTTCGGCGTCGGCGCCGGCCGCGTCATGGGGCTCTACACCACCGGCATCATGAGCGGCGTGGCTTTGGCCGCCGCCACCGCGGCCGGGCTGGAGCGCGACTTCGGCCTGCCCTCCGCGCTGGCGATCTGGTCGATTCCGGCGCTCATCGCGACGCTCGTCTGGTCGATGCTCCCTTTCCCCACGAGAGGCGCAGGCCGTGGCGTGAGCCAGACGACGGAGCCGCTATGGCGTCATGGCCGCGCCTGGACGCTGATGCTGTTTTTCGGCGTCGGCACTGGCGCCTTCACGCTGGTCCTCGCCTGGCTGCCGCCCTATTACACGAGCCTCGGCCAGAGCCACGCCTATAGCGGCTATCTGCTCGCCGGCGTCACTCTCGCGGAAGTAGCCGCGAGCCTCGCCGTCTCCGCTTTCATCGCGCGCTTTCCCGATCGCCGCGGGCCGCTCGTCGTCGTGCTGACGAGCATAACGGCGGGATTGATCTGCGTGGCCGTCGCGCCTCTGTCGCTCGCATGGCCAGCGGCGGTTCTGCTGGGGCTCGGCCTCGGCGCATTGTTTCCGCTGTCCTTGATCGTCACGCTCGATCATGTCGACGATCCGGCCCGCGCCGGCGAGCTCGCGGCCTTCGTCCAGGGAGGCGGATATGTCATCGCCAGCCTGACGCCCTTCGTCGCCGGCGCGTTACGAGACCGTTTCGCCGATCTCACCGGGGCCTGGGAGGCGATGGCGGTCGGCGTCTTTCTGACGATCGCCATCGCAATGCGTTTTTCTCCGCAAAGTCGCCTGAGCAAAGTTCCCGGCGCGGCGCCTTGATGGCGTTCACGCCGGCATCTCCGCCGTCTCGCGTCGCTCGGCCTCGCCGCTCCGCGAGCCCTCTTCATCCGCCTGCCGCTGACGGCGCCACATGGCCGCATAGGCGCCGTTCTTCGCCAGCAATTGCAGATGCGCGCCCCGCTCCACGATGCGGCCGCGATCGAGGAACAGGATTTCATCCGCATCCACCACTGTCGACAGGCGATGCGCGATGACCAGCGTCGTGCGGCCGCGCGAGACGCGCGCCAGCGCCTCTTGAATCTCCTGCTCGGTAAAACTGTCCAGCGCCGATGTCGCCTCGTCGAGAATGAGCAGAGGCGGGCCTTTCAGAATGGTGCGCGCTATGGCGACGCGCTGCTTCTCGCCGCCCGAGAGCTTCAGCCCGCGTTCGCCGACCTGCGCCTCATAGCCATCGGGAAGCGATCGGATGAAGCTGTCGATCTGCGCCAGCCGCGCCGCCTCGCGCACCTCCTCCATGCTCGCGCTCCAGCGGCCATAGCGAATATTATAGGCGATGCTGTCGTTGAACAGCACCGTATCCTGCGGCACCATGCCGATCGCCTCACGCAGCGAGTGCTGCGTCACCGCGGAAATATCCTGCCCATCGATGGTTATGCAGCCCGATTGTGGCTCGTAGAAGCGAAACATCAGCCGCGAGATCGTCGACTTTCCGGCGCCCGAAGGACCGACGATCGCGATGGTCGCGCCGGGCTCCGCGGTGAAGCTCACGCCCTGCAGGATCGGCCGCTCGCGGTCATAGGCGAAGACGACGTCGTCGAAGACGACGCGCCCCTCGCGAACCTCGAGGTCGGGCGCGCCGGGACGATCGGCGATCTCCGGCGGCTGCGACAAGATCGCGAACATTTTTTCGATGTCGACGATCGCCTGTCGCGTCTCGCGATAGAGCGTGCCCATGAAATTGAGCGGCTGATAGAGCTGGATCATGAGGGCGTTGACCAGCACGAAATCGCCGACGCTGTTGCGCCCGCTGCGCACGCCCTGCGCGCAGAGGATCATGATCACCGCGAGGCCGATCGTGTAGATCACCGCCTGCCCGGCGTTCAGCAGAGCGAGCGAGATATAGGAGCGTATGCTGGCGTTCTCGTAGATCGCCATGGATTTGTCGTAGCGCTCCGCCTCGCGCCGCTCGGCGACGAAATATTTCACCGTCTCATAGTTCAAGAGACTGTCGATCGCCTTCACATTGGCGTCGACGTCGCTCTCGTTCATCGAGCGCCGAATGGCGATGCGCCAATTGGTGGCGATCAGCGTGTAGAGCAGGAAGGCCGCGATCGTCGCCGCCGCGACGAGCGCATAATCCCAATCGAATTGCACGACGAGCACGCCGACGACCAGCGCGAATTCGACGATGGTCGGAACCGCCGTCGACATGATGAGCCGCGTGAGCGTCTCTATGCCGTCGCGGCCGCGCTCCAGCACGCGGGTGAGGCCGCCGGTCTTGCGACCGATGTGAAAGCGCAGCGACAATTGATGCATATGCACGAAGACGTGATTGGCGAGCCGCCGCACCGCATGCATGGCGACGGCCGCGAACAGGGCGTCGCGCGCCTGCGTCAAGAGCGCATAGAGCGCGCGCAGCACGCCATAGAGAATGGTGAAGCCGACGGCGCCGCCGAGGATGGTCGAGACGGCGACGTCCGCCGTCAGGCTGTCCGCCGCCCATTTGAAGGCGAAAGGAACGGCCATATTCACCAATTTTCCGACGATCAGCAGAGCCAGCGCGATAATCACGCGCCTCTCGAGGTCGCGCCGCCCTTTCGGCCATATATAGGGCCAGAGGCTGCGAACAGTCTCGACGATGGACTCTCGGCGAAGCGGCTTTTCGAGCTCCTCGACCGCTCCATGTACCGAAACCTGCGCCGAAGCCTGCTCTTCTTCCCCGTCCGTCTGTCGCATTAGCCTCGTTCCAGTTCCCGCCCATGGAGGCGCCGAAATGACATCTGGATTTCATATAGGTGGTTTGAAGCGCCAACGCACCAATGCTCCGCTCACGCCGCCGGCGCCGAGCGGCCTTGACGCGGGTGCTCGGGCGGGCCATCAAATGAAAATGAGCGATATTCGAAAAATCGAACGTGTCTGCGTCTATTGCGGCTCCTCGACCGGCGACAATCCCGTCTTCGTCCACGCCGCGGAAGCGCTGGGCGCCGCGCTGGCGCGCGAGGGCATAGAGCTCGTCTTCGGCGGCGGCTCCTGCGGCCTCATGGGCGCCGTCGCGACGGCCGCGCTGGCGCAAGGCGGCAAGGTCACCGGAATCATTCCGAGCTTTCTCGACGAGCGCGAGATCGCGCTCTCCTCCGTCACCGATCTGCAGGTCGTGCCCGACATGCATACGCGCAAGCGTCTGATGTTCGAGAAGTCCGACGCTTTCGTGGCGCTTCCCGGCGGCATCGGCACGCTCGAGGAGCTGACCGAGCAATTGACCTGGATCCAGCTCGGCCGCCACAGCAAGCCGCTCGTCATCGCCGACATTGACGGTTTCTGGAAGCCGCTTCTGTCGCTGTTCGCGCATATGCGCAACGCCGGCTTCATCCGCTCTGGATATGAGGTGCGCTACATGGTCGCCGAGCGCATAGAGGATGTGATCCCCATGCTGCGCACGACGCGCGTCGCCAAGCTCGAAGGCGACGAGAAAGCCATCGAGCAGCATTTCTGAAGGCGCGCACTTCCTTCTCCCATAAAATGGGAGAAGGTGGCCTCGCGAAGCGAGGTCGGATGAGGGCCGGCTCCGCCGCGACGACCTCGACGAATTTTCGGCGAACCGAAGCAGCCCTCATCCGACCCGACTTCGTCGAGCCACCTTCTCCCGCGAGCGGGAGAAGGAAGGAACGGCTAGACGGCGCCGGACCTCACCAGCTTATAGACGATGGCGTCGACGAGCGCCTCGAATGACGCGTCGACGACATTAGGCGAGACGCCGACGGTCGACCATATCTCGCCTTTGGCGTCCGCGCATTCGACGAGCACGCGCGTCACCGCATCGGTGCCGCCCTGGAACACGCGCACGCGATAATCGACGAGCTTCACATCCTCGATGAAGGATTGATATTTGCCGAGATCCTTGCGCAATGCGACATCGAGCGCATTGATCGGGCCATTGCCCTCGGCGGCGGAGATCGTCGATCGGCCGTCGATGCGCAGCTTGACGATCGCCTCGGCGCCCGCCTCCTCCGCGCCGATATTGGCGCCGAAGCGGCGATCCACGGCGACGCTATAGCGCTCAATGTCGAAATAATGCGGAACCTCGCCGAGCACGCGCGTGGCGAGCAGATAGAAGGAGGCGTCGGCGCCTTCATAGGCGTAGCCTTGCGCCTCCTTCTCCTTCACCTCGTCGAGCAGGCGCGTGAGCCGCGGATCGTCCTTCGCCAGCTTGATTCCCAATCGCTCCAGCTCGGCGACGATGTTGGATTTGCCCGCCTGATCCGACACCAGCACGCGGCGCTGATTGCCGACGCTCTCCGGCGGCACATGCTCATAGGTGCGCGGATCGGTCAGCACGGCGGAGGCGTGAATGCCCGCCTTGGTGGCGAAGGCGCCGGCGCCGACATAGGGCGCATGGCGGTTGGGCGCACGATTGAGCAATTCGTCGAGCGCATGGCTCGTGCGCGTCAAATGCGTCAGGCTGTCGCGCGTCACGCCGATCTCGAAGCGCTCGGAAAGCTCGCTCTTGAGCAGCAGCGTGCCGATGATCGTCGTGAGATTGGCGTTGCCGCAGCGCTCGCCGAGCCCATTCAGCGCGCCCTGGATCTGCCGCGCGCCGCCGCGCACCGCGGCCAGCGATACGGCGACCGCCTGCCCCGTATCGTCATGCGCATGTATGCCGAGCTTTTCGCCCGGAATGATGCGCGCGACCTCGGACACGATGCGCTCGACCTCATGCGGCAGCGAGCCGCCATTGGTGTCGCAGAGCACGATCCAGCGCGCGCCGGCCTCGTGAGCGGCATTGGCGCAGGCCAGCGCATAATCGGGGTTTTCCTTGTATCCGTCGAAGAAATGCTCGCAATCGACGAGCGCTTCCTTGCCGCGCGCGACGGCGGCGGCGACGGATTGGCGAATGCCGTCGAGATTGTCCTCAAGCGTCGAGCGCAGCGCGACGCGCACCTGATAATCCGAGGCCTTGGCGACGAAGGTCACGCAATCGCAATCGGCGTCGAGCAGAGCGGCGACGCCGGGATCGTTCGACGCCGAGCGTCCCTGCCGCCGCGTCATGCCGAAGGCGGTGAAATGCGCCTTCAACGGCGGGCGCTTCGCGAAAAACTCCGTGTCGAGCGGATTGGCGCCGGGATAGCCGCCCTCGATGTAATCGAGGCCGAGCTCGTCGAGCAGAGCGGCGATATGGCGCTTGTCGGCGAGCGAAAAATCGACGCCTGTCGTCTGCGCGCCGTCGCGCAGCGTGGTGTCGAAGAGCGTCAGCCTTTCCCGTGTCATCGCGTCCTACGCCTTGCGTTCGAGTTGCTTCTTCATCGTGGTGTTGCCGAGCCATTCGCCGCGCAGCTCGCGCATGTTGCGCTGATAGGCGACATAGAAGCGCGCGGCGAAGAAATCGCGCGCCGCGTCGGAGGCGTCGACGCTGATCTCCTTCGCCCCGCGCGCGGCGGCGAGCTTTTCCAACGCATCGGCGAGCGCCGAGCCGACGCCGCGCCGCGCCGCGCGCGGATGCACGTAGAGCATGTCGAAGAATTTATTCTCGCGCAGGCTGGCGAAGCCCGCGAGCTCGCCGTCGAGCGTGGCGACCAGGGTGAGCGCTCCCGCGAGCGTTTTCGCGAAAGCCTCGGCGTCATCGGCCACGGCGGCCCAAGCGGCGCGCTGATCCTCGCCGTAATCCTCCGCCGCGAGCGTCTCGATGCTGGCGCGAAACAGAGCGGCGAGCCGAGGCGCGTCGGTCGGCAGAAAGGGCCGCAGGCCCGGGACGGATGCCGCGCGCGCCATGGCTAGATGATCTCGAACGCCGCGAGCACATGCCAGGCGGCGATGGCGGCGAGCGCGAGGATGAGGAGCTTGAACACGAGATAGGACGCCCAATGCCCGGGAAAGGGAAGAAATCTGCGCCAGTCGTTTTTAAGCATGGGCGTTGTCTCCTCTCGCGGTCTCCGCGCATGTCTCCTTCTCCCATTTATGGGAGAAGGTGGCCTCGCAAAGCGAGGTCGGATGAGGGTCCGTGAACATAACCAACGACTCCCGCCGCCGCAGCGAGCCCTCATCCGACCCTCGCTGACGCGAGGGCCACCTTCTCCCGCAGAGCGGGAGAAGGAGACGCGCGTCGAGGTGGTTGGATAGTGTTCGAGAAAGATGAAGCGTCATCGCTTCACCTCCCATGTCGTCGTGCCGTCCTTATTGTCCTTCAGCGCGACGCCCATCGCCGCGAGCGCGTCGCGAATGCGGTCGGACTCGGCCCAGTTTTTTGCCGCGCGGGCGGCGAGGCGCGTCGAGATCAGCGAGGAAACCTGCTCCGCATCCACAGCCTGCCTGGTCTCGCCTTCGACCCATTGCCGATAGGCGCGAATATCGATGCCGACGAGCTTCAACGCTCCGTCGAGCGCGGCGGCGTCCAGCTCGTGCAGAGACGCCAGCGCGAGCGGCGTGTTGAGATCATCGGCGAGCGCGCTCAGAACGTCGCCGGACGCCGAAGGATCGGCGGAGACCCCGCAGATCTGCGCGCTCCATTTGCGCAGGCTCGCCTCCGCCTCCTCCAGCGCCTTCACGGTAAAATCGATCGGCTGGCGATAATGCGTGCGCAGCATGGCGAGGCGCAGCACCTCGCCGGGCCATTTCCGCCCGCCGAAATTCTCCGTATGCAGCAGCTCATTGATGGTCACGAAATTCCCCAGGCTCTTGGACATTTTCTCGCCCTCGACCTGCAGGAATCCATTGTGCATCCAATAATTCGCCATCGCCTCGTGGCCGAAGGCGCAGCGCGTCTGCGCGATCTCGTTCTCGTGATGCGGGAAGACGAGATCGATGCCGCCGCCGTGAATGTCGAAGACCTCGCCCAAATGCTTCCACGACATCGCCGAGCATTCGAGATGCCAGCCCGGGCGCCCGCGTCCCCAGGGCGAGTCCCAGCCGGGCTCGCTCTCCTTGGAGGGCTTCCACAGCACGAAATCCATGTCGCCGCGCTTATAGGGCGCGACATCGACGCGCGCGCCGGCGATCATCTCGTCGAGAGGACGACGCGACAGCCGGCCGTAATCCGCCATCGACGGCACGTCGAACAGCACATGGCCGTCAGCGGCGTAAGCATGGCCGGCGGCGACCAGTCTCTCGATGAGCGCGATCATCTCGGCGATATGCTCGGTCGCGCGCGGCTGCACGCTCGGCTCCAAGCAGCCGAGCGCCGTCACATCCTCCTGAAAGATTTTATTGGTGCCCTCGGTCAGCTCGCGGATCGTGATTCCGCGCTCGGCGGCGCGGGCGTTGATCTTGTCGTCGACGTCGGTGATGTTGCGGACATAGGTCACATGATCCGCGCCATAGAGATGGCGCAGCAGGCGAAACAGCACGTCGAAGACGATGATCGGC
>NZ_DATBQF010000015.1:0-52527 GCF_036560965.1 Methylosinus sp. | reverse complement strand
CGAGCGCCTTCAGCACGATGTTGATGCCGGCCTGCTCGTCGGAGTTGTCGCTCTTGAGCTTGGCGACCGCCCCCTTGGCGCGCAGCAGCGCGACGCCGCCGCCGGGGGAAATACCTTCCTCCACCGCCGCACGGGTGGCGTTGAGCGCATCGTCCACCCGATCCTTCTTTTCCTTGACCTCGACCTCGGTCGCACCGCCGACGCGGATCACCGCGACGCCGCCGGCAAGCTTGGCCAAACGCTCCTGCAGCTTTTCGCGATCATAGTCCGAGGTGGTCTCCTCGATCTGCGCCTTGATCTGCTTGACGCGGGCTTCGATGTCCTTCTTCTTGCCGGCGCCATCGACGATGGTGGTGTTCTCTTTCGAGATCTCAACGCGCTTGGCAGTGCCGAGCATGTCGAGGGTGACATTCTCGAGCTTGATGCCGAGGTCTTCGGAGATGACCTGTCCGCCGGTGAGAACGGCGATGTCTTCCAGCATGGCCTTGCGGCGATCGCCGAAGCCCGGGGCCTTGACGGCCGCGACCTTGAGGCCGCCGCGCAGGCGGTTGACGACGAGCGTGGCCAGAGCCTCGCCCTCGATGTCCTCGGCAATGATCAGCAGCGGACGCTGCGACTGCACGACCGCTTCGAGGATCGGCAGCATGGCCTGGAGGTTCGAAAGCTTCTTCTCATGCAGCAGGATGACGGCGTCTTCGAGGACGGCGATCATCTCGCCGATGGCGGTTTCGCCGTTGGCCGAAATGGTGCCGACCTGGGCGACTTCGGCGTTGGCCGAAATGGTCTTCTTGGCCTTGGCGAGGTTCTCGACGACTTCGGCGACGGCCAGATCGATGCCGCGCTTCAGATCCATCGGGTTCATGCCGGCGGCAACGAGCTTGACGCCTTCGTTGACGATCGCCTGGGCGAGAACCGTGGCGGTCGTGGTGCCGTCACCGGCGATGTCGTTGGTCTTGGAGGCCACGGCGCGCACCATCTGGGCGCCCATGTTCTCAAACTTGTCCTCGAGCTCGACTTCCTTGGCGACGGTGACGCCGTCCTTGGTGATGCGCGGAGCGCCGAAGCTCTTCTCGATGACCACGTTGCGACCCTTGGGGCCGAGCGTGACCTTCACCGCGTTGTTCAGAATTTCGACGCCGCGCATGATGCGGTCGCGCGCGTCGGAAGAAAAGCGGATGTCCTTGGCTGCCATTGTCGTTCAGCTCCGTTGGAAGAAGGATTGGGCGAGAGTCGGCGGGTTCAGGCGATGACGCCCAGAATGTCGCTTTCTTTCATGATGAGGAGATCTTCCCCGTCGATCTTGACCTCGGTGCCGGACCATTTGCCGAACAGCACGCGGTCGCCTTCCTTGACGTCGAGGGCGACGAGCTTGCCGCTCTCGTCGCGGGCGCCGGGGCCGACGGCGACGATCTTGCCCTCGGCGGGCTTCTCTTTGGCGGTATCCGGAATGATGATGCCGCCTTTGGTCTTGTCTTCGCCTTCGAGGCGCTTGACCACGACCCGGTCGTGGAGGGGACGGAACGCCATGTCGTCTTCCTTCGTTGGGAGCCCGGCCGGAGCGCGCGGGCGAAAGATTGCGTAAAATGCCTATTAGCACTCAGCGGTGGCGAGTGCCAACAAGCTAGCGATGAAATAGGAAGCGACGCCCCGCTCTGTCAAGGGCGAGCAGCGCCGAAATCGGGCGCCGGAGCCGCAAATGCATAAAATTGCGCCTTGCTATGCCTTTTTATTCTCGTCTCGCGGCCGAATTCGGGCGGCGTTTCCGTCCGCGCCGATTTGAGCGCTCCATTCCCCGCGGCCTCGTTGCGCCGTCGCGCGGAGCGCGTTACGCCCAGGCCCCGGCATATGAATTGCTAGCTCGCGAGGCATGACAATGGACGCCGTGCAATCGACAAAGACCGCATTCGACATCATCGGCGGCCAGGACGCCGTCGATCGTCTCGTCGAGGCGTTCTATCGCAATATGGACGTTCTGCCGCAGGCGCGTGACATCCGCGCGATCCATGCGGTGGATCTCGGCCCCACCAAGGCGGTTCTGAAGCTCTATCTGGCCGAATGGCTGGGCGGACCAAAGAGCTATTCGGAGCAGCGGGGACATCCCCGGCTGCGCATGCGTCACATGGGCTTCGCGATCGGACCCGCCGAGCGCGATGCGTGGATGGCCTGCATGACGGGCGCGCTCGAAGAGGTGGTCGATGATGTGAGAGTGCGAGAGACATTGAAGCAGAACTTCGCCAAACTGGCGGATTGGCTACGTAACGACCCGGGTAACCAACATGACAAGCATCACTGATACGGCGTTTTCGACTTTGGAGCAGCAGAAGCGGCTGCTCAGCCCGGTCCATAAGGGCCCGACCGAAAAGCCCGGTCGCTTTGGCTTCCGCGGCAAGCTGGCGTTGAAATACGCCCAGCAGTTCGCCGACGAGGCGCGTCCGCCGGAACTGTGCTCAGATCAGGTGATCGCGGTGGCGGAGGCCGGCAAGCCCACTTTCGACTTCTTCGCGCAGTGGATTCTCTCTTTCGAGCATCTCGGAACCGTCGCCGAAGTGCTGAAGGGACTGCTCAGCCCGACCGGCAAATATTTCATCTTCGCCAACAATATCGACCTTCTCAGCAAATATCAGGTCGAGATCGACGGCATTAATTTCTATGTGCTGCCGATCGATGAATCGACGGTCTACAATGAGCTGCTCGAGCTGTTCTACATCGAGAAGAACGATCTGAAGAAGCTGTCGATCGGCGGCAAGATCGACGCCGTCGCCAACGCCGGCATCGGCTTCGACCAGACGTTCGAGAAGATCACCTTCGAGCAGGGGCTCGCCGTCATGGGCCCGGTGCGCAATCGCAACGAGAACCGGCCGGTCTGACGCGACCCTGAAATCTCGATTTCGACCACGCAATCCAGAGGCATTCCCGGCTCTGGATTGCTTTTTTTTAAAGCGAGCCTGGCGCTGGGGCGGACACTGCCCGACCGGCGGTGATCATTCGCTTTCCAGCCGGGCCCGCGCGCAGGCGCGCACCAATTCGTCCTCGTCATCGAGGAAAATGGCCAGCATATGCCGCGGGCACCGTTCCGCGACAGTGAAACGAATGCGCAAATCCTCGTCCTTGCACATTGCGTCGAGCCGATCCTCCGGAAGGCGCTCGGCGACGACGAGACGCACGAGCGGCTCCGGGTCATTGACGACGAGATGCAGCCGATCTTCGGGAAGGCGTCGGGCCACCCAGCGCCGCACTTCCGGGTCCTCGTCGTGGACGGCGATCGGAAGCAAATCAGGCGCTATTCGTCGGACGACGTGAATGCGGACCAGATAATCCGCGTCCGAATACATTGCGAGCAGCGCCGCGCCTTCCAGCCGATTGGCGATCACGATGCGCACGCGCGGTTCCGGATCATGCGCGAGGCGGCCGATGCGCGAGGCCGGCAGGCGCGAGGCGACGGTGGCGCGCACCTCGGGCTCCGGATCATCCAGCAATGGCGGAAGCCGCAGCACCGACGCATAACGCGCCGCGCGAGCGCGAACCTCGAAATAAACGTGATCGAGATAGGCGTCCGCGAGATGCGGATGGCCGCGAAAGAAAAGATCGACACGTTTGGCGCGCCGGTCTCGAACGCAGGCCGCGCCTTTGCGGCACAGCCCCTCGAGATTGAGCGCCACATGGGAGCATTCCCTGCAGCGGATGGGGCGACCGCGCCAGTCGAGCGGATCGTCGCTTATTCTTTCTGGTTCTGCGGCCATTGGGGAGCCGTCTTCTTTCCTCGAATCAGAACTTCTTCACGGGGATATCATATTTTTGCAACGCATAGCCGATCTGCCGAGGCGTCAGGCCGAGAAGGCGCGCCGCTTTGGCCTTCACCCATCCGGCCTGCTCCATCGCTTCGATGAGCTTGTCGCGGTCGGAGCGATGGTCGCTATCGATGACGGTACAGTTTTCCGCTCCCGGACAGGGGGCGGCCGGAGCCGCTGCGACCGGAGCCGGCTCCTCGACCGGCGGCCGGACGACGGGAGGCCGAGCCGGCGGGGGAGGCGGCGGCGGGGCCTGCGGCTTGGAGACGATCGGCAGAGGCGTGAAGCTCGGCGGATGGAGCCCGCCGACCGACGATTCACGCGAGCCGTTCCACAGCACCGAGGACAAGCAGCCGTCATTGCGACAGGAGAAGTCCTTGTCGACGATGGAGTCGGCGCGCGCCAGCGTCGCCGTGCGATAGACGCAGTTCTCGAGCTCGCGAATATTGCCCGGAAAACTACATTCGTTGAGCACTTCCATCGCCGAATCCGACAGCGTCAGATGAACGTTCTGCTCATGGTTGAAGCGCTTCAGGAATTCACTGGCGAGCGGCGCCAGATCGCCCTTGCGCTCGCGCAGCGGCGGCAAAAAGATCGGCACGACGCTGATGCGGTAATAGAGATCGGCGCGGAACTCGCCTTTCTGCACCGCCTCTTCGAGATTGCGGTTGGTGGCGCAGACGAAGCGCACATCGACCTTCATCGTACGCGTGCCGCCGACGCGCTCGAACTCGCCCTCCTGCAGCACACGCAGGAGCTTGGCCTGGAAAGCCGGCGTGATGTCGCCGATCTCGTCCAGAAAAAGCGTGCCGCCGTCGGCGAGCTCGAACCGACCCTTGCGCAAGGCGGCGGCGCCGGTGAAGGCTCCGCGCTCATGGCCGAATAATTCGGATTCGAGCACGCTCTCTGGCAGAGCGGCGCAATTCAGCTTGACGAAAGGCTTGCTGTGCCGGGGCGAGAGATTGTGGATCGCGGCGGCGAACAGCTCCTTGCCCGTGCCCGATTCTCCGCGCAGCAGCACGGTCGATTTGGCTTTGGCGACGATGCGTATCTTCTCGACGACGGCGCGCACCGCCGGACTCTCGCCGACGATCCCCTTGATATTGTCGAGCTTCGCCTCGATATGGGCGGGCCGATCCGCCTTCTCGAGCCGCGCCTTCTCCTGCATCAGGCGATCGCGATCACGCGCGATCAGCTTGTGGAGCCGCAGCGTCTGTCCGACCAGATTGGCGATCATTGTCAGAAAGCGGACGTCGTGATCGAAGCGCACCGACGAGCGGTCGCTATAGACGCGATCGACCGTCAGCGTGCCGACGACGGCGTCGGCCTCCTTGATCGGCACGCCGATCAGCGAGAAGGGCTGCCCATCCGTCGGGCCCCATTCCGAGAGATCCGTGCCCTCGAAGAGCGGCGAGGCGGCGACATTCTCCACCACGAGCGGCATCTTGGTCGCCACGATCTGGCCGACGGCCCGCTCGGGAAGATGCTCGAAGAATTTTTTGGCGTTGCCCTCGCTCCAACCCGATCCGACGACCACTTCCGGGTCGCCATGCGAGTCGAGCAGAGCGATGAGGCCGTGGCGCATGTCGAGAAAGCTCGACAACAGCGCCAGCACACCCGCCAGCGTTTTCTCGAGACGGTTGGGCGACGCCAACAGCTTCGAAATTTCATAGATTCCGACGAGAGCAGATTCGCTCGGGTCGAACGCGCGAGCCTGAGCCGTGTTCATGCTGCTTCCAGCTTCGTATCCCATAGACGTGCCTGACGTTCCGCGGGAATCGATAGTTCACGTTGGAATGTTTAGCAACTAACGTGCCGTCGCCGTGACAAATTCTACGCCCCCGACCGCGCCGGGACACGGTCCTGCGCCAGCCACGTCAGGCAACGCCTTGCGCGAGCTCATAGATAACTGTCCAGCCGACATATCCGCGTGGGTCGAGAATTTCCAAAATCCCAAGGTTTTCCATTGCTTCCGCTTTATTGCCACGCTTGAGCTGAATGAAGCTCAACGCCTTCAAAGTGTACAGTGCGAAGCGCTCGGCCGAGCCAGGCGCCGTTTCTTTCGGCGGCCAGAGCCGCGGATCGGTCGACCAGCCCGCTTGGCGGGTCGCCTCGACGAGGCCCCTATTGGCAACGCTCCAGGCCACCTCGAGGTTACCCATATAAGTATGAATCTTATAGAGGCAGTAATAGGCCGGCAGTTCCTCGGGAGACAGCTCCAGCGCCTCCCGGAACAATTCGTCCGCTCGCGCCCGGTCGCTCCGATAGGCCAGGACGCCTTTTTGCAATAGTTCATTGACTGCCGGCGAGAGCTCACCGAAGTCGACGAGGTCATTTTCACGCGTGAGATCATTCATGCCGCGCCCGCAGGCAATTGTCGCGCCAAGCGGCCGAAAGCGCCCTCGGCGCAGCCGACCGCGTCCGGCGAGGGCGCCCCCGCGGCCGCCGCATCCGAAAGCCCCTCCCGATATCGGCGGGACTCTATGGTTCGAGGGACTCCGGCGGGCAATTTAAGCCCTCGCGACCAAGTGTCGCGTTAGCGACAGCCGAATCCGACACTTTCTGACATGTGTCCGGATTTGGACAGCTTCCAAACAAACGAAACTTATCTCATATTTTCAAGTTGTTAGAAGATTATTCCGGCATGGCATAGTTGTTGCGAACCTCGTGCCCGGACACCGCTTCCGCGACAGCGCCGGTGCAATGGCAGACGGATATGTCGCGACTGCGTTCCGCAAGGGTTTGAAACTCTTCAACTCATGAGGAACCGAACATGGACGACTCAATTTCTCCCGAAAACTTCGAAGTCGACGCGGCTCAGTCGATCGACGCCGTGATGCAGCAAGTGGCCGAGCATAAGGGCTGCGGCACCTCTGGCGGCAGCGGCAAGGCGAGCTGCGGCACGGCGGCCGGCGAAAACGATCTGCCCCAGGAAATCTGGGACAAGGTCAAGAACCATCCTTGCTACAGCGAGGAAGCGCATCACCACTATGCGCGCATGCACGTCGCTGTGGCGCCGGCTTGCAATATTCAGTGCAACTACTGCAATCGCAAATATGATTGCGCCAATGAGTCGCGCCCTGGCGTCGTCTCCGAGAAGCTGACGCCCGAGCAGGCCTCCAAGAAGGTTCTGGCCGTCGCGTCGACGATCCCGCAGATGACCGTTCTGGGCATCGCCGGCCCGGGCGACCCGCTCGCCAATCCGGAGAAGACCTTCAAGACCTTCGAGCTGATCGCCGCGACCGCTCCCGACATCAAGCTCTGCTTGTCGACGAACGGCCTGGCTCTGCCCGAGCACGTCGACACGATCGCCAAATACAATGTCGATCACGTCACGATCACCATCAACATGGTCGATCCGGACGTCGGCGCGCAGATCTATCCCTGGATCTATTGGGAGCATAAGCGCATCTATGGCCGTGAGGCCGCCGAGATCCTGACGCAGCACCAGATGCGTGGTCTCGAGATGCTGACCGAGCGCGGCATTCTGTGCAAGGTCAACTCGGTCATGATCCCGGGCATCAACGACAAGCATCTCGTCGAGGTGAATCGGGCCGTGAAGTCGCGCGGGGCGTTCCTGCACAACATCATGCCGCTCATCTCTTCGCCGGAGCACGGCACTGTGTTCGGCCTCAATGGCCAGCGCGGCCCGACCGCTCAGGAGCTGAAGCATCTGCAAGACAGCTGCGAAGGCGAGATGAACATGATGCGCCATTGCCGCCAGTGCCGCGCCGACGCGGTCGGGCTGCTGGGCGAGGATCGCAGCGCGGAGTTCACGACCGACAAGATCATGGCGATGGAAGTCACCTATGATCTTGAAAGCCGCAAGGCTTATCAGGTCAAGGTCGAGGAAGAGCGCCAGAAGGTCGCTGCGGCCAAGAACGCCGAGCTGGCGACGCTCGCCGGCGAGGACAATGTCGACATCAAGATCCTGATCGCCGTGGCGACCAAGGGCAGCGGTCGCGTCAACGAGCACTTTGGTCACGCCAAGGAGTTCCAGATCTACGAGCTCAGCACCCAAGGCGCGAAGTTCGTCGGTCATCGTCGCGTCGACCTGTATTGCCAGGGCGGCTATGGCGAGGAGGACAGCCTCGACACGATCATCCGCGCGATCAATGATTGCACGGCCGTGTTCGTCGCCAAGATCGGCGGTTGCCCGAAGAACGATCTGGTCAAGGCCGGCATCGATCCGGTCGATGAATTCGCCTTCGAGTTCATCGAGCAGTCGGCGATCACCTACTTCAAGCGCTATCTCGATCGTGTGAAGAGCGGTGAGCTCGAGCACAAGGAGCGCGGCGACGCGACCCTGCGTCAGGGCGCCTTCATCACGGCCTGATACAAAACGACCGGCTTTCGCCGATACCGAAGCACGAGCCGCCTAGCGGCCCGCGCTTCGGTCGAAACCGCGAAATGCATGAAGAATTCGAGCTATCGAGAACCCCTAATCTCGAGCTCGGTGACGGCTCGATGGAGGAGCAAGCGAATGACCTATAAGATCGTTGCTTCGCAATGCACGTCCTGTTCGGCGTGTGAAGCGGAATGCCCCAATGTGGCGATCTCCGAGAAAAACGGAACCTTCGTCATCAATCCGAAGAAGTGCACGGAGTGCCTCGGCTATTTCGATGTGCCCCAGTGCGTCGCGGTCTGCCCTGTCGATGACACCTGCGTCATCGACAACTCTCTTCCGCGTTATCAGGCGGCCGGGGGCGCGGCATGAATATCCAGTTCACTCCCGCCGCGGAGAAATTCATCCGTCGCCTCGTCATGTTCGATGGTGGTCCGGGCTATGGCATGAGCCTCCTCGTGTCTCCGGGCGGCTGCTCGGGCATGAGCGCGGAGTTCTCCGTCCATCCGGCGCCGCGCGAAGGCGAGCAGGCGTTCGACTTCCCCAGCTTCAAGCTGTTTCTGCCCGCGCAGAGCCGCTTGCTGCTCGATGGCGTGACGATCGACTTCAAGGAGACGGCCACCTCCACTGGCTTCGCCTTCATCGATCCGAAAGCGAAGGCCTGCGGTTGCTCGTCGACGCAAAGCGTCGTCGAGTTGCCGGAGATCACCGTGGCGTGAGTGGATAGGAACGCTTCATGTTGAACGGAGATGGCGCTCTACGCAGTGAAGCCTTCGATACGGGAGACGAAATCCTTTCTTCTCCTGTGTTCGGGGCAGGATTGCCGGCGGAAGCCGAGCGCCATCTCCGCGAAGCGGCGTTGACCTATCATCTCGGCGAAGTCGCGGAACAGCATTTGTTCGAGGCTCGACGATTGGCTCCGACCCATGTGGCGGTGCTGATCGGCCTCTACCGTTTCTACTTCTACAAGAACCGACTCGACGAAACGCTCCAGATCGCCAAGACGTGCCTGACCCGCGCGGCGATCGACAATTCCTTGCCGCTCGACTGGCGCGACGTGCGGAAGGGCGACGCCGACTTCGCCAATTACGAAGCGGTGATGGCGCGTTTTTTCATGTTCGTGCTCAAAGGCTACGCTTATCTTCAGCTGCGCCTGGGCGAATATGAGGAAGGGCGCGAGGCGGCGCAGAAGCTGCTGGAGCTCGATCCGACCGACAAAGTCGGCGCGACACTTCTCCTCACCGTTCTGGCAGGAATGGAGGCGGAAGATGTCGACTGACGAGATCGACGAAGCCGTCGATTGGCTCGGGGATCCTGTCGATTGCAACGCATGCGCCCATAAGGAGCTGCTGGGCCAGGGACGCTGCAAGCCGCTCCGAGCCTGCCTGTTCGATCGCTACGCGCGGCGGATCGATCGGTTCTTCGACTGGAATCCAGAAATCGCGCGGCATTATCTCGCGCATCCCTATTTCGAGGTGCGCTCCTGCGCCGCCAAGGCGGCCGAGATATTTCTCCTGCCGGCGATGCTCGACGATCCCGAGGAGGCGGTTCGCTGGAGCGCCGCGCGGCGCCTTCCCGATCGCTATCTTCTCAAGCTCCGCAACGATCCGCATCGCGAGGTGCGCATAAGAGTGGCGCATCGACTCGACGCCGTCGACCTTCTGCCAATGATCGAAGATCGCGATTATTATGTGCGCCAGGTGGTCGCCCGACGCATCTCACCCGATCTTCTCGTTCTCATGATCGACGACGACGACGTCGAAGTTCGGCGCGTGGTCGCAGAACGCATCTCGCCGCAGGCGTTGAAGCGCGTGACGACGGATAGCGACGCGGGCGTCCGCTTCGAGGCCGCGCAACGGCTCGACGCCGTCCAATTGCCGGATCTCATCGCCGATCCGGATTGGCGCGTGCGCTATGAGGTGGCGCGGCGAGCAGCCCTCACCGACATTCGACCGCTGCTCTCGGATGAAGATCCGATCGTGAGGGAAACGGCCGAGGCGCGCCTTGGCAAGACGCCGGACCCATCCGGCAAAAAGGTTTTCGAGCGCAACCACACACACATCGAGGAACGGATATGAGCAATATCAACCGTGACGATGGCTCCGTCGAGCTCAATGACCCGCCGGTCTTCAATTATGGCGAAAAGGTCAAGTCGAAAAAAGTGGTGCGGAACGACGGAACCTTTGCCGGCAAGGACGTCGGCGACGTTCTCGTCAAGAAAGGCGAGATAGGCTACGTCTCGAGCATCGGCACCTTTTTGCAGCAGTTCTACATCTACGGCGTCGAATTCGTCGACACGGGATACAAGGTCGGGATGCGCAAAAAGGAGCTCGAGGCTGTCGAGGCGGTGACGGAAGAGACAGCGCGATGAGTGGCCGATACGATTGGGGAATGAGGGTTCGCGCCACGGTCGATCTGTTCAACGACGGCTCGCATCCGGGGCACCAGCCCGACGCTCTCCTCGTCAAGGCTGGCGATCCGGGCGAGATCGTCCAGATCGGCGAGCATGTCGAGAGCGACACGCCGATCTATATCGTGGAGTTCGGCGAAAAGGTCGTGATCGGCTGCCTGCAGGACGAGATCGAGCCTGTCTGACACAGCGATTTTTCACGCGACTCGCAGTGTGAACATTGCCCTCGCGGTATGAACATTGCTAAAGAACCAGGGTCAATCCAACAGCGAGGCGCAGTGTGAAAGTCATGATCCGCAGAGGCTCCGACGGCATTCTTTCGGCCTATGTGCCGAAGAAGGACCTCGAAGAGCCGATCGTCGAGCAGCAAAGCCCTCAATTGTGGGGCGGCACGGTAACGCTCGCCAATGGTTGGATACTTCAGCTGCCGGAAATGGCGGCGGAGACGTCGCTGCCGATCACGGTCGAAGCGAAAAAAGTGAGTGGAGACTGAAGAATGCCGATCGCGACCGAGCAATTCGAGGCGATCGACGCGACGCTCGCGACGGCGGCCGCCGATCAGGCGGCCGTTTCCGCTCTGAGACATGTCGCTCCCGGCCTCACGGCGATGAGATGCGACAAAGCGGACATCCAGGACGAGACGCCGTTTCGCAGCTATGAAAACTGCGATCTGTTCCTGATCGACGCGCGGGACCATTGCGTCAAGATCACGGCGGATCCGTCTATCGCCACTGGATTGGTGGTTGCCCCGAAAAGGTGAGCGAGCATGAAGACGACCATTCTGCCGTTGAATGATCCGGACCTCGCCCAGAGCGATCTGGACGCGGTCGTCGAGACGATCACTTCGCCGAGGCTCTCTGCTGGACCCAAAGTCGAAGAGTTCGAGGCGGAGTTCGCGCGTTATCTCGGCCGCAAGCATGCGATCGCGGTGTCCAGCGGCACGATCGGTCTGTTGCTCACGTTGCGCTCCTATGGAATCGGTCCGGGCGATGAAGTCGTCGCCTCGGCCCATTCTTTCCGGGAGACCACACACGCGATCGCGCTGACCGGCGCGCGGCCTGTGTTCGCAGACATCGACTATTGGGCGGGGACGCTCGCGCCGGAGAAGGCGGAAGCGGTCATTACCGAGCGGACGAAGGCTATCGTCGCGGCAAACACCAATGGTCATCCGGCGCCCTGGGACGCGTTTCGCCAGCTCGCCGATGCGAAGAAGCTCCCGCTGATCGAAGATTCGACCGAGGCGATCGGCTCGGTCTACAAAGGCAAGCTGGTCGGCTCCTTCGGCGATTGCTCGGTGTTCGACTTCTCGCAGCCGGGCGTCATCGCCTGCGGCGAGGGTGGAATGATCGTCACCGACGACGATGATCGCGCCTCCACGATTCGCAATCTGCGCGGCCGCCGTATCGCGGAGCGCTCTTCCGTCGTGCTCGGCGCCTATCCGCCCATGCAGGCGGCGATGAGCGACATCACAGCGGCGCTCGGGCTCGCGCAGTTTCGGCGTCTGGAGCTGCTGCTCGCGCGACGGACGCGCGTCGAGCGCTGGTTCTACCAATATGTGAAGTCCTTCGAAGGGATCAAAGATCCTTATATCGCGCCGGATGTCGACGAGGTTCATTGGTTCCTCTATGTGGTGCATCTCGGCACGCGCTTCTCGCGCTCCAGCCGTGATCAGATCATCGAGGATCTGCAGACGGAAAACATCGACGGCGCCGCCTATTCGCATCCGTTGCATCTGCAGCGCTACTATTTCGATCTCGGCTATCGTCGCGGCAATTTGTTCGTGACCGAGAAAGTCTCCGACCGTGCGGTAGCGCTGCCGTTCCATGCGCATCTCACCGAAAATCAGATCGCCTTCATCGTCGGCACGATGAAGGACGCCTCGATCAATATCGGAGCCGGCGCAGCCATCTATCTCTGAGAAACGCGCCGGCCCGTCGGCTGGCGCGTCGTCGTCTACGACGTCATTGTCGAAAAACCGACGTGACCGCGTCGTGAGTGGCGCAGAGCGCCGCGGCTCGCGGATGAAAACCCCCAATCCTTGATAATATGCCGGTGTTTTTAGCCTCGGGCGACTGTCCTTGCGCATTCGACGTGAATTTTAGAGTGGTTCGAAACTTGCTGGACGTAGGTCGTGAGAACCTTTGGCAAGGAGGAGTGAACGACATGCCGGTACTGACCATTCTGCCGTCAGGCAAAACCATCGAGGCCGAGCAGGGCAGCAGACTTCTGGACGCAATCCTCGCGGCTGGAGAAAGCATATCCAGCAAATGCGGCGGCGAGGCCAAATGTGGCACCTGCCACCTCTTCGTCCAGGACGGAAGGAAGAGCGTGTCGAAAACGACTCGCGCAGAAAACGAGCGCTTGGATTCGATCGTCGGCGTGGGATCGAAATCGCGCCTCGCTTGCCAAGTCAATTTCGGAACCGAAAACGTGACGGTCGAGCTTCTCGGCTTCGACTCCGGTCGCTGAAAACCGAAGGGGAATCAAAATGAGCGACAAGTCTGTCATCATTCATGTCCGTTTCTTCAATGACGGCACCGTCCTGGAAATCAGCGAGCGTCCCGCGAGCCTGTCCGGCCAGGAGTGGTTCACCAAGCTCACGAACGCCTACGCCATGGACTTCATGGCCCTGTCCGGCGGTCGTGGCGCGTTCAAGCTGACCCCCGAAGAGCTCGCAGTCGCCAAAAGCGCCGCGCTTCAGTGACAAGACGAGCAATCCGGGTTCGACGAGAGGAGACACACAAGTGCTGAGCGCAATCAAAACGGGGTTTGAGCGAGGCCTCGTGATCCCCTATCTCGGACCCGGCGTGCTCACGCTGGCGACAGACGGGAGCCCGATTCCCGCCGCCCCCGAAGAATTGGTCGTGGAGCTGACCAAGTCCGCGACCGTGCCGCACAAGATTCGCAACAATCTGACGGCGGCGGCGCAATACATAGAGAACTTCAAGCACCGCAAGACGATCGCCGCAGCGATGAACAAGACGTTCGAGCAGACGCCCGAACCGAGCGTCCTGCACAAATGGCTCGCCGAACGCGCTGTTCTTCCGCTGGTCGTCAATGCCTGGTACGACGATCTGCCGCAAAAGGCATTGGCGGTCAGAAAGAATTGGGGAATGGTCCAGGGCGTCTCGCAGGCGGAGCATTTCGGATATTGGGTCAATTACTTCCACTCCGACTCCACGCTCGTGCCCAATAAAGAGTTCCTCCGCGACGGCTCCGGCGCGAAAGCCCCCGCCGAGGCGCCGGCGGAGACCTTGCCCTGGGAAACATTGCTCTATCAACCGATCGGCTCGGTCAGGCCGGCGTCGAATTATGTCATTTCGGATTCGGACTATGTCGAAGTGCTGACAGAGATCGACATTCAGACGCCTATTCCCGAGACCGTCCAGTCGGTCCGTAAAGGCCGCAACTTCTTGTTTCTCGGTTGTCGCTTCTCGACTCAGCTCGAGCGTAATTTCGCGCGCCAGATCATGAAGCGTTCGTCCGACCAGCATTGGGCGGTGATCGAAGGCGCGTTGACGAAGAACGAGGTGAAGTTCCTCAAGGAGCAGAAGATCGAGTTGATCGACATGCCGCTCGCCGAGTTCGTCGCCGGCCTCACCGGGCAAGCCGTGGCTGCAGCGACCGCGGAAGCCGCCGCTTGACCGACGCCCCGGCGCTCGGCCCAGATCTATCCAGGAATTGAAAATGCTCGAAGAACTTCCGGTAGTGTTCAAATACCATGTGTTCACCTGCTTTCAGCAGCGGCCGCCCGGACATCCGCGCGGCAGCTGCTCGACCTCCGGCGCAAAGCCGCTGTGGGATCGCTTGCAGGCCAAGCTCGGCGCGCAACCGCTCCCGGACGTCTCGATGACGGCGACCGCTTGCCTCGGCTTCTGCCGCGCTGGCCCGCTGATGGTCGTTTATCCGCAGGGAGTCTGGTATGCTCCGCGCACACCGGAAGACATCGATGAAATCGTGCAATCGCATTTCATCGACGGGAATCCGGTCGAAAGATTGATTATCGTGCCGCAACTCTGACGCTCGTTAGACGGAACCGACATGGCAATGCCCGCGCTCGTCGCGGGCATTGCCGTTTTCACGACGGCGATCGAAATTCGGCGGCCAAAAAAAAGGCCGGAGCCAAGGCTCCGGCCTCATTTCGAGGGTCTTCGATTCAGAGGACGTTCAGCGGTATCGCGACGCCCTGCCGGCGTCCGAGAAGAACGTCGACTTTCTGCCGCACGAATTCGACGGTCAACGGCTTGACGATGTAGCCGTGCGCGCCAGCCGCCTGGCTCTCCTTGCCGAAACCGCTCTGAAGAGAATCGACGATCACCAGCACTTTGACGCCAGTGATCTGCTTCGGAATTTCCGCTAGAATCGCCAGGCCCGCGGCCTTCACGACATTTTCGGACAAAATGAAAAGGTCGGGCTTATATGACGCCGCCTTCTCGATCGCCGCGTCGAGAGCGCCGATCTCATGGGTCTCATATTCGTCGTGCAGCATGAACTGCAGCGCCGCCCGAATGATCTCGTCGTCGTCGACGACGAAAATGCGCTTGTTTTCGACCGCCCTGGATGTTTCGACGCCGATCTGCATCTCGCCTGCTCCGTGTTATCCTGCCCTCTTTCTAAGCAATCGTTATGCCGTGGGAAATGAGACATTGTTCCCTATTCCTGTCCGAACCTTACAATGGTTCCGAACGAGCCTGTCACCTAAATGCCCTTCGTCTGATTCCGCGCATGACTGTCGGCTTTGACACACCTAGCCGAAGCCACTCCTCGCGCCCAGATATCCTATTGATTATAAATGATATAATCTCGCGCAGCCATGCTGGCACGCCGCTTGCGAGACAGGGCCCGCAAGGCGAGTGGCTGCGGATTGGGCGGCCCCGATCACCAAGGGGGCGATCCCGCAACCGGCGCCGGGCTCGGTCGGACGAATCGACTTCGGCCTGCGCGCCGTGCGCGCCGATCGCAATGAAACGGTATCTTAAGGAGACAGAAATGTCAGAACTTCGACAGATCGCGTTCTACGGCAAGGGCGGTATTGGCAAGTCCACCACCTCCCAGAACACTCTCGCGGCTCTCGCTCAGATGGGCCACAAAATCCTGATCGTCGGCTGCGACCCCAAGGCCGACTCGACCCGTCTGATCCTGCACGCCAAGGCTCAGGACACCATTCTGTCCCTGGCCGCCGAGGCCGGTTCGGTCGAGGATCTCGAGCTCGAGGACGTCATGAAGGTCGGCTTCATGGACATCCGTTGCGTCGAGTCCGGTGGTCCGGAGCCGGGAGTCGGCTGCGCGGGCCGTGGCGTCATCACCTCGATCAACTTCCTCGAGGAGCAGGGCGCTTACGACGGCGTCGACTACGTTTCTTATGACGTGCTCGGCGACGTGGTCTGCGGCGGCTTCGCGATGCCGATCCGTGAGAACAAGGCGCAGGAAATCTACATCGTCATGTCTGGCGAGATGATGGCCATGTATGCCGGCAACAACATCTCCAAGGGCATTCTGAAGTATGCCAACTCCGGCGGCGTGCGCCTGGGCGGGCTGGTCTGCAACGAGCGTCAGACCGACAAGGAATACGAGCTGGCCGAGTCGCTGGCGAAGAAGCTCGGCACCCAGCTGATCTACTTCGTGCCGCGCGACAATATCGTCCAGCACGCCGAGCTGCGCCGCATGACGGTCCTCGAGTATGCGCCGGACTCCACGCAGGCCGGCCACTACCGGAGCCTCGCGGTGAAGGTCCATGCCAACAAGGGCAATGGCATCATCCCGACCCCGATCACGATGGACGAGCTCGAGGACCTGCTCATGGAGCATGGCGTCATGAAGGCCGTCGACGAGTCGCAGGTCGGCAAGACTGCGGCCGATCTCGCCGCGATCGCGTAATCCGCCTGAAAGATGAAGGCCCGGCCTCGAACGGGGCCGGGCCGATCTTTCAGATAGGGCAATTTGGAAAGGGATGGCGTCATGAGCCTGGCTCAACCCGAATCGATCGAAGACCTCAAGGCGCGCAATAAAGCGCTGATCAAAGAGGTTCTCGAAGTTTATCCTGAAAAGACCGCCAAGCGCCGCGCGAAGCACCTCGGCACCTTCGAGGATGGCAAGCCGGACTGCGGCGTGAAGTCCAACATCAAGTCGATCCCCGGCGTGATGACGATCCGTGGCTGCGCTTACGCCGGTTCGAAGGGCGTCGTGTGGGGCCCGATCAAGGATATGATCCACATCAGCCATGGCCCGGTGGGCTGCGGTCAGTATTCCTGGGCGTCACGTCGTAACTACTACATCGGCGTGACCGGCATCGACACCTTCGGCACGATGCAGTTCACTTCGGACTTCCAGGAGAAGGACATCGTGTTCGGCGGCGACAAGAAGCTCGCCAAGCTGATCGACGAGATCCAGGTGCTGTTCCCCCTCAACAAGGGAATCTCCGTCCAGTCCGAGTGCCCGATCGGCCTCATCGGCGACGACATCGAGGCTGTCTCCAAGGCGAAAACCAAGGAGTACGGCGGCCACACGATCGTTCCGGTGCGCTGTGAGGGTTTCCGCGGCGTGTCGCAGTCTCTCGGCCATCACTTGGCCAATGACGCGATTCGCGACTGGGTGTTCGACAAGATGGAAGGCAAGCCGGCTCTGTTCGAGTCGACCCCTTACGACGTTGCGATCATCGGCGACTACAACATCGGCGGCGACGCCTGGTCTTCGCGCATTCTGCTCGAGGAGATGGGTCTTCGCGTCGTTGCGCAGTGGTCGGGCGACGGCACGATCGCGGAGCTGGAAGCCACTCCGCGCGCGAAGCTGAACGTCCTGCACTGCTATCGCTCGATGAACTACATCTCCCGTCACATGGAAGAAAAGTACGGGGTTCCGTGGGTCGAGTACAACTTCTTCGGACCGTCCAAGATCGAGGAGTCGCTGCGTAAGATCGCCAGCCACTTCGACGACAAGATCAAGGAAGGCGCCGAGCGCGTCATCGCCAAATATCGTCCGCTGATGGAAGCGGTGATCGCGAAGTACCGTCCCCGCCTCGAAGGCAAGAAGGTCATGCTGTTCGTGGGCGGTCTCCGTCCCCGTCACGTGATCGGCGCCTATGAGGATCTCGGCATGGAGATCGTCGGCACGGGCTACGAGTTCGGCCACAACGACGATTATCAGCGCACGACTCACTATGTGAAAGACGGCACGCTGATCTATGACGACGTGACCGGCTACGAGTTCGAGAAGTTCGTCGAGAAGATCCAGCCGGACCTCGTCGGTTCGGGCATCAAGGAGAAGTACGTCTTCCAGAAGATGGGCGTGCCCTTCCGTCAGATGCACAGCTGGGACTACTCTGGCCCGTATCACGGCTATGACGGCTTCGCGATCTTCGCTCGCGACATGGACATGGCGATCAACTCGCCGGTCTGGAAATTCGCCAAGGCGCCTTGGGCGGCTTGATCGGCTGAGACGCAAACGCTCTCTTCGCGAACGGGGGCTTCCCCCGTTCGCGTTGGAGAGACCGAGGCCGGGTCGCCGCCTCGGTCCGAGAGAGCGGGAACTCGCGGACAACGAGGGGAATCGACATGCCACAGAATGCAGACAACGTCCTCGACCATTTCAATCTATTCCGCCAGCCGGAATATCTGGAGATGTTCGAGAAGAAGAAGAAAGAGTTCGAGAACCATCACCCCGACGCCGAGGTCGAGCGTGTTGTCGAGTGGGCGAAGACGAAGGACTACCAAGAGAAGAACTTCGCTCGCGAAGCTTTGACCGTCAATCCGGCGAAGGCATGCCAGCCGCTCGGCGCGGTTTTCGCTTCGCTCGGATTCGAGAGCACGATCCCGTTCGTGCATGGCTCGCAGGGCTGCGTGGCCTACTATCGTTCGCACTTCTCGCGTCATTTCAAGGAGCCGACGTCTTGCGTCTCCTCCTCGATGACGGAAGACGCTGCGGTGTTCGGCGGCCTCAACAACATGATCGACGGCCTCGCCAACACCTACAATATGTATAAGCCGAAGATGATCTCCGTCTCCACGACCTGCATGGCGGAAGTCATCGGCGACGATCTCAACGCCTTCATCAAGACGTCGAAGGAAAAAGGCTCGGTCCCGGCCGAGTATGACGTTCCCTTCGCGCATACTCCGGCGTTCGTCGGCAGCCATGTCACCGGCTACGACAATGTCATGAAGGGCATCGTCGATCATTTCTGGAACGGCAAGGCTGGCACCGCTCCCAAGCTTGAGCGCGTTCCCAACAACTCGATCAACTTCATCGGCGGTTTCGACGGCTATGTCGTCGGCAATATCCGCGAAGTGAAGCGCATATTCGAGTCGATGGGCGTCGAATATACGATCCTCGGCGATCCGAGCGACGTGTGGGATACGCCGACCGACGGCCAGTTCCGCATGTATGACGGCGGCACCAAGCTCGAAGACGCCGCCAACGCGATCCATGCCAAGGCGACCTTCTCCATGCAGCACTTCTCGACCGAGAAGACGCTGCCGCTGATCGCCGCTAGCGGCCAGGAGACCTACTCCTTCCATCACCCGATCGGCGTCCGCGCGACGGATGAGTTCCTGATGAAGGTTTCGGAAGTCACCGGCAAGCCGATCTCGCCGGAGCTCACCCGTGAGCGCGGCCGTCTGGTCGACGCCCTCGCCGACTCCTCCGCGCATCTTCACGGCAAGCGTTTCGCGATCTATGGCGATCCGGATCTCTGCTACGGCCTCGCTTCCTTCCTGATGGAGCTCGGTGCCGAGCCGATCACCGTGCTTGCCTCCAATGGCGGCAAGCTCTGGGAAGAGAAGATGAAGCAGTTGTTCGCCAGCTCGCCTTTCGGCAAGAACTGCACCGCCTATGCCGGCAAGGATCTCTGGCACATGCGTTCGCTGCTGTTCACGGAGCCGGTCGACTTCCTGATCGGCAACACCTACGGCAAATATCTCGAGCGCGACACCGGCACTCCGCTGATCCGTATCGGCTTCCCGGTCTTCGATCGTCACCATTATCACCGCTATCCGGTGTGGGGCTATCAGGGTGGCCTGAACGTCCTCGTGTGGCTGCTCGACAAGGTCTTCGACGAGATCGACCGGCACACCAACGTCGTCGCGAAGTCGGACTACAGCTTCGACATTATTCGCTGACGTTCACGAACTTCCGCCGGGTCGCGTTTCGGCCCGGCGGAACAACAAGAGCCTGATCCGTCAGGTCGGTCGCCGCGCTGGCGCAATCCGTGCGCCTAGTGGGAGGCGATGGCCGTTGCAGGAGGCGCGGATGAGCACGCTGGCCGCTAAAGTTCAAGAAGTTTTCAACGAGCCCGGTTGCGATAAGAACCAGGGCAAATCCGAAAAAGAGCGAAAAAAGGGCTGCACGAAGCAATTGGCGCCAGGCGCCGCAGCCGGTGGATGCGCCTTCGACGGTGCCAAAATCGCTCTTCAGCCGATCACCGACGTAGCCCATCTCGTCCATGGGCCCATCGCCTGCGAAGGCAATTCATGGGACAATCGCGGGGCCAAGACCTCCGGCTCCAGCCTCTATCGAACTGGCTTCACCACGGATATCGGCGAGACCGACGTCGTCTTCGGCGGTGAGAAGCGCCTCTACAAATCGATCAAAGAAATCATCGATAAATACGATCCGCCGGCGATCTTCGTCTATCAGACCTGCGTCCCCGCCATGATCGGCGATGATATCGACGCGGTCTGCAAAGCGGCTGCGAAGAAATTCAACAAGCCGGTTATTCCGGTGAACTCGCCCGGCTTCGTCGGGCCGAAAAATCTCGGCAACAAGCTCGCTGGCGAGGCGATCCTCGAGCATGTGATCGGCACGCAGGAGCCGGAATACACGACACCCTACGACATCAACATCATCGGCGAATATAATCTCGCGGGTGAGTTGTGGCAGGTGAAGCCGATCCTCGACGAGCTCGGCATCCGAATTCTCTCCTGCATTTCCGGCGACGGAAAATATCAGGAAGTGGCCTCCTCGCATCGCGCCAAGGCGGCGATGATGGTCTGCTCCAAAGCGATGATCAACGTCGCTCGCAAGATGGAGGAGCGCTACGATATTCCCTTCTTCGAAGGATCTTTCTACGGCATCGGCGACATGAGCGACTCGCTGCGCGAGATCGCGCGGCTGTTGGTCGAGAAGGGCGCTCCCGCCGAGCTGAAGGATCGCACTGACGCAGTCATCGAGCGCGAGGAGGCGCGAGCATGGGCGCGCATCGCTCCCTATAAGGAGCGGCTGCAAGGCAAGAAGGTGCTGCTCATCACGGGCGGCGTGAAATCCTGGTCCGTCGTCGCCGCGCTGCAGGAAGCAGGGATGGAGCTCGTCGGCACCAGCGTCAAGAAGTCCACCAAGGAGGACAAAGAGCGCATCAAGGAGCTGATGGGACAAGACGCCCATATGATTGACGATATGACCCCGCGCGAAATGTATAAAATGCTCAAAGACGCGCAGGCGGATATCATGTTGTCGGGCGGCCGCTCTCAGTTCATCGCGCTCAAGGCGAAAATGCCCTGGCTCGACATCAACCAGGAGCGACACCACGCCTATGCCGGCTATGAGGGCATGGTCGAGCTGGTGCACGAGATCGACAAGGCGTTTTTCAATCCGGTCTGGGAGCAAGTGCGACGTCCGCCGCCGTGGCAGGAAAAGACATGGGAAGATCGCGCCAATGAGGCGATTGCCGCGGAAGCGGCGGAGCTCGCGGCCGATCCGGCCAAGGCAGAGCAAGTGCGTCGCGAAAAGCGCGTTTGCAAATGTCACAATGTGAACGTCGGCGCGCTCGAAGACGCGATCGTGGCTGGTTCGTTGACGACAGTCGAAGCGCTCGCCGAGGCGACACATGCGAGCACGGGCTGCGGCGGATGCCGCGACACGCTCGAGCAGATGATCGAGGCGGTCAACGCCGGTGGCGCGATTCCTGCTTCGAAAGCGGCGTGAGGCGCTCCGATGGCTAAAGTCGAATCTTCCAAAAAGGCCTGTGCGGTCAATCCATTGAAGATGAGCCAGCCAATCGGCGGCGCGCTCGCTTTCATGGGTGTTCATGGATGCATGCCGCTGCTGCATGGATCACAGGGCTGCACCTCGTTTGGCCTCGTGCTATTCGTTCGGCATTTTCGTGAAGCCATTCCGCTTCAGACCACGGCGATGAGCGAAGTCGCGACGGTTCTGGGCGGATTGGAGAATGTCGAAGAAGCGATCGTCAATATCGCCAAACGCGCAAAGCCCGACGTCATCGGAATATGCTCGACGGGTGTGACGGAGACCAAGGGAGACGATGTCGACGGCTACATCAAGCTCGTTCGGCAGAGGCACCCCGAGCTCGATCACATGGGCATCGTCTATATTTCGACGCCGGATTTCAAAGACGCGTTTCAGGATGGTTGGGCGAAGACGGTCGCCAAGCTGATCGAGACGTTCGTTCCCACCAATGATAAGCCGGTGCAAAGAGCGCCGCAGCGCGTCAATGTTCTTCCCGGGTGCCATTTGACGCCCGGCGATATCGACGAGTTGCGCGACATTATCGAGAGCTTCGGGCTGGAGCCGACGTTTCTACCCGATCTCTCCGGCTCGCTGGATGGTCACCTGCCCGAAGATTTCACGCCGACGACTCTCGGTGGAACCACGCGTGCGGCAATGGCGGAGATGGGTTCCGCCGCTTGGACGATTGCGGTCGGCGAGCAAATGCGTCTCGCTGCGACGACCTTGGAGCGTCGCGCCGGCGTTCCGTTCGTGCTTTTCGATCGTTTGACCGGCCTCGCGCCGAATGACGAGCTGATCGGCTTCTTGTCGCGCATCAGCGGGCGGCCTGTGCCGTTGAAGTTCAAACGGCAGAGAGGTCAGCTGGTCGACGCGATGCTCGACGGTCATTTCCATTTCGGTGGGCGGAAAGTGACCATCGGCGCAGAGCCCGACCTGCTATTCGCGATCGGCTCCTGGCTGACGGAAATGGGAGCGCAGCTTCAGGCGGCGATCACGACGACCCATTCGCCAGTCCTGGAAAAGCTCGCGATCGACGAGGTGCTCATCGGCGACCTCGAGGATCTCGAGAACCGCTCCAAAGGGGCGGATCTCATGATGACGCATTCGCATGGTCGCCAAGCGTCCGAACGTATCGGCGTTCCGCTGTTTCGACTGGGGCTTCCGACGTTCGATCGGCTCGGCGCCGGTCATGAGCTCACTGTGGGCTACCGAGGCACTCGGACGCTCATCTTCACCATCGGCAATATGTTCATCTCACAGGCGCATGAGCCCGGTCCGGACACATGGCGTCGAGAGGACGAGAATGTCACGCATTTCGGGGGCGAGCAAACTCCGGAGCTCGTCCAACTGACCGCGATGGCTTGACCACGAGGAGGCAGCATGAAAGTCGCATTCGCCACGCAAGACCTCGAACGGGTCGACGCCCATTTTGGTTGGGCGAAGAATATCGCGATCTATGAGCTCACCGCGGAAGGATACAGCTTTATCGAAGCGATCCAATTCCAAGGCGATCTTCAGGAGGACGGCAACGAGGATAAGCTGCAGCCCAAGCTCGAAGCGATCAAGGACTGCGCAATTCTCTATATAGCGGCGATCGGCGGCTCTGGCGCCGCGCGCGTGGTCGCTTCGGGCATTCATCCGATGAAGGTGACGCAGCCGGAGAACATCACGGATCTCTTGGAAAAGCTCAAGGTGGTCCTGCAAGGCGCGCCGCCGCCGTGGTTGCGCAAGGTCATGACGAAGGGCCAGGAAAGATCCTTCGATTTCGAGGAAGAGGCTGCAAATGGTTGAGACCGAGACGATTGCCGCGAATGATGCGGAGAACAGCTTGTTCGTCAAGGAGCTTATCAAGCAGTGGCGCGCGCAGGACACGCACGGCACCTGGGAGAACAAGAAGGACCTCGATCTCATCAAGCCCTACATCGTCGACAAGGAGGCGCGCAAGCAGCTGCCGCTCATCGGCGATCCGGATCCGGAGATCCTTTGGCGTGTCGAGCTTTTCTATAACGCTGTCGCGCTGTCGATCGAGCGCGCGACCGGTGTGATGGTTCAGCCGATGATCAAAATGAGCCACGAGGGCTTCGGTCGTCAGGTGCTCATCGCTGGCCGTCTGATCGTCGTCAACAAGCAATTGCGTGATGTGCATCGCTTCGGCTTCGACACGCTCGACAAGCTCGCGGAGGAAGGCACGAAGCTCGTGAACTCCGGCGTCGAAATGGTCGAGAAGTTCCCGGACGTCGCGCGCTATTGATATCGAAGGAGAGGCAAGGATGAGCTCCGTCGACGAGCTGAAGTCCGAGATCAAGAAGCTCTCGGCCAAGGCGACGAATATGAAAATGAATCTGCACGACCTGTCGGAAGAATTGCCGATCAACTGGGGCACGATTCTCACCGTCGCGCAGGAAGCCTATGAGGCGTATGCGGCTCTCGAAGCCGCGCGCCAGAAACTCAAGGAATTGGAGACGGCGTGATGGGGGCGTTCAAGACGAGAGGCGGCGCGGATTGGACGCCGTCTTATTTGACCGACATCAATCCGGCGACATGCATCGGCTGCGGGCGCTGCTTCAAAGTGTGCCCGCAGGACGTCATGGCGCTTTATGGCGTCGACGCCGAGGGCACGATCCTCGGCATCGTCACGGATGACGATGACGACGACGATTTCGACGGCGAGCTCAATCGCAAGATCATGAAGGTCGAGCGCGAGCAGGATTGTATCGGCTGCTCGGCGTGCTCGAAGGTCTGTCCGAAGGACTGCCAGACGCACGTTCCTGTCGATCAACTGGGCGGCTGAGCCGATGGCCTTTCTCTCCGAAGATCGCCGATCGGAGAGCGGGCTCCTTCCGCCGAGCCTCGACCCGACGGACATCTACGTGCGCTTGCGGTCGCGTCCGAGCGATTCCGGACGCGACGACCCCTTCACGGCCCATGTCTTCTGCTGTGTTCTCGCGCTCGCCTTGAGCGAAGCCGCAGGACGCTCGGGGGCGCTCGGCCATTCGCTCGCGCTCGGACGAGTGGATCTCGTTGGGCTGATCGATCGCTGGGCGCCGGAAGCGCATGCGCTGATCGACGTCTCCGCGGAGCCAGACTCGGTCGCGCTGGATGACGAGGAAGATCAGATTCGCCAATTATTGGAGCGGTTCCGAGGCGACGCCTCGGAAGAGGCCGGCTGGTTGGCGTCGATATTGACCAAGCGCTCGATGTCGCCTCGACATTTGTGGCAGGATCTCGGCTTGGCTAAGCGTGAGGAACTCGGACGTTTGATGAGAGAGCGCTTTCCCGGCCTCGCCGAGCGCAACGTCAACCATATGAAATGGAAGAAGTTTTTTTACCGGTCTCTTTGCGAGATGGAAGGCTTTGTCCTTTGCGCCTCGCCGACCTGCCGCGAGTGCAGCGATTTCCACGATTGTTTCGGCGACGAGAGCGGCGAGAGCGCGCTGGCGCGGCTTTCCCACGGCAAGCCCTCGGATTCCTGATCCGTCTCGAGATTTCATCCCATTTCGGAGGTGGGCGGCCCGGAATTTCGGGCCGTTTTCTGCGCGATTCGAAGGGGAATCGCCATCCCTGTCCGATCTCCGACATTGTGGGAATGCGGACAGCCGGAACCCCTGCGAATCGACTGAATCACGATGGCAAATCGATCTGGCATAACGGTTGCTTCCTTCACCTCGGGTAGTTTTCCGGGAAGAGGTTAAGCAAATGATCGAACTCACAGACAATGCCGTGAACGCAGTGCGTTCGGCAATTTCGGGCGCCGGGCAGGAAGTCGAGGGGCTCCGCATCATGGTCGAGGCCGGCGGCTGCGCGGGCTTCCAGTACACCATGGGCCTCGTCAATGAGAGCAATCCGGCCGATCATGTCTTCGAGCGCGACGGCGTGAAGGTTTTCGTGGAAGAGGGCTCTCTCGCCTATCTCGACGGCACGCGCGTCGATTTCGTCAGCGGGCTCGAAGGCGCTGGCTTCACTTTCGACAATCCCCAGGCCAAATCGAGCTGTTCCTGCGGCAAGTCGTTCGGTTGATCGTCTTCGGGAGAGCGGCGATGTGGGAATATTCCGACACGGTCAAGGAGCATTTCTTCAATCCGAAGAACGCGGGCGCTCTCGTTGGCGCCAATGCGGTCGGCGAGGTCGGGGCCTTGTCGTGTGGAGACGCGCTCAAGCTGATGCTGCACATCGATCCGGTCACCGAGATCGTTCTCGAAGCCAAGTTTCAGACTTTCGGTTGCGGCTCGGCGATCGCCTCCTCCTCGGCCCTCACCGAGCTCGTCATCGGCAAGACGCTCGAGCAGGCGAGCGCCATCACCAATCGCGACATCGCCGATTATCTCGGCGGCCTGCCGCCCGAGAAGAAGCATTGCGCGGTAATGGGCCATGAGGCGCTACAGGCGGCGATCGCGAATTTTCGCGGCGAGGTCTGGCGGTCGTCGCATGAGGAGAGCGCGCTCGTCTGCAAATGCCATGGGGTCGACGCCGCGGTGATCGAGCGCGCGATAAGAGACAATGGGTTGTCGACGGTGGAGCAGGTCGCGGTCTTCACCAAGGCGGGTTCCGGCTGCACGACCTGCTACGAGCAGGTCGAAGATATATTGTTTCGCGTCGCATCCGATATCGCCGCGACGGCCGCGCTCGCCGCTCGATCTTCAGAGAGCGCGGGCTCCGATGAGGCGGCCGCGGTCCAACATGCGCCCGCGGCGCCCCGTCCGGGCTCGGTCAACCTCTTCCGCTCGGCGACGCGTCCCGTCAGCGCGGCCGCGCCTCGTCCTGCCGCTCCTGTGAAGCCCGGCGCCGAGACGTCGCCGTTGACGCCCACGTCTCCTCTGTCGGAATCCTCGGGCGGAATGACGAATTTGAAGAAGATTCGTCTGATCGAGGAGACGATCGAAGACCTTCGCGTCTATCTGCGCAAGGACGGCGGCGATTGCGAGCTGATCGACGTGGATGGCTCGAATGTGCTCGTCAGCCTGACCGGGGCCTGCGTCGGCTGTCAAATGGCGAGCGTCACTGTCTCGGGAATACAAGAGCGGCTCATCGCGAAGCTGGGCGTGCCCATGCGCGTGATACCGGTCGGGCGGAACGCTCATTGAGGAGTTCGTCATGAAGGCGATTTATCTCGACAACAATGCGACGACCAGAGTCGATCCGTCAGTGGTGGACGCGATGCTCCCCTTCTTCACGGAGCATTTCGGCAACGCCTCTTCGGCTCACTCCTTCGGGGCCGAGGTCGGGACCGCGGTGAAGGCGGCGCGCCAGCAGCTTCAGCAGCTGCTGGGCGCAACGCATGATCACGAAATCATCTACACCTCGGGCGGCACAGAGAGCGACAACGCTGCGATCCTGTCGGCGCTAGAGGCTTTGCCGGATCGCAACGAGATCGTCATTTCCAAGGTCGAGCATCCCGCGATTCTGTCGCTTTGCGAGCACCTCGAGAAGACCGGGCGCGCCAAGGTTCATTTGATCGGCGTCGACAAGGTCGGCCAGCTGGACATCGACGCCTATCGCGCGGCTTTGTCGGACAAGGTGGCCGTCGTGTCGCTGATGTGGGCCAACAATGAAACCGGGACGATCTTTCCCGTCGAGGGCCTTGCCGAGCTGGCCAAGGAGCATGGCGCGCTGTTCCACACCGATGCGGTGCAGGCCGTCGGCAAGACGCCGATTTCTCTGAAGGACAGCGCGATCGACATGCTGTCGTTGTCGGGGCACAAGCTGCATGGGCCGAAGGGGATCGGCGCGTTGTATGTGAAGAAAGGCGCTCGCTTCAAGCCGCTGATCCGCGGCGGCCATCAAGAGCGGGCCCGCCGCGGCGGAACCGAGAATGTGCCGGCGATCATCGGCCTCGGTAAGGCCGCCGAGCTGGCGCATGCGCATATGGCGGAAGAGCAGGGCCGCGTGCGGGAGCTGCGGGATCGGCTCGAGAAAGCGGTTCTGCAGCGTGTGCCCAATTGCATCGTGAACGGCGATCGTCACGATCGTCTGCCGAACACCGCCAATCTCGCGTTCGAATATGTCGAGAGCGAAGCGATCCTGCTGCATCTCAATCGCAGCGGCGTCGCTGCGTCCTCGGGCTCGGCCTGCACATCGGGATCGATGGAGCCGAGCCATGTGCTGAAAGCCATGGAGATTCCGGAGGCGGCGTTGCACGGCGCCGTGCGTTTCTCCTTCTCGCGCGACAATGTCGCTGAGGATGTGGATCGCGTCATCGAGGCGCTGCCCGGCATTGTCGAGAAGCTTCGCGAAATGTCTCCCTTCTGGGCCGACGCCGAGAAGAAGACCAACGACACCAAGCCCGTTTTTGCGTGACAGGCGCGAATCCCGTGAACAGCGACCAACCCCGCATCTTCATCAACGACACGACGCTTCGCGATGGCGAGCAGGCGCCGGGCGTGGCGTTCACCGCCGCGGAAAAGCTAGCGATCGCGCGCGCTCTCGCGGCCATCGGCGTCGATGAGATCGAGGCGGGCACGCCGGCGATGGGTCGCGACGAGATAGAGGCGATCGGCGCCATTGCGACGGACGGCTTGCCGTGCCGGGTCATGGCGTGGTGCCGTCTGAGCGAAAGCGACGTCGACGCCGCGCTCGCCGCCAATGTCACGCATGTGAATGTTTCATCCCCGATGTCTCGGCTGCAGATCGGCGTGAAGCTCTCGACGGATGTCGACGGCGCCGCGGCGCGTGTCGAGCGCGTCGTCGGCTACGCGCGATCGAAAGGGCTGAGCGTCGCTCTGGGCGGCGAGGATTCGTCACGCGCCGATCCGCGCGACATAGGGCGGATCGTCCGCGCGGCCGCGGCGGCGGGGGCGACGCGTTTTCGCTTCGCGGATACGCTCGGGACGCTCGATCCTTTCGCGACCTATGAATCGATCCGTCGAGTGCGCGAGGAGACCGATCTGCCGATCGAGTTCCACGGCCATGACGATGTCGGTCTCGCCACCGCCAACACGCTCGCGGCTGTGCGCGGCGGCGCGACGCACGCATCCGTCACGATGCTCGGTCTCGGCGAGCGCGCCGGCAACGCCGCGCTGGAGGAGGTCGCCTTAGCGCTCGGCCATGTCGCGCACGGCCGCACCAACATCGATCTCAAGCGCCTGCAGGGCGTCGCCCGTCTGGTCGCCGCGGCTGCGCGCCGAAAGATCGGACGCGCCAAGGCGGTGGTCGGCGCCGATATATTCACGCATGAATCGGGCATTCATGTCGCCGCGCTGATGAAGGATGTGCGCACCTATCAGGGTCTCGACCCGGCGCGGCTCGGACGGCGGCATCGCATCATCATCGCCAAGCATTCGGGGCTGAGCGCGATCCAGAAGAAATGCGCCGAAATCGGCGTCGATCTCGATCGCGATACGGCGGCGCGGCTTCTGGATCACGTCAAGCGGCGTGCTCTGGACCAAAAAGGGCCCGTCAATCGCGGCGAGTTCATTCGCCTCGTGGATCGCGCGCAAGCGGAAGCGGCCATCGCGGCGCAGCATGATGTCGGAGGCGTGTCATGAGCCCCATTTCTATCGTCGCCGAGCCTCGCGTGGCTGCGAGCAAAGGACTTTTCGCGCTGATCCGCGAGGATGTCGGCTGTGTCGCGCAGCGCGATCCGGCGGCGCGCAGCACTTGGGAAGTGGTTCTGCTCTATCCCGGCGTGCATGCGCTGATATGGCATCGCATCGCGAATCGTCTTTGGCGGGGCGGCCATAAATTCACCGCGCGCGCGCTGTCATGGTTCGCGCGCCTCGTCACCAATATCGACATCCATCCCGGTGCGACGATCGGCGGTCGCTTCTTCATCGATCACGGCGCCGGCGTCGTCATCGGGGAGACGGCGACGATCGGCGACGACGTCACAATGTATCACGGCGTCACGCTCGGCGGCACATCCTGGTCGGTCGGCAGGCGTCACCCGACTGTCGGGGACGGCGTGCTGATCGGCGCCGGCGCGAAGATACTGGGGCCGATCAGCGTCGGTCCGCGCGCGCGCATCGGCGCCAATTCCGTGGTGATCGAGGACGTGCCTCCGGAGATGACGGTTGTCGGCATTCCGGGTCGTGTGGTGCGAGAGCAGCGTCGACGTTCGGGCCCCGACGGGCGCATCGATCTCGAGCATCATCTCATTCCCGATCCGGTCGGAGACGCGATTTCCGTGCTCATCGACCGCATCGATTTTCTCGAAGCGCGGCTCGTGCATCTTCAGGCGCGGGTCAGCGAAGGCTCCCACCGGCAATCCGGAGACAACAAGCCATGAGCATTTTGGACGATCTGCGCAAATTGTCGGCGGCCGAGGAATTCTTCGACCTGCTCGGCGTCGAATACGACCCCAACATCGTGCGACATTCGCGTTTGCATATTCTGCGACGCATGGGCGAGTATCTTCACAAGGCGGCGCCCGAGGGCGCATCCGACGACGAGGTGCGTGACGCCTGCCGTGATTTCCTGGCGAAGGCCTATCAGGATTTCACAAAATCGTCGCCGATCGAAGAACGGCTTTTCAAAGTGCATAAGGACGCGGTAAAGCCGAAGGAGGAGCCGAAGAAGCCCTTCGTGCCGCTCAGCACGGTCACGACGTCGAACGGCTGACGATCGATCAATGGTCGGGATGGCGAGAGGGAGAAACTCATGAAGATACTGGTCTGCATCAAGCAAGTTCCCGACAGCGCCCAGATCCGCGTGCATCCTGTCACCAACACGATCATGCGCCAGGGCGTGCCGACGATCATCAATCCTTATGATCTCTTCTCGCTGGAAGAGGCGCTGAAGCTGCGCGACAAATTCGGCGGCGAGGTGACGGTGTTGACCATGGGCCCGCCGATGGCGGCGGATTCGCTGCGCAGAGCGCTGGCGATCGGCGCCGATCGCGCGGTTCTGCTCACCGACCGTTTCTTCGCCGGCGCCGACACTCTGGCGACGACCTACGCGCTCGCTCAGGCGATCCGCAAGATCGAGAAGACCTGGGGCGATCTCGATCTCGTCTTCACCGGCAAGCAGACGATCGACGGCGACACGGCGCAGGTCGGCCCGGGTGTGGCGAAACGTCTCAACCTTCTGCTGTTGACCTATGTCTCTAAAATCGTCGAAGCCGATGCGGAAAAGCGCGAGGTCGTGATCGAGCGCCGCGCCGAGGGCGGCACGCAGGTTTTGAAGACCAGAATGCCTTGCCTCATCGCCATGCTCGAGGGCACCAACGAGGTGCGCCGCGGCTCGATCTCCGACTCTCTGCGCGCCGCTCGCGCCGAGATCATCACTTGGAGCGCCAAGGATGCGGAGATCGAAGACCTTACGAAATGCGGATTGAAGGGTTCGCCGACGATCGTCAAAAAAGTGTTCGCTCCGCCGGTGCGGACCGATCGCGCCGCCTTCGTGGAGCCGGAAAAGAACGCCGGCGAATCCGCCGACGCGCTGCTCGAGGCGATCTTCAAGCGTCACCCGGCGCTCGAGGAAGACATGACGAAATTGGCCAGTGGGTTCTAAAGGAGAAGCGAAAATGTCCGACAAGCCCGCCCCCGCCGCGCCGCAGCAGAGCCGCGCCAGCGCGAAGAAGGAGCTCCCGGAGCATTTCCGCGGCTACAAGCACGTCTGGGTGTTCGTCGAGCTGGAGCGCGGCGAGGTGCATCCGGTGTCGTGGGAGCTGCTCGGCGCCGGCCGCAAGCTCGCCGATCAGCTGAAGGTCGATCTCGCCGCCGTCGTGCTCGGCGCGCCGGGCGAGGCGGCGCGTAAAGCCGTGCAGGAATCCTTTATTTACGGCGCCGATCTCGCCTATCTGGTCGTCGATCCGATCCTCGCCGATTATCGCAACGAGCCCTATTCGAAGGCGGTCACGCAGCTGGTCGACACGCATAAGCCGGAGATCCTGCTGCTCGGCGCGACGACGCTCGGCCGCGATCTCGCGGGCTCGGTGGCGACGACGCTGCTCACCGGCCTCACCGCCGATTGCACGGAGCTCGCGGTGGACGCGGACGGCTCGCTGGCGGCGACGCGCCCGACGTTCGGCGGCTCGCTGCTGTGCACGATCTATACGTTGAACTATCGTCCGCAAATGGCGACGGTGCGTCCGCGCCAATTGCCGACGCCCACGCGTGACGAGACGCGCGTCGGTCGCGTCGTCGAGTTCAAGGCCGATCTCGACGAAGAGACGATCATCACCAAGCTGCTGAAGTTCATTCCGGACCGCGAGTCTGCGAAGAGCAATCTCGCCTTCGCCGACGTCGTCGTCGCGGGGGGGCTCGGCCTGCAGAGCGCGGAGAATTATCAGCTGGTGCGCAATCTCGCGTCCGTGCTCGGCGCGGAATTCGGCGGCTCGCGTCCGTTGGTGCAGAAAGGCTGGATCACTTCTGATCGTCAGATCGGCCAGACCGGCAAATCGATCCGGCCCAAGCTCTATATCGCCGCCGGCATTTCCGGCGCGATCCAGCATCGCGTCGGCGTCGAAGGCGCCGATTGCATCGTCGCGATCAACACCGACAAGAATGCGCCGATCTTCGATTTCGCGCATATCGGCATTGTGACCGACGCTATTCGCCTGCTGCCGGCGCTGACGGAAGCTTTCCGCAAACGGCTCTCGCCCGAGAACGCCGACCGGCTCGCCGGCTGAACCCGAGGAGATTGTCATGATCGAAGAGAAATTCGACGCGATCGTCATCGGGGCCGGCATGGCCGGCAACGCTGCCGCTTACACGATGGCCTCGCGCGGCATGAATGTTCTTCAGCTGGAGCGCGGGGAATATCCCGGCTCCAAGAATGTGCAGGGCGGCATTCTCTATGCCGACATGCTGGAGAAGATCATTCCGGATTTCCGCGAGGAGGCGCCGCTGGAGCGGCATCTCATCGAGCAGCGCTTCTGGATGATGACGGATCGCTCGCACACCGGCATGCAATATCGTTCGGACGACTTCAACGAAGAGAAGCCGAACCGCTACACGATCATCCGCTCGCAGTTCGACCGCTGGTTCAACAAGCAGGTGCAGTCGCAGGGCGCGATCGTCATCAGCGAGACGACCGTCACCGAGCTGGTCAGCGACGCCTATGGCAAGGTGATCGGCGTGCGCACGGATCGCAGCGGCGGCACGGTGTTCGCGGATGTCGTCGTGCTGGCGGAGGGCGTCAACGGATTGCTCGGCGCGCGCGCCGGCCTGCGTCCGACGCCGAAGGCCGAGCATGTCGCGCTGGCGGTCAAGGAAATGCACTTCCTGCCGCGCGAGACGCTGGAAGCCCGCTTCAACCTGCATGGCGACGAGGGCGTCGTCATCGAGGCGGCCGGCACCATCTCCAAGGGGATGACCGGCATGGGCTTCGTCTATACGAACAAAGAGAGCATTTCTGTCGGATTTGGCTGCCTCGTGTCGGATTTCGCCGAAAACGAGGAGACGCCCTACGGCATGCTGGAGAATTTCAAGAAGCATCCGTCGATCGCGCCGCTGATCGAAGGCTCGGAAGTGAAGGAATATGCCGCGCATCTCATTCCCGAGGGCGGCTACAACACGATTCCCGAGCTTTTCGGCGATGGTTGGGTGGTCGTCGGCGACGCCGCGCAGCTCAACAACGCCATTCATAGAGAAGGCTCGAATCTTGCTATGACGTCCGGCAGGCTCGCGGGCGAGGCGATTTTCCAGGTGAAGTCGCGCCGCGATCCGATGACGAAGCAGAATCTGGCGCTCTACAAGAAGTTCCTCGACGACAGTTTCGTCATGAAGGATCTGAAGAAATACAAGGACATGCCGGCGTTGTTGCACACGCAGGCGCAGAATTTCTTCCTCACCTATCCGACACTCGTGTCGAAGGCGATGGAGAATTTCCTACGCGTCGACGGCACGCCGAAGATCGAGAAGGAAAAAGCGTCGGTCCGAGCCTTGCGCGAGAAGCGCTCGCTGACGGGATTATTCGGAGATGCATGGCGTCTGGCGCGCGCCTGGCGCTGAGAGGAGGAATTGCGATGTCGACGCAAGCTGCGCGAGTCGAGGAGAAGCTGTTCCAGAACCGCTATCTCGTCGATCAGGGAAAACCCCATATCGTCGTGCAACCACACACGACGCCGTCCAAGAATCTCGTGGCGATGACGAAGATCTGTCCGGCCGGCTGCTATGAGCAGAACGCTTCCGGCCAAGTCGAGATCACGCCGGATGGCTGCCTCGAATGCGGCACCTGCCGCGTCCTCTGCGAGCCGCAGGGCGACATCGTGTGGAATTATCCGCGCGGCGGCTACGGCGTGCTGTTCAAATTCGGCTGAGCGGGACCGACGCGCCGCGCGTCGGCGCGTCGGAAAGTAGACGCGAGGATATTCGATGACGGTCGCGCAATTGATCAAGGCGCTCGGGGACATGCCGGCGGAAGCCGTGGTTGTTCTCGAGGGAGACGGCGCCTGCTCACGTCTCGTCGGCGTGAATTTTGAAAAGAGCCCGATGGCGGGATTGCCCGATGAGGTGATCCTGTCGACCGATTGCGAAGAGTGACGCGCCCGCCCGAGGGGCGCGACCGACCGACGCAGCGTTTCCCGGCCGGCTAGGCTTGACGTGCGCGCGTTTCGATCTCATCTTTCCAATGTCTCGACGAACTTCGCGGAAGAGACCGGCGCTCGCGCCGGAGCCGAAGGCGCAACCGCCCCGGAAACGCTCAGGCAAAAGGACCGCGGAGGAAGAGGCACTCTGGAAAGTGGCGCGGCTCGTCCGCGCCCACCGAAGGGCGTAACCTGCGCTGCAGGGAATCTCTCAGGTCTCCAGACAGAGGGGGCGCGAGCCGGGCGGAGCAATCCGCCCTATGCGGAACGCCGACTGTCGGGAGCGCCCTTTGAGCGAAAGCTTCGCCCCAACCACGCCGACAACGCTGGAAAAGACCCCGCTCGACGCTCTGCACCGTCGTCTCGGCGCGCGCATGGCGCCCTTTGCCGGCTATGAGCTGCCGCTTCACTACAAGGCGGGCGTCGTCGCGGAGCATCTGCATACGCGGGAAAAAGCCAGTCTTTTCGACGTCTCTCATATGGGCCAGGCGATTCTCGGCGGCCGTGGCGCCGCCGCGCTGATCGAGAGCCTCGTTCCAGCCGATATCGGCGATCTTCCTCCCGAACGCACGCGATATAGCCAGCTTCTCGCCGAGGATGGCGGCGTGCTCGACGATCTGATGATCACGCGGCTGCCCGGCCGTGACGAGCGGCTGCTCCTCGTCGTCAATGCCGCCGCCAAGGTTCAGGACTTCGCCTATTTGCGACAGGAGCTGCCGCAGCTCGCGCTCAGCGTGCTGGCCGGACGCGCGCTGCTCGCGCTGCAAGGGCCCAGCGCCGCCGCCGCGCTGGCGACGATCCTCCCCGATATCGCAGATACGCCTTTCATGGGCTGGCGCGCCGCGGAGTTTCGCGGCGCCGGCGTTTTCGTCTCGCGCTCCGGCTACACGGGCGAGGACGGTTTCGAGATCTCCGTGCCCAATCATCTCGCCCAGATCTTCGCGGAGGCGCTGCTCGCGCATCCCGATGTCGCGCCGGCCGGGCTCGGCGCGCGCGATTCGCTGCGGCTCGAGGCGGGACTCTGCCTCTATGGCCATGATCTGGACGCGACCACCGATCCGGTCGAGGCGGGCCTCGCCTGGTCGATCGGCCGCCGCCGTCGCGAGCAGGGCGGCTTTCCCGGCTATCAGCGCATTCGCGCCGCCTTGACCGAAGGGCCCGCGCGCAAACGCGTCGGGCTTTTGCCCGAGGGGCGGGCGCCTTTGCGCGAAGGCGCGACGCTGGCGGCCCCGGATGGACGCGTCGTCGGTCGCATCACCTCGGGCGGCTATTCGCCGACGCTCTCGCGGCCCATCGCCATGGCCTATGTCGAAACGGCCTTCGCGGCCCCTGGCGTCTGGCTGGAAAGTCGCCTTCGCGACAAGCCCGTCCGGGTCGAGGTCGCCTCGATGCCTTTCGTCCCGCATCGCTATTTCCGCGAGTCCACCGGAAAGGACAGATCATGAGCGGCGAGCGCTACACCAAGGATCATGATTTTCTGCGCGTCGACGGCGCCGTCGCGACGATCGGCATCACCGATTTCGCGCAGTCGCAGCTCGGCGACATCGTCTTTGTCGAGCTCCCCGCGCCGGGCAAGCGCGTCGCGAGAGGCGAGCAATTGGCGACGATCGAGAGCGTCAAGGCGGCGAGCGAGGTCTATGCGCCGATTTCCGGCGAGGTCTTGGCCGTCAATGAGGGTCTCGTATCGTCGCCGGATGCGGTGAACAAGGACCCGCTCGGCGAAGGCTGGCTGCTGACGCTGCGCGTCGAGAACCCCGCCGAGCTCGACGCGCTGCTGGACGAAGACGCCTATCGCGCCTTTCTCGAGAGCGAGGGATGAGCCCATGCGCTACCTGCCCTTGACGCAAGAGGATCGCGCGCAGATGCGCGCCGCGATCGGCGTCGCCGATGTCGCTGCGCTCTACGCCGACGTGCCCGAGGCGCTGCGCCTCGACGCGCCGCTCGATCTTCCGCGCGGCAAATCGGAGATGTTGGTCGAGCGTCTGCTCGGCGCCATGGCGAAACGCAATCTCTCGGCCGCGCGCGCGCCATTCTTCATCGGCGCGGGCGCTTATCGGCATCACATTCCGGCGAGCGTCGATCATCTCGTCCAGCGCTCGGAGTTCCTCACCAGCTACACGCCCTATCAGCCGGAGATATCGCAGGGCACGCTGCAATATCTCTTCGAGTTTCAGACGCAGGTCGCCATGCTGACCGGCATGGAGATCGCCAACGCGTCGATGTATGACGGCTCGACCGCCTGCGCCGAGGCGGCGCTGATGGCGCATCGCATCACCAAGCGGCCCAAAGCCGTGCTCTCCGGCGGCCTGCATCCGCATTATGCGCAAGTGCTGCGCACGATCTCGCATTTCGCGGGCGACGCGATCGTCTCCCTCGCGCCGGACGTGCGCGCAAGGGAAGACATTGCGTCGGCGATCGACGAGAGCGTCTCCTGCGTCATCGTGCAGACGCCGGACGTCTTCGGCAATCTGCGCGATCTCACGCCGATCGCCGAGGCCTGCCATCGTCATGGCGCGTTGCTGATCGCCGTCTTCACCGAGGTCGTCTCTCTCGGCCTGCTGACGCCGCCGGGCGAGATGGGCGCGGATATCGTCGTCGGCGAGGGCCAATCGCTCGGCAATCCGCTCTCCTTCGGCGGGCCCTATCTCGGCCTGCTCGCGACACGGCAGCTCTATCTGCGTCAGACGCCGGGGCGCCTCGTCGGCGAGACCGTCGATGCGGACGGACGCCGAGGCTATGTCGCGACGCTCTCGGCGCGCGAGCAGCATATTCGCCGCGACAAGGCGACCTCCAACATCTGCACCAACTCCAATCTCTGCGCGCTCGCCTTCAGCATTCATCTGAGCCTGCTCGGCGAGGCGGGGCTGCGCCGTCTCGCGCGGGTCAATCATGCGAGCGCCGTCGATCTCGCCGAGCGTCTCGCCGCCGTTCCCGGAGTCGAGACGCTCAATGAGCGCTTCTTCAACGAATTCACTCTGCGCGTTCCGCGCGACGCGGTGCAGCTCGTCGAGCATATGGCGGAGCAGGGCGTGCTCGCCGGCGTCCCGGTCTCGCGTCTGCTGCCGGGCGCGGGGCTCGACGATCTTCTCATCGTCGCCTGCACCGAGGTCGATACGGTGGAGGATCGCGAGGCCTTCGTCGCCGCATTGAAAGGGGCGCTCTGATGCTCGATCATCCAGAGGATTTTTCTTTCGCGACCGTCTCGGGAAATCGCGGGCTCGATCAAGAGGAGCCGCCGATCTTCGAGATCGGCCGCCCGGAGACGACCGGCGTCGACATGGAAGAGCCTGCGCCCTTCGCGTCGCGGCTCGGCGATCTCGAGCGCAAGCGGCCGATCGGCCTGCCAGGCCTCTCCGAGCCCGAGGCGATGCGCCATTATGTGCGTCTGTCGCGCATGAATTATTCGATCGACGCGGGGCTCTATCCGCTGGGCTCCTGCACGATGAAGCATAATCCGCGACTCGATGAGAAAATGGCGCGGCTCGAGGGCTTCGCCGATATTCATCCGCTGCAGCCGCAATCCACCGCGCCGGGCGCACTCGCGTTGATGGAGGAGCTGTCGCGCTGGCTGCTCGCGCTCACCGGAATGAGCGCGATCGCGCTCTCGCCCAAAGCCGGCGCGCATGGCGAGCTCTGCGGCCTCATGGCGATCAAGGCGGCGCTCGAGGCGCGCGGCGAAGCGGATGCGCGCAAGACGATTCTCATTCCGCAATCGGCGCATGGCACCAATCCGGCGAGCGCCGCTCTGCTCGGCTTTCGCCCGCGCGCGATCGAGGCCGGAGCTGACGGCGTGGTGAGCGAGGAGGCGGTCGCGGCCGCGCTCGGCCCGGATGTCGCGGCGATCATGCTCACCAATCCCAATACCTGCGGCCTGTTCGAGCGCAATGTCGTCGCCATAGCGCGGCGCGTGCGCGAGGCGGGCGGCTATTTCTATTGCGACGGCGCCAATTTCAACGCCATCGCCGGCGTCGCGCGGCCCGGTGACATGGGCGTCGACGCGATGCATCTCAATCTGCACAAGACCTTCTCGACGCCGCATGGCGGCGGCGGCCCGGGCTCGGGGCCGGTCGTTCTCTCGCAGCGGCTCGCGCCTTTCGCGCCGGTTCCGTTTCTGCTGCGCGACGGCGAGACGATTCGGCTCGTCGAGGACGCGCGAGGCACGCAGAGCCTCGGCCGGCTCACGGCGTTCCACGGACAATTCGGAACTTTCGTGCGCGCGCTCGCCTATATTTTGTCGCATGGCTCGGATGGGCTCGCGCAGGCCTCGCGCGACGCCGTGCTGTCGGCCAATTATCTGCGCGCCGCGCTGCGCGATGTGATGACGCAGCCCTATGGCGACCGCGCCTGCATGCATGAGGTTCTGTTCGACGACGCCTTTCTCGAGGGGACGGGCGTCACGACGCTCGATTTCGCCAAGGCGATGATCGACGAGGGCTTTCACCCGATGACGATCTATTTCCCGCTCGTCGTTCACGGCGCCATGCTGATCGAGCCGACAGAATCGGAATCGAAGCGCTCGCTCGATCTCTTCGTCACGACTTTGCGCGCTCTCGTCGCCAGCGCGAAGCGCGGCGAGACGGGCCGCTTCACGCGAGCGCCGCGCTACGCCCCGCGCCGCCGCCTCGACGAGACCGCCGCCGCGCGCAAGCCCGTGCTGCGCTGGAGCGCGGGTTGAACCGCTTCGATTTGCGTCGGCAACAATTTTTCGCGGCCGATGGATCGAATCGCCGCGCCGGCGGTTACGCTGAAGGGGCGTCGGAGGCGACATATGAACACGGCCAATCTTCAGCTCGAGGGCGTCTACGCCATACTCTCGGCGCTGTTCGGCGCATTGCGCGACAAGGGCGTGCTCGGCGCGGAGGAGATCGACGCGCTGCTCGGCGACGTCGAGCGTTCTCTGGCGCGCGATCCGCTGCGGCCGCGCGAGCTGCGCGACGCCAATTTCGAGGCGATCTGCTTTCCGGCGCGGCTGCTGCGTCTCGCTCTGCGCGAATCGGCGGCCGGCAAAGCCTTTTCCTTCGCGCAGCTCGCCGGCCGCGTCGGCCAAGAGACTTGTCGAGAGACTTGTCGAGAGACGCCTTGAAGAGAGAAGCCTTGAATAACGATAGGCGGGTCAGATGGAATAGCTGAACGAATCGTAAGAGAGGCTGTTCAGGAACTGATCCATGTCGCGCGCCGGCTCGGCGCAGCCGGCGGTTCCCACCACTTTGGCGGGGACGCCGGCGACAGTGCAATTGCGCGGCACCGGATGCAGCACGACCGAGCCCGCCGCGACGCGCGAGCAGGCGCCGACCTCGATATTGCCGAGAATCTTCGCGCCGGCGGCGATCATCACGCCGCGCCGCACCTTGGGATGGCGATCGCCGCTCTCCTTGCCGGTGCCGCCCAGCGTCACGCTCTGCAAAATGGAGACGTCGTCGTCGACGACCGCCGTCGCGCCGACGACGAGTCCGGTCGCATGATCGAGGAATATGCCGCGGCCGAAGCGGGCTGCCGGATGAATATCGGTCTGGAAGGCGTCGGAGGAGCGGCTCTGCAGATAGAGCGCGAAATCCGTCTGGCCGTTGCTCCACAGCCAATGCGCGAGCCGATGCGTCTGAAGCGCGTGGAAGCCCTTGAAGAACAGCAGGGGCTCGATCAGCCGGCCGCAGGCGGCGTCGCGCTCGACGACCGCTTTGATGTCGGCGCGAAACGCGTCTCCGATCGTGGAATCGGCGTCGAGCGCGCGGGCGAAGGCGTCGAAGAGAAGGTCCTCCGTCACCGCGCCGCCGAGGCGCGCCGCGCATCGTCGCGCGACCGCGTCCTCGAAGGACGGTCGGTTGAGGACGAATGTCAGCAGCAGGCTCGCCATCGCCGGTTCGCGCGCCAGCATATCCTCGGCCTCGCGGAGAATATGATCCCAGAGCGCGTCTTTCGCGGCGTCGGCGACGACCGTCGCGCGACTATTCTCCTGCGTCGCTCCCATCGGCGTCTCTCCGCGTCGCCCCGGCCCGGGCTCGCGTCCAATGTGGCTCGAGCGGCCGGCTACGTCCAGATCGGCTGGGCAGAGCTCCCCAAATCAACAGGATAGCGAGGGCTCGGCGAGGGCGGCGCGGCGCAGGCGCGCGATGACGCGCTCCGCCTCGGCGGCGTCGAGGCTGCCGAAGCCGAGGCGCAGGCCGCGCCCGCATTGCGGCGGCGCCGCGAAGCAGCGCGACGGCAGGAAGCGCAGGCCATGGGCGGCGGCGTTGCGCTCGAGCGCGTCGAGCGTCGCCTCGTCGTGGAAGGTCGTCCAAAAGGCGAGGCCGCCGGCGGGGATGCGGAAGCCGATCGCCTCGCCGAAGGAGCGAGCGAGCAAATCGCCGAAAGCGTCGCGCCGCTGCGCATAGATCTGGCGCGCCTTGCGCACATGGCGGCGCAGCTCGCCGGAATCGATGAGATCGGCCACGGCGAGCTCGGTCAGCGCATTGCCCTGGCGATCCACCGCCGCCGCGGCGTTGGCCATGGACCTCGCCACCGGCGTCGGCGCGACGACATAGCCGATGCGCAATCCGGGCAGCAGCAGCTTGGACATCGAGCCGATATAGATCACCCGTCCCGGCGCATAGCTCGCCATGGGGAGCAGTGGCTGGCGCTCGAAATGGAATTCATGATCGTAATCGTCTTCCAGGATCGCGAATTCGAATTTCGCGGCGAGGTCCAGCAGCCGCAGCCGCCGCTCCGGCGTCAGCGGAACGGTCGTCGGGAACTGATGGTGCGGCGTCACATAGAGGGCGCGCACGGGATGTCGTCGGCACAGTCGCTCGACATCCTCGACATCGACGCCGTCCGCGTCGAGGCGGGCGCCGATCACCTCGGCGCCGGCGGCGGCGAAGGCTTCGCGCGCCGCCGAATAGCCGAGCCCCTCGACCAGCACGGCGTCGCCCGGCGCGACGAGAATGCGCGCCGCGAGGAAAATCCCCATCTGGCTGCCGCGCGTGATGCAGACATCCTCGGCGTCGACGATGAGGCCGCGGTGCGAGGCCAGCATCGCGGCGATGGCGCGCCGCAGCTCGCCGGTCCCGCGCGGATCGCCATAGCCGAGCCCGCCGGAGCGCGCCGCGCGCCGTCCCGCGTCGCGATAGGCGCGCAGCAGCGTGTCCATCGAGAAAAGGCGCGCGTCCGGAAGCCCGTCGTCGATGGCGAGACCTTTCCCCGCCAGCACGAAGGAGGGGTTCGGCGTCGCGCGGAACGGAAAGCCGGGCGTGCGCGGATCGGCGGAGGCCTCGCGCCGCGCCGGCAGCGTCTCGGGCAGCTCGGCGGAGACGAAGGTTCCGCGCGTGCCATGGGTCGTGAACCAGCCCTGGGCGACGAGCTCGTCATAGGCCAGCACGATCGTCTTGCGATTGACGCCGAGCGATTCGGCCAGCTCGCGGCTGCTCGGCAGAGCGGCGCCCGGCGCGAGCCGTCCGCTCCTGATGTCGTGAATGAGCGAATGGACGATCTGGAGATAGAGCGGCGCGCCGCGGCGCGGGTCGATCGCGCGCGACAGGCTGAAGGCGAAGGGGCGCGTCATTGGACCCCTCCATTCGGCATTATTGCTCTTTTCCCAGGGCCGCCGGCAGCTTCCTCCGGCCGCGCGCGCTCTGTCAAGCCGGGCGCGCCTGGCGATCGTTTGGACCCGTCGGCTCCGGAATCTTGGCGGTTTAGCGCAATTTTTGGCTCCGCTACCGTCCATCCGTCGCAAACGAACACGGAGCGGGAGCCATGCAGACGAGCAATGCCGGCAGTGTCGTGAAAGCTTTGTTGGGAATTGGCGCGGTGCTCGCCTTCTTCCTCGTCGTCATGCACCAATTGTCGCAATTGTTCCGCTGACCGACGGACGACGGGAACGTCCGAGCGGCGGCGCGTCGGCGCGCGGGAGAGAATGCGCCGCGCGCCGGCGCGCGATTCAGGGCGAGCCGGGCTGCAAGAGCGCGCGAAAGGCCAGCGCCGCATGGGTGATGTGGCGGCCTTCGCGCCGCAAGGCGAGAAATCGGCGATTCGGCAGCGGAATGTCGAGCGGCGCCAAGGTCCCGGCGGAAGCCTCGGCGATGAGGCTCGGAAGCATGGCGACGCCGGCGCCCGCCGCCACCGCCGCAGCGACCGCCTCGTGCGTCGGCAGCTCCAGCGCGATGCGCAGCTCGGCGGCGTCGACGCCGAATTGGCCGAGGACGGCCTCGAAAATGGCGCGCGTTCCCGAGCCCTTCTCGCGCAGAACCCAATTCGCGGACCGATAATCATCCGCCTGCTTCGGCTTCGCCCGCGTCCAGGGATGGCCGGGAAAGGTCACGAGCTTCAGCTCGTCCCGGGCGACCGGCTCGATCGCCAGGGAGGTGTCGCAAATCTCGCCTTCGACGATCGCGAAATCGACGACGCCGGCGCGCGCCATGTCGGCGGCCGTCAGCGTGTTGCAGATTTTCAGCTCTATCGCGATTTTGGGGTAGAGCGTGCGATAGCGATGGAGGATCGGCGGCAGCCAGTAGTTTCCGACCGTCTGGCTCGCGGCGATGCTCAGCGAGCCGCATTCGAGGCCGGCGAGATCGAAGAGGGTCGCCTCCGCCGCCGCGGCGCGCGCTAGCACCGCTCTCGCCTCGACGAGAAACAATCGTCCGGCCTCGGTGAGCGCGATTCTGCGTCCCACGCGGTCGAATAATTTCGTGGCGTAGCGGGTTTCGAGCGCCGCGATGGCCGCGCTCGTTGCCGATTGGGTGAGATTGAGGTCGCGCGCCCCTTGCGTGACATGCTCGCGCTCGGCGACGGCGACGAAGATGCGCAATTGCTCGAGCGTCATGACGCCTCAGCGAAAGAACGCCTCGATGAGCGCGAGGCTGAAGCCGGACACGAAGAGCGAGGCGGCGAAGCCCAGCGCCAGCGGGCGAAGCCCCTTGGCGCGCAGGGCGGCGACATCGGTCTCGAGCCCCATGGCGGCGAGCGCCATCGACAACAGGACGGTCGTCGTCGTCGCGATCGCCGCTTTCGCGTCCGGCGGGATGGCGACCAGGCTGCCGACGCCGACCAAGGCGAGAAAGCCTATCACGAACCAGGGGAAGGGCGGCGAAAACTTTTCCTCGCCGCGCCCGCCTCTCCGCGCCGCGAAGGCGAGCGTGAGCAAGGTCGGCGCGAGCAGCATGACGCGCGACAATTTGGCCACGGCGCCGAAATCGCCGGCCTCGCGGCCATGTTGAAAGCTCGCGGCGATCACTTGCGCGACTTCATGGATCGAGGCGCCGGCCCATAGACCATAGGCGCGCGGGCCGAGCCGTGCGAGATCGGCGAGCGCGGGATAGGAGACCATCGCCAGCGTGCCGAAAACGGTGACGCAGGCGATGGCGTAGGCGACATCCTCGTCGCGGGCGCGCGTGATCGCATTGGCCGCCACCACCGCCGAGGCGCCGCAGATCGATGTGCCGGCGGCGATCAATCGCGCGAGCTTGGCGTCGACGCCCAGCGCGCGGCCGAGACCCGTGGTGAAAAGGAAAGTGGCGACCAGCGTGGCGGCGATAATGGCGAGGCCGGCGACGCCGACATCGGCGATCTGCGCCGCCGATAATTGCAGGCCGAGCAGCACGATGGCGAAGCGCAGGAGCTTGCGCAGCGAGAAGGCGACGCCGGGCGCGGCCCAGGCCGGTGCGCCGAAACCATTGCGGACGCCGACGCCGATGAGAATGGCGAGGATCATCGGGCTCAGCGCGCCGACGCCGGGAATTTGGCGCAGCGCGAAGGCCGCCGCCGCTATGGCCGCCGTCAAGGCGACGCCGGGGAGCGGGGCGAGGCCGCCGCGCAGAGAGCGGAGAGCGCGGGAGCGAAAGGAGGGCGCGGTTCCCGGGTAAGCGGGCGCGGCGGACGAGACAGCTTCCATTTGGCCGAACTCCATTCTGGGGTCCGGTCCAGATCGCAGTCTCAGATCAATCGGTCCAACGCATTATCCTTGTCGAATCGATCGGTATTTTCGATTGATTACCAGCCGGCGATGCGACGGCAGGAGCCGCCGGCGGGACCGAAGGCGTAGCGTGAGCCGCAGGCGTAGGCGGTCGGCGGCTCGCCGGTCTGCTCGAAAAGGTCATAGCCTTCCTTCAAATTCCGCCAGAAGCCGCTCCATTGCTGATGCTCCGGCGGAGCCGACCAGAACGTCGTCCAATCGCCCTGCGTCTCCTTGGCGAAGGCCGTATCGGTCATGCGGAAGGGGAAAATATGGACCGGCACCTCACGCTGTCCGCCACGCAGCGCGGCCTCGACCAGGCCGTAGATTTCATCGATGACCCTGTCGGTCATAGCGAAGCAGCCGACGGATTTGCAGGCGCCATGGACCATCAGCGAGCCGCCGGTGCGGCCGTTCTGCCGGTCGAAAGCGTTCGGAAAGCCGATGTCGAAGGCGCGATGATAATGGGAGTTCGGATTGAGCTGGCGCGCCGAGACGCTGTAGAAACCCTCGGGCGATTGATAATCTCCCGATTGCAGCTTCGGCCCGAGATGGCCGGACCATCGGCAGATCGGATAGGTCCGATAGAGCGCGTAATGTCCGCCTTGCTTCTGCCAGAGCTCGAGCTCGCCTTCCTTCTTGAAAATGCGGACATAGACCGCAGCGCCCATTCGAAAATTCCCGTCGTCGCGGCGGGTGAGGGGCGGCAGCTCATTGGCCGGCGGTGCCGCGGCGAGGGCGAGCGCCGGCATGGCCGCGGACTGCGCCGGCGGCGTCACGGCGATCGGCGGCAGCGGAATCGTCGACGGCTCGGCGGCGAGATCGCGCGGCCGGGCCGGCGGCAGCGGCGCGTCGCCGGGCGGGGCGGCGGCGGAAAGCGTCGGCTCCGCCGACCAAAAGGGAGAGGGCGAGGCGAGGAAGGACGGCGCCGGAGCGACCGGCTCCGCGACGGCCGCCGGCGCCTCCTCCGAAGGGGCGGCCTCCTCGCGTCGCGCGGTCTCGACAATGGCCCCGCGTAGATTTTGCAGCACGGCGCCGAAGGGGTTGGAGAGCCGCTCGGCGGCTCGCGGCGGCGCGGCGATCGCTTCGTGGGGAGGCTCGGCTCGCAGCGGAGGCTCGGCTCGCTGCGAAGGACCGCGCGACGCGAAGGCCGCAAAAACGCCGATCTCGACGAAGCTCAGAACGAGCGCCGTGGCGAGGAGGATGGGGCGCGACGGTTTCGACGTCATGGCTGTCGTTACAGAATCAGCGAAATACGCATTAGGAAACGCGATATTGGCGAAGGAACGGCCGAGACGCGGCTAAAAGCGCTCCCGGCCGGCAAAATCAATGGCCCTCGAAGGAGACGAGCCTGCGCACCGGCACGCCGAGCGCCTCGATTTTCCGCGCGCCGCCGAGCTCCGGCAGGTCGATGACGAAACAGGCGGCGATCACTTCCGCGCCGATCTTCTGCAGCAGCTTCACGGCGCCTTCCGCCGTGCCGCCGGTGGCGATGAGATCGTCGACGAGAATCACGCGCTCGCCCTTCGTCACCGCATCCTCGTGCACCTCCATCTCGTCGACGCCATATTCCAGCGAATAGGCGATGGAGACGGTCGTGTGCGGCAGCTTGCCCTTCTTGCGCACGGGCACGAAGCCGGCCGACAATTGATGCGCGACGGCGCCGCCCAGAATGAATCCGCGCGCCTCCATGCCCGCCACTTTGTCGATCTTCGTTCCCGCCCAGGGCTGCACCAGCTCGTCCACGGCGCGACGAAACGCCTTGGCGTCGCCGAGTAGAGTGGTGATGTCGCGGAACATGATGCCGGGCTTGGGATAGTCGGGAATCGTGCGAATCGAGGAGGCGAGGGACATGGGCGAAATCTCGGCGAATTGTGTTCGGCTCGTCGTGTCATAGCGCATTCTCGGCCGAAAGGCATCCGCTGCTCCGTCTCGCCGCAATCGCCGGGGCGCCGGCCGCGAGATGGCCATGGGCCTGTCGCAGCGCCGCCCATTTTCCTCGCAAAACTCCGGATCGGCAAGGTGTGGCGGGAGTTTCGGCGGGAGTTGTCAGATTATGCTGTATGCGAAAAGACGGGCCCGATCCTTCGCCGCGGCGACGGCGGGCTCGGCGCTGGCCGCCTTCGCGGGCGCGGCGCTCGCCGCCCTCGTCGGCTATGAGGCGGTCTCCATCGCGCTCGCCCGCGCGGCGACGCCGGCGCTCTTTGCGCGCTATGAGGCGGAAACCGATCACGGCGCGAAATTGCCGCCCGGCTTTTCGCGCGAGCGGATCGAGACGCTCGTCAAAGTTCAGGACCCGAGCTTTTGGACGCATGGCGGCGTCGACTGGAGCGCGCCGCTCGCCACCACTGTTGCGCAATCCGTGGTGAAAAAGCTCTATTTCGCCGATTTCAAGCCGGGCTTCGGAAAGATCCGCCAGACGCTCATCGCGCAATTTGCCGTCGGCGCGCAGACCTCGAAGAATGCGCAGCTCGCCGCCTTCATCGATGTAAACGGCTTCGATTTCGCGGCGCGCAAATGGTTCGGCAAGCCGCTCGCGGAATTGGACGACGAGGAGTTTCTCGCGCTCGTCGCGACCGGCAATGATCCGAAGGATTACGCGCCGGGCACGCCCGCCAACGCCGAGCGCGTGCGCCGCATCGAGAAATATCTCGCGGGCGTCTGCGAGCGGCGCGGACTCGCGGATGTGTGGCTGGAGAGCTGCGAGGAGTGACGCGAGGTCGGGCCCTCGGGCGCGCTATTTCGGCAGCAGCCGCCAAACGCCTTTCACGCTCGCCTCTATGCGTTCGTCGCCCGGATTGACGGGAATGGTGATCGAGCGCGGACCGGAATCGGGGCGCATGCTGGGAAGATCGGCCGCTTCGCCCATCGCGAATTCTGGGTCGAGGTCGATAGCCACCAACTCGCCGAGCTTCATCGAAGCGCCTTCGGCGAGCAGCTCGGCGCGATGACGCGCATTGGCGATCGCCTTGCCGAGCAATATCTCCTCGCGCTCCGATCTGTCGGTGACGCGGAACCAGACGCCATTGAGCCGATTGGCATGGGCGCCGAGAAGTCGGCCGATGATGTCGCCGACGCGATCGACGTCGGAGGTCGAGACGACGATATCCGTCGAGGCGTGAAATCCGGTCAGGCTCCGCTTGATGATTTGTCGATTCGTCGGGTCGCGCTCCTCGGAATAGAGGGGCGCCACTTGCACGTTTCTCGAACGGATATTTTTGCGCACGACGCCGGCTGCCTCTATGTCCTGCATGAGCGCTGACGATAAGCGCGCGAGCTCGGCCGTCGCCTCGGCGGCCGTCGGCTTATCGGCGAAGACGCCGAGCTGAATATCGGCGTGATCTGGCTTGACGTTCTGCGTCGCCGTTCCGTGGACCTCGGCGACGGGAAAATCCCAATGCGCGCGCTCCGCCGCATGGGCGGATGTTACGACGAGCATCGGCGCGCATATGGCGAAGAGAGAAAAAATCCGCATGAAATGCTCCTTCTATCGGAGTCTATGCTCGCGAATTCGCCATTAACCGCGGCTGAACGCGATCGTCACGCCGCCGCGCCGCTCACACGCGCGACGATGACGCCGAGCTTTTTCAACAATTCCGGATCGCGCGCATCGGGCGCCGTCAGAATTGCGTTGTCGAGCGCGCGGTCGGAGCCGATCGGGCAGGGCTCGTGCTCCTGCGGAAAATCGCTGAGCAGGCGCGCGAGCAGGCGGCTCGCCTTGTCGGCGTTGTCGCGCACCACTGCGATGACGGCGGCGACATCGACATTGTCGTGCTCTGGATGCCAGCAGTCGAAATCCGTGACCATGGCGATGGTCGCATAAGAGAGCTCCGCCTCGCGCGCCAGCTTGGCCTCCGGCATGGCGGTCATGCCGATGACGTCATAGCCCGCGGCCTTGTAGGTCAGCGATTCCGCATAGGACGAGAATTGCGGGCCTTCCATGCAGACATAGGTTCCGCCGACGGAATGCTCGATGCTTTCCGCTTTCGCCGCAGCGGCGATGCGCTTGGCGAGCAAGGGCGCGACCGGATGCGCCAACGAGACATGCGCGACGCAGCCATTGCCGAAGAAGGAGGATTGCCGGCCGAATGTGCGATCGACGAATTGATCCGGCAGCACGAAGAGCCCGGGATAGAGCTCCGACTTGAACGAGCCGCAAGCCGAGACGGACACGAGATCGGTCACGCCCGCTTGCTTCAGCGCATAGATGTTGGCGCGGTAGTTGATGCCCGAAGGCGAGAATGCGTGACCGCGCCCATGCCGTGGCAAAAACACCACCTCGGTCTCGCCGATGCGGCCGAAATGCAGCGCGTCGGACGGGTCGCCCCAGGGCGTCGTCACGCGCTCCTCGCGCAAATCCTGCAGGCCGGGCAGATGATAGACGCCCGATCCTCCGATGATGCCGACCACCGCTCGCGTCATCTTTCGTCTCCATCTGTGGATATGATTTCGCAGTGCCATGGCGGCGCGAGCGGCGCAAGCCGCCGACGTCCGCGCGCATGCGTCGAAAAATCGCGAAGCATCAAAAAATACAACATTGTCAAAGGCCAAGTCGACGGCCTGCGCGCGATGACGGAGAGGTGACGCTTTTTTGGGCGATCCATGAAAACCGCCCTCTCCGCAGCCACCGCAGGGTTGCGCCGCAAAATATGCTGTGTTAGGGGACGATCGCCTTGGAGCTGGGGCGTCGCCCTTGGCTCCTTCCCCCGACAATACACGTTGTTCGAGGCCATTGCGGATTTCGTCGCACGCATATCTGCGTTGCGCGCGAGGCGCCTCGAGCGACGGCGATCCGAGAGCGATACGCAAGTGGCTTCAGGCGGAGACGATCTATCCGGAGTAGCGGGGCGATATGCTTCCGCCCTTTATGATCTCGCGGTGGAGAAAGGCTCCACCGACGAGATCGCGACGGCGCTGCGCGGCTTTGTCGCGCTGATCGACGAGAGCAAGGATCTCGAGCGCCTGATCAAGAGCCCGATCTATTCTGCGCAAACGCAGATCAAGGCCCTCTCGCCTATTCTCGACGCCGCCGGCGTCACGGGCGTCGCGGCCAATTTCGTGAAGCTCATCGCGACAAAACGTCGCCTCTTCCTTCTTCCCGCCATCGTCGCCGCCTATGGCAAGCTGCATGACGCCGCCAAGGGCGTCGTGCGCGCCGACGTCACCGTGGCCGCGCCGCTCGCCTCTCATCACGAGAGCGCTCTGCGCGACGCGCTCGCCGGCGTCACCGGCGGCAAGACGATCGACCTCGAAGTGAAGGTCGATCCGGCGATCATCGGCGGTCTCGTCGTCAAAATCGGCTCGCGCATGCTCGACGCGTCGCTGAAGACCAAGCTCAATTCCATTCGAACACGCATGAAAGAGGTCGGCTGATGGCTATTCGCGCCGCAGAGATTTCCGCGATCCTCAAGAACGAGATCGCCAATTTCGGCAATGAGGCCGAAGTCGCCGAGGTCGGTCAGGTCCTGTCGGTCGGCGACGGCATCGCCCGCGTCTATGGGCTGGACAATGTCCAGGCCGGCGAGATGGTCCAGTTCGAGAACGGCATCACCGGCATGGCGCTCAATCTCGAGAGCGACAATGTCGGCGTCGTGATCTTCGGCTCCGACCGCGACATCAAGGAAGGCCAGACGGTCAAGCGCACCGGCGCGATCGTCGACGTTCCGGTCGGCAAGGGGCTGCTCGGCCGCGTCGTGGACGCGCTCGGCAATCCGATCGACGGCAAGGGCCCGATCAACGCCGAGACGCGCGCTCGCGTCGACGTGAAGGCGCCCGGCATCATTCCGCGCAAATCGGTGCATGAGCCGATGGCGACCGGCCTCAAGGCCATCGACGCGCTGATCCCGATCGGCCGCGGCCAGCGCGAGCTGATCATCGGCGATCGCCAGACCGGCAAGACGGCCGTCGCGCTCGACACGATCCTGAACCAGAAGTCGCTGAACGATGGCGACGACGACAAGGCGAAGCTCTATTGCGTCTATGTCGCGGTGGGCCAGAAGCGCTCCACCGTCGCGCAATTCGTGAAGGTGCTGGAGGAGCGCGGCGCGCTCGACTATTCGATCATCGTGGCGGCCACCGCTTCCGATCCCGCGCCGATGCAGTTCCTGGCGCCCTTCGCCGGCTGCGCCATGGGCGAGTATTTCCGCGACAACGGGCTGCACGCCGTGATCGTCTATGACGATCTCTCCAAGCAGGCGGTCGCCTATCGCCAGATGTCGCTGCTGCTGCGCCGTCCTCCGGGACGCGAGGCCTATCCGGGCGACGTGTTCTATCTCCACTCCCGCCTGCTCGAGCGCGCCGCCAAGCTCAATGACGAGCGCGGCTCCGGCTCGCTGACGGCGCTGCCGATCATCGAGACGCAGGCCAATGACGTGTCGGCCTATATTCCGACGAATGTCATCTCGATCACCGACGGCCAGATATTTTTGGAGACGGACCTCTTCTATCAGGGCGTCCGCCCGGCGGTGAACGTCGGCCTCTCGGTGTCGCGCGTCGGTTCCTCGGCGCAGACCAAGGCGACGAAGAAGGTCGCCGGCAAGATCAAGGGCGAGCTCGCTCAGTATCGCGAGATGGCGGCCTTCGCGCAGTTCGGCTCCGACCTCGACGCGGTGACGCAGCGCCTGCTCAACCGCGGCGCGCGCCTGACCGAGCTGCTGAAGCAGCCGCAGTTCTCGCCGCTGAAGATGGAAGAGCAGACGGTGGTGATCTACGCCGGCGTCAACGGCTATCTCGATCCGCTGCCGGTCGCTCGCGTGCGCGCTTTCGAGGACGGACTGCTGGCGCTGCTGCGCACGCAGTATCCGAACATCCTCGAGACGATCCGCACGACGAAGGATCTGCCGGACGCGACGGCCGCCGAGCTGAAGAGCGTCATCGACGCTTTCGTGAAATCCTTCGCCTGACGCGCGCAACCAAGGACCGGAATCAATGGCCCGTCGTGGTGAGCGAAGCGAAACGACCGAGCGCCGTCGCGCGGCTCTCGGATCGCGTCTCCGCTTCGCGTTCCGCAACGACGACGGGTCGGTTCTGGTCGCAATGAGACGGGTTCTCTCATGCCCTCGTTGAAGGATCTTCGAAACCGCATATCTTCCGTCAAGGCGACGCAGAAGATCACCAAGGCCATGCAGATGGTCGCGGCCGCCAAGCTGCGTCGCGCGCAGGTCGCCGCCGAGGCGGCGCGTCCCTACGCCGAGCGCATCGAGAAGGTGCTCGCCAATCTCGCCGGGGGCGTCTCCTCCGGCGCGCCGGTGCTGCTCTCGGGCAATGGCCGGGACGAGACGCATCTTCTCGTCGTGGCGACCGCCGAGCGCGGCCTCTGCGGCGCGTTCAACTCCTCGATCGTGCGTCTCGCCCGCGAGCATATCCAGCGGCTGCAAGGCCAGGGCAAGACGGTCAAGATTCTCTGTGTCGGCAAGAAGGGCTATGACCAGCTCCGCCGCAATTACGAGAAGAACATCATCGAGCTGGTCGAGCTGCGCGGCATACGCCAGCTCGGCTTCGAGCAGGGCGACGCGATCGGCCGCAAGGTCATCGATCTGTTCGAGAGCGGCGAGTTCGACGTGGCGACGCTGTTCTTCTCGCGCTTCAAATCTGTGATTCAGCAGTTTCCGACAGCGTTGCAGCTGATCCCGGCGCAGATTTCCGCCAATGAGAACGACACGGCGGCGACCGGCCCGCAGGCGTCCTACGAATATGAGCCCGGCCAGGACGAAATTCTGGCGACGCTGCTGCCGCGCAACATATCGGTGCAGATTTTCCGCGCATTGCTCGAGAACGCCGCTTCCGAGCAGGGCGCGCGCATGAGCGCGATGGACAACGCCACGCGCAACGCCGGCGACATGATCAAAAAGCAGACGACGCTCTACAATCGTTCGCGCCAGGCGATCATCACCAAGGAACTCATCGAGATCATCTCGGGCGCCGAAGCGCTCTGACCAGAACAACAGCCGAGAGGACGAGACAATGGCTACCCCCACGCCCACGGGTCACATCACGCAGGTGATCGGCGCTGTCGTCGACGTGAAATTCGACGATCACCTGCCGGAAATCCTGAATGCTCTGGAGACCACCAATCAGGGCAATCGCCTCGTTCTCGAAGTGGCGCAGCATCTCGGCGAGAACTCGGTTCGCACCATCGCCATGGACTCGACGGAAGGCCTCGTGCGCGGCACGCCGGTGGCCGACACGGGCGCCCCCATCATGGTGCCGGTCGGCGACGAGATGCTCGGCCGCATCATCAATGTGATCGGCGAGCCGGTCGACGAGGCCGGTCCGATCGTGACCACCGCCCGCCGCGCCATTCATCAGCAGGCGCCGTCCTATGCGGAGCAGGCGACCGAGGCGCAGATCCTCGAGACCGGCATCAAGGTCGTCGATCTGCTCGCGCCTTACGCCAAGGGTGGCAAGATCGGCCTGTTCGGCGGCGCCGGCGTCGGCAAGACGGTGTTGATCATGGAGCTGATCAACAACGTCGCCAAGGCGCACGGCGGATATTCGGTGTTCGCCGGGGTCGGCGAGCGCACGCGCGAAGGAAACGACCTCTATCACGAAATGATCGAGGGCGGCGTCAACAAGAAGGGCGGCGGAGCCGGCTCCAAATGCGCGCTGGTCTATGGCCAGATGAACGAGCCGCCGGGCGCGCGCATGCGC
>NZ_DATBQF010000014.1:0-48353 GCF_036560965.1 Methylosinus sp. | reverse complement strand
AGGCCGAAGCCCCGATACTGAAGACGCCTCTTCGTCCCGACGAACCAGCCGGGTGGCTGAACTCCGCTAGAAAGACGAAGAAGCGACTTCGTGCGCTGCTCGTTGGCAGCGCCGCCGTCGATGAACGCCTTATAGGGCCGCCCCCTCGGCACTGTCAACAACTGGTTTCGAAAATTTTCACGAAACCGTCGTCGAATCTCCGAACGCCGGGAACGGCAGGGCCGTTCGATTGCGCACGGCGCCGTGCAATCGAATTGTCTGGAGGCTCGGGCGCGTCGGCGCAGCCGCGGCTTTCGCGCCGTTGCACGGGAGTTATCGAAAACGTCGGGGGATCGATGGTGCTGCAAGAGAGGATTGAAGCCTCCCTGCACCCGATCCAGCGACCTTGAATCAACCACTTGCAACCGGATGGGAGCGACGCTCGGCGCCGCCGGGACCACCTATGCGGAGCCATCCTATCGGACGCGGGGGCCCGTCGTGGAGTCCAAATCGACGGGTTCGCACAGACAATTCCGGTCCCCGCCCCGGCCATGGGATCGGGGGCGGAATCCTTTGGGAGGAGCAGAGGGCCAGCGCGGAAGGATAAAGAGCCGCCGCCGGGTCAGTCCCCGGCGTCACGCGCCGCCGCCGGCGGGTTGTCGATCCTTTCCCTGGACCATTTTCCGTAGGACGGGAGGCCGAGGTAGATCTGCTGCGTGAGATCGGCCAACCTCCGCATGTCGCCCGTTCTCCAAAATCCGCTGTTGCTCAGTTTGGCGTGCAATCCGCCCTTCGCCAGCCATCCCTCATGTAGCAGCCCCCCCATGAAGAGTTCGACGCCGGTCAGGACGATCACCGGGGCACGCGTCGCCTTGCCGACGGCGATGCGCTCGCGTCCCCATTCGGCCAGCGTCGCGATCCGAACCACCTCGTCCGAGGAAAGCTCGTTCTTCATGGTCGCAAAGACCATCACCGCGCCGGGAAAGCGTTCGGCCAGCCTCCGCATTCTGTCCACATCCTCGTCGAGAAAGGACTCTCTGCCGAAGCTTTTGGCTTCGCCGAACATCAATTCCACGGGGACGGACCGGTTGCTATACGACGTTGCCTGATGCCAGAGGGTGAAATCGGCCTCTAGGTGTTGCTCGTCTGGAAAGTGCAGGTCGAGACCGGCGGACCACGTCGTTCGACGGTCTCCCACGTCGAACATTCCCGCCAAGCATCGGATCGCGAGGGCGGTGGCATAACCGCCGTTCGCGTAGTTCGGCAGGACGAAAGGCCCGGCTAAACGAAAGGCCCAATCAGTGCTTTTTTCGATGTCGGCTGCCGGGAATTTGAAAGGTCGAAGGCACAGCGTGCATTCGACCTGATTGCTCAGTCGATTGAGCGGGTGCCAGCCCCGGCTCGAGCAGTGGGGGCATTTGACCTCCAGTCCCAACTCGACGGCGCCATGGTCGACGAGCCATTCAAATCCAAGCCGATCATTGCCTCTGGCTTTTTGCATGCGGTTCTTGAATTCGTGATGGTGGGCGCTTCTGGAAGGCCTACGCGACATATTGTTCAAGAACTCGACGACTTTTTCGCTGGAAACGGCGGCCACGCCCATGAGGCCGCCGAGTGTCTTGACGATCTGCGTTGCGGCGCGCCCGGCGTCGGAACGCTCGGCGCGGACGCCTTTCGACTTGAACCATTCCAAGATCGCGGTAGTGCAATCTGGGATGCTCCACTGTTCCCTGCTTCGAAAAACATTCGGGAAAGTCACGATGCCTTCCGTCGTCGACAAATACCGTCGGCTCAAAGACGGCATATGGAAATAAGGGGGCATCGGCCTCCTGTGGTCGCAAGGGAATGTCGTGGCGAACAGATTGTCGAACCCCCACTCGCGGATCTGGACGACGTTCGCCCAGGAGCCGTCACCCCGATGCTCTCCGACGAAGTCTGGTTGGAGGAACTCGAGCTGAAGCTGCGGCCCGTCGTCGCTCGATGAGCACTCGACATTCACCCTCTTTGCGGTCAGGCGCGGAGGCCTGTCGGACGCCACGAAATCGGACGCTCCGCGCCAGATCGGTGGATACCAGTCCTGAACAAGGTTGGCGCCGTCGCGTTCGACACGGAAATGCTCGCGATGCAGATCATCGATGCGCCCAGAATCGACCGACCTCGAGAACATCACCGTGGCGCGATGGGGCAGCGGGTCCGACGCTCCATCAGCCTCCAAAAGGCTATCGAGGATGAACTGCCGAAAATTCGCGGACATCTCGGCGAGCCACGGGAGGGGCGCGGCGACGACCGCGTCCCTCAATGCCCTTAGATTCCAGAAATCCAGCAAGTCGCGCGCCTCGACTGGATTCATAACGAACACGACGGGATCGTAGCCGATGCCCATCCGCCCTCGAGCTTCGACCTTCAGTGTCGCGTTGGCGATGTCGAAGGCGCTCTCACAGCCGTCGTGATAGAGTTCGGCCAGCGAATTTCCGTCCAGCGCCACCTTCCTCGGCTCGAAGGCGTCATTGAAGCCTCTGGCGAAATACCCGAGTCCGTCTTCGTCGGGAAAGCCGCCGAACACGGCAGCGCAGAAGTCTGCGAATTGCGGATCCTTCGGCTCCACGACGACGATGTGGTGTTCGCGCCGCCGTGCGAACTGGAACACCCGCCGATGGAGATCGCGGTAGATGTCGAACACGCTCAGGCCGGGGCCGATGCGGGAGGCGTCGCCCTCCCTGACCAGAACGGCGTCGGGAGCGAGCACCCGGTGGGGATCGAAGTCGAGATTTGCCGCGAGACCCGGTTCCCCTTCGACGATGAAATCGGGTTCGAAAAGGTCGAGATAGCCGTCGACGATTCGCTGCGGGGAGTCGGAAAACACACCGTGGCGGTCCCACCATTCTGGCGTCTCGTCGAAGACGGGGACGAGCGGATTGTGGCGTCCGCCCCATAGGCACGTGTTGATCCTGATCGCCCGCGACACCTGCGCCATGTCGTCTGGACGCACGAGAAATGCGAACCGCACCGGCCGCAGCCTGACTTCCGCCTCGATACGCGCCATGACCACCTCATACAATGAATCGATTGCCAAAATTCGGGAACGACCGATCGGTCCGACCCAGCCCTTGGCCGCCATGATTCGGTGTTCATTGGAATGGCGTGCCGCATGCGTCGGCGTTGTTCAAGCGAGCGCGACGGGCGCGGCTATAAATGCTTCCCTGTGTCATGGGTTCGACTCGCGGACGGTGGCCCTGCCGGAAATTCCTCGCCCAGAATCCCATTGCTCTCGCCGTCGCCCAAAACGCCCGGCCTCAAGATTCGCGGCGCCAATTCCAATCCGCCGCGCGGCGCCGGTCGCAGGACCGCGTTCCCATCGACGCGCGACGCCGATCCTTGAAAAACGGGCCGTTTCGAGGGTCGTCGCGCCGTCGATGCCGGCGCGACGCCCGCGACTTCTGGCCGCAGGAGAAATCGACGAATTTCCGGTCGCGTCCGCGCCATGTCGCCGACGGAACGCCGGGTCTCGAGACGTCCGACGGCCTGATCGGCCACGGGGCGTCCCCGCAGGTCCGCCGTCGCGGACACGCACGGATGCTGTCGGGGCGTCGCCGGCGGCCTCCCCCGAGCCTTGCCGGCCCCTCTGAGCGCGTCGAGGGTGGCATGGCGATGGGCGGCGGTCGCCAGAAACGCTGCGGGGCTCCGAGCCCCTCCCGCAGGCGCGGCTGCCGGGAAGGCCGCCGCTGCGGGGCCGTCCCCCGGCGCGCTCCGAGTCCGCGCCATCGCCGGGCCCGACGCCCGAGCGCGCGCCGGGCCCGGCAGCGACCATCGGCGGCGCGGCGCGGACGCGGAGAGGACATCGCCCGGCGATGGCCGGATGCGCCGAGCCGAACGCGGCGCGGCGAAAAGTCACGAGAAAAGCCCGCGGTCGCCAGCCGCCGCAAGCCAATCACTTGGAAAACAACGCGTTCTTGCGGCCGTCAATACTCTGTACACGAACTATTCCATGGCGACTCGTTCAATCTACGCATCCTCTTGAATCGCCAGAACATCAAGCCTGCACAATATTTTATAGGCATTGACGAAAGCGGCGCCAAACGGAGTCTAAAAGCGAATTCCAACGGCTATCTGCGACAAAAGTCCCGCGGAATTCACGAGTTTTTGTCGACAGATCTCAATGTCGCATTGCACAGGGAGAGATCGCGCACGTGCATTGCTCGGCAACGCGCTGCGGTGAGACCGTCCGCATTCGGACGTGAACAGCCAAATAGGTTGGGGCAGCGAGCGGGTTCTGGCTCGCTACGATTGGAACGTGACCACGCATGAACTTGGTGCGCGATCGCTCGTTGAGTTCCGCACGCGCGTCAGTCCACATGACGCAGTCGTTCTCCACCCTAAGCGTTCGAGCATTTAGGGGCGGTTCGACGCCGATTCGTTCCGAGCAAAAAAAAGAGGGGGCTGGCGGGCCCCCTCCTTTTCCGGTTCGTCTACAAGTCGGCGTCGTCACGAAGGCTCGTTCTCCGTCGGTTTCGCGCCTCGCGCCGCCTTCTCCATCTGCGCCACCGTCGCCATGGCGGCTTTGTGATCCTTTTTACAGAAGGCGATGTAGGGCATCGATTGCGCGATGTTCGTGTGCCCGAGATGCCCCATGACGGCGAAGATGCTCCCGGTGTAGCGCGCAATTCTGGTGCCCGATGTACGGCGACAGTCGTGGCGGTCACCCAGGAACGGGAGAATCTTTTTGAGCTTGTCCCATCGGTGCTGAAAGGTGCTTTTTGTGACGGGATAACGCTCGAGAGGGAGCTTTACCCCACCGACCGTGCGCACCTTCGTCTTCGCGCAGTATGTGAAGACGAATTCCGGGTGGTTTCCTTGGCGCTCTAGAAGGAGCTCGCGAACCCGCGGCGTCATGAGGGCAATGTGCGGCTTGCCTGGCTTGACCCAGACGTGAATTTCGTCGAATTCGAACCGCACCTCCGACCAGCGCAGGGATACGGCGTTGCCGAGGCGCAGTCCCGTGTCGATCATGAGCTTGGTGATCGCGGCGTCCTCGGGATCCATGACCGCGTACATCGCGCTCTCCTCCTCGAACGAGTAGTCGCGGATCGACCTCGGCGGAACCTTTACTCCCAGCTTGCGCCATTGGATCGGCGCCAACGGGATCCTCCAGACGTCGCGCGCATGGCTGAGCAACGACCGCAAGACATTGACGAAAGCGGCAAGAGTGCGAGGCGCATAGCTGGCCCCAACCAGCTTTTTCTTCGGTTTATGCTCGCGAAGCGCCTTGAGCAGATCGCTCGCCGCCGCGTGATCGAACTCCGACAGCATTTTGTCGGCGCCGATCAATCCCGCAATCAGATCGAGACTGCTGCGGAGCTTCTTTCCCGACGCGATCGTCGAGAGGCGCTCGCGGGCGTAATCGTCGACGGCCTGCGCGAAGGTGCGATCCTCCGAGTGAACGGCCGCCGGCGCCTTCGCTCCGCGCAGCGCCTCGTCGACGAGATTGCGGACGTAGGTCTCCGCCTGCTTGCGATTGGTCTCCTTGGTCGATCCGTTGAACCTGATGCCTCTGATCTGGAAATCATAGACCCAGTAGGGCGAATCCTTTCTCTTGAAGACGCGCGGCGTCTTTTTGAAGCTAGCCATTTCAACCTCCACGGCCTGTCGGCCTTACTCTCACGCTGACATTGATCCTCGGGGCGGGTCGCTGGATGGGCTGCATCCGACGGCGCTGCCTCTGGACGAACTGATCGAGGTCGGCGAAGGCGAACCGCTTGCGCGGACGGATCGCGCCGGCGCCCTCCGTCACGAAGGCGATGTCGCCGCGGGCAACATGAAGCCGAAGCGTGCGGACGCTCAGCCTCAGGACGCCGGCGGCCTCGCCCATGGTGAGCAGGGCCTTCCCCTCGAACGCCGCCGCCAGAGCCGCGCGGGTGGGATCCCGATCGACCGCCGTCGGCGTGCGGTCGGAAACATGGTCGGTGATGGTCATAGGAATCAATGCCCCTTTCGAAGTTGCGACTGCCCGAGCCCGCCGACCGATGTCGCCGGGAGGAGGCCGGGAGCCTTTTCGCTTGACTCGTATATTTTCCGTCAGATAGCGCGGGGTTTTGTGGCCCCGCGAATGGAACTGTGGCGACGGTCCTTCCGGCCGGGCCTTCGCGCATCGCGCCGATGTAGGATTAATAGCCTACATTCTAGGATTCGAGGTCGCCGTTCCCGGCGGCGCGAATTCGTCGCCGCCCGAGCGGAAACTTGACAACGACTCCGTCGGGTCGCAGGCCGGCGCGCCGTTCCGCCTCCTCGAGGATGGCGGCGGCGATTCCGTTGAGCGCGCCCTTCACGGCGGCGCGGAAGATCCGCGATCCGAGCCGCTCGCGCACCGTCCACAGGCGCGCGACGACGTCGTCGAGCAGGTCGCCGTCCGTCATGAACTCCTCCCGCGAATCTTCGGCCCGCGAACCTTGGGGCCGGGCCCGGCGTCCGTCGCTCCGTCCTTCGGGCCGGCGTCGCGGACCGGCGGCGGCGCCAGCAGGGCGGCGACGTCGTCCCCGGTCAGGAACCGGCGCGTCAGCAGCGCGTCGGCGATGTGCTCCACGTCGGCGCGGCGCCGGCGGATCAGATCGAGCGCGCGGGCGTGCAGCCGGGCGAGATCCGCCTCGACGGCGGCGCGCAGTCCATGATCGAAGGCCAGCGTTCGCGCCGGGTCGGCGCGGTGCAGCAGCGAGTCGCCCAGCCCGTGGCTGCCATGCCCGTCGGCCAGCGCGCGCGTCGCCATCGCGAGATCGACGACGGCGCCCGTGGACGCGGCGCCGAGGACGATCTCCTCGGCGGCGCGCCCGGCGAGCAGCAGCGCGACGCCGGCGTCGAGGTCGGCGCGCGTCGGGAACATCGGCGGGCTCCCGGCGGCGCGGGTCTCCCCGCCCGCGTTCCCGCGCACGACGATGGACGTCGAGGCGATGGTCAGCCCCGCGTCGAGATAGGCGACGCAATGCCCGGCCTCGTGGACGGCGGCGACGCGCCGGTCGGCGGGCGAGCGGTGATCGGGCGGAGCGATCACGCGCAGCAGATCGTCGAGCCCGGCGTCGCGGCGCGCGCTGCGGGCGGCGTGGAGGACGTCGCGCGCCCAATGCGCCGCCTGCGCCGGCGTCGCGCCGGGCCCGGCGAGACGGACCGTCGCGACGAGATCGGCGTCGGCGACGCCCGAAAGCGCGTCGCCGAGCCGCCAGCGCAGGATGCGCGCGAGCGTGTCCGCTCCGGGCGGAGCGACGTCGACGCGCGTCAGCCGGCCCGGCCTGACGGCGGCGGCGTCCACCGCATCGGCGCAATTGGAGGCGGCGACCACGATCACGCCGTCGTGGTCCTCGAGCAGGGTCAGCGCCAAGGTGACGATCGGCGTCCAGAAGTCGCGGCCGCGCCGGTCCATCGACGCCCGGTCGGGACAGGCCGCCTCGAACTCGTCGACACAGAGGAGGGAGACGCCGGCGACGGAGGCGGCGGCGCGCGCCGCATCGAAGACGTCCTGCATCGCGCGGGCGATGGTGCCGAGATGGCCGGCGTCGCCGCCGCGCGCGAACATGGGTCCGCAGGAATCGACGATCAGCGGAACGTCCATGGCGCGGGCGAGCGACGCAGCGAAGGTCGTCTTTCCCGCGCCGGGCGGGCCGGCGAGCAGCACGCCCGGCGTCCGCACGTCGCGCCAGCGGATTCGACCGGCGCGATAGTCGGCGACGCCCGAGGCGATGTCCCGCGCCAGCCGGCGCAGATCGGCGGGCAGGCAGTCGAGCGGCGGCACGTCGTCCGCGTCGCGGATCGCGCCGACGGTCGCCGCCTTCTTGGCGTCGGCGATCCGCACCAGATTGGCGACGACGTCGCGCGCCGCCGCGCCCGAGCGAAAGCAGGCCACGACCTCATGGAAGCCGAGCGTCGAGACGTCGGGAAGCGCGTCGGGAACGCGTCCGCTCGCGTGCTTCCGCAGCAGCGACCGCAGAATCTTGGCGTCGGGAGCGCGGACGCGGACCTGCGCGTCGGCGACGGAGACCAGCGTCGACGGCAGGAACCGCTGCGGATCCTGCGAGACGCCGACGACGGAACGCCCGCCCGCGAGATCCGCCGCGACGCCGTCGTTGCCGTGCGCGGGATCGTGGTCGCGACGGGAGGAGCCGTCCCGCGACAGGCAGACGACCTGGTGGGGGTCCTTATGGACGGCGCGCGCCAGGGGATCGCACCAGTCGGCGCCGGGCGCCTGGACGACGACGGCGACCGTGTCGCCGCGACGAATGCGCCGCCTGAGATCCACCGGCAGGGCCGCCCTGAGACACGCCCACGCCAGCGCGTCGCCGACGCCGCCCGGCGACACCGCGTCGTCGTCGTCATCGTCGGGGCGGTCGAAGAGGTCGTCGTTTCCTTTGAGATGCGAGAGCCGGCTCATTGGTCCCTCCCGCGCGCGGCGCCGCCGGGACGACCGAGGCGATAGAAGCGGTTCGCCGTGCGCGCCCAGCCGGCGTCGGCGTCGAGCGCGAACAGGTCCGAGGTGACGATCCGCGGGCGGTCGCCCATCACGGGGTGGCCGGAAACCGAGCCGGCCAAAGCGGGAAGCATGCGCGCCGCCTTGACCCAATGGTCGAGCAGCGGCGCGTCGGCGAGATCGGCGTCGGTGGGGCCGCCGTCGACGTGAAGGCGCGCGAGATCGTCGGCCAGCGAACGCGTCCGCGCGGCCAGCACGTCGAGGTCGGCGTCGAAGAAGATCGTGGAAGACATTGAAAAAAGCTCCGTCGTTCGCGCGGGCGGGACGCCGGCGCGGTGGAATCGCTGTTCGAAGGGGGAAGGCCCGGCGGACGGGGAGCGCGCTCAGGCGCGCGTCGCGCCGGGCCGGCGTTCGAATTCGGCGCGACGGGCGCCGGCGATCGGGACGGAGAAGGGGAAGAAGAACGAACTCATCGGAAGACGCTCACATACGCGGGGCGTCCTCCAGCGCGCCTAGATTCGGCGGGCTCCGCGGAGGACGAACGGAGCCGGGCGGCCGCCTTTCGGCAACCGTTCTTCGGCTTCGCGTTCGACGCGTATCGTGGGGTTCATGCTCATGACGGGGAAACTAGAACAGGCCATGAACGGAGTCGAGTCGGTTTGAGGAAAATTTTTTGGAGATAGCGGTCGTGATCGCTGGAATGGATCCAATCGGAATTCTAACCTGATACCAACCACTTTTTCATAGCCATCCACCTCGGGTCGACTTGCGTTCGTAGTTTGTCGACGTCAGACCGCGAGTAACGACCGCCGCCATCAGCGTTGGATGGCATGAAAAGTCTTTGGGAAGGATACTCGTTCATGAGATACGATGCAAAGCGATTCAAAAGCATGAAAATATGCCTGGAGGAGATGAAAAAGTTCATTCTGAATGGTCAGCATCTGTTCACAGGCAAGCCGTTCAAGAACTTCGACGACATGCGGTCGCGTGAGGTGTTGGCAAATTGGTTGATCTGCGCCGCACAGAACTCCGTCACGGGGAGCGAACGGTTCACTTTTTCCAGCGACCCGATCGGTGGGGATGGGATCATTTACGATCTGGGTGAGGGAAAACCCTATCCGACCGAGCATGTCCTTGCGCCGCGCGGACCAAAAGATAACGGTCTAAGTGTAGAGGATCTGATTATCCGAGCGATACAACAAAAGCAGACGAAGGGTGGGGCCGCATATGCTTCCGGCAAGACCTTGGTTGTATTCTTGGAAGGAGGCGACTCCGAATGGTTTGCGAACAGGGCCGCGCGACTCCTGCCGCAACCGCTCCTGTTCGAGGCGGTGTGGGTTGTTGGCCTGTATCGTTCGAGCGAAGCCGACTACGTCTATTTCGTGACTTCATTGGATATCGACGACGGCGATGCGCCCACGCAGCTCGTACACATTGATTTAAATTCTATTTCGTGGTGGGTCGAAAATATCCAAGGTATGCCGTCGACAGTTTTTGCTCGATTTCTGCCTTACTGGCGGGTCTCCCTATCTGAGAAGCTTGCGCTGCGAGCGTCAGAACCCGCAGCACAGGCGTCATCAGCTTTAGAGGAGCCTCAGCACTCCTCGACGAAGTCATAAAACCTTTGGTGTAACGATATCCGCTCCCGTGAATGACGGTCTGAGGGGCGAACGAGTCAAATGCCTTGACACGATTCAAAACGTCTGCACCCATTATCTCATGCTTTCGACGTATGCGACGAAAAGAAAATGACCGAATTTAAAGGCAACCACATCCAATGGCCAATCGAACGCAATGCCCGCACTTTCACAGCGCGCGTCGTCGAGCCGATTCATTACGACCCAAAAACACACAAAAAGATATTCGATGCAACGATGACGCATCTAATAATGCCGCCTGAAAATGATAAGATCGATAAATATGACAATATTCGCAAATCAATATCGACGAAGCGCGTCGACTTAATAACATTCCCAGAAGCATTTATAGATCCAGATACACTGCTACAGGCCCTTACTACGATTAAGGGAATTTTTACGTGCGTGCACGTAGGGCTTCGCATCGGCTATAATTCAGAATACCTGTTCTCCACTCGCGACTTATTGAATCTTATCGAATCAATAGAACAAGTAAAATCTATATATATTGATGATATTCAAAAATTTAAGTCGTGGATAACAAGTCAGCGCAGCGACGAAATGTTCAATGTTGGCTGCGTATTTGCTATTGATAAACACAACAAATTACGCGTGTGCATCCATCCCAAGATCGTTAGATCTATATTCGAGTTTAGTCCGTCACCTGAAAACCATATGAGCGAAGCAAATTTATTAAATTTAATAACACTTAGACAGAGCAAGGGTAACCTTAAAAATATTGTGATGCAACCACTTCTATGCTCAGATGCAACAACGCTACAGACAGATAAAGGTATGGGCGGCCCTATCGAACTTATAAATAAAATACCAACACAATGTTTCGACGGCGACGTTCCAGATCATATCGATATTGTATCCGTTTCAACATGCACTCCACAGGTGAAAAATGGTGTTGCGCGTCCAAGCATACACAGGGAATGGCACAGAAAGTTTCTTGATTCTTTTCAAAAGTCGGCGGACGATTTTCACCGTCACCACTTCTCTGTATTTGTTCTTGCAAATTTTCATGACATAAAAATTGAAGATGGAGATAGTGTAAAAATGAAAGACGGAGGGCTATCTGGAGTATTTATCCCCGTTCCGCCGCCTAAAAATGCATTATTTCCTTCTGGGATTGATACTTCATGTTGGGGCCGGCCGAAAAACAAAGACGAAAGCCAAAACAATAGCTGGTCGCGTCCTGACGATGATGCCTTGACGAAATGGAGCAGTATGGGATTTATATGCATGCTGTCTCCGATAAGCAACAAGCAAGGCATCGAAGTGCGTGTTCTTGAGTGTACAATACACCGACTTCCTCGCGATAACTCTTTATGGTCAAACTTTTCAAGCATAGAAAAGTGTGTAATATACGTTGGTCGACAGGCCGACGGTGGTGAAATAAGGTTTGCAAAGCAGGAGGCGCAGGATGCAGAATAACCACTCCCTGAGCCGCCGAGAGCACTTCGAGCAAAATTATTTGCCTTGGATTTCACTGCGGCACTTCCTATCTGCGGATATGCTCGAGGAGCTCTGCGCCGCGACCGTGGAAATCGTTAGTGACAATCAAGTCGCGCTGAGCGACCTGTTCGACATGCTGTCCAGTGGAGAGGGCGTCCTTGCCGCCTGGATAATACGTCCTCGTAAAATACAAGATCCATTCGCGGCCTATCTTCAGAATTTGATCAGGAGCGTCGTGTCGAACAACGACTCGGTGGTGCGGTATCCACGCGGTGTCGCGTCTTCCAAATCGTCAGTGATGGAGGCGTTGGAAACGGCCTACGCCCTCGGATCGATAGACATCGACACGTTAACACGCTGGAGACCAGACGCGCCTATCCCAGAGGCGTTGACGGTTATAACGGACGCCATCGGCAAGCTGCATGAACGCGGCCTATCACCGGAAGCGCTCGCATCGCTAGTCGAAAATATTACATCGGCTTTCAGCAGGCCGCTCGATGCAGTTGTCGTCAAACACCTCGGAGACCTTTGTGGAGACATCGACTGCTGGGACGCGGCCAAAGAACTCTATAAACATGCCGAATCAATGCTCTCGCAAGACATCGGTTTCGAGTGGCGCGCCTTCGTCGCTTCGATGCGGGTTCTGACAACGCAGTCGCACGCCACTGCATTGTGGTTCGCTCAAGGACCGCAAATCGCGCACGATTGTCTTACTAAGCTTACCAAGAATTCTAATTTGAACTCTGAGTTCCTGTCAATATCGAATGCGTCGACAGACAGCATGCAGTCGGCGACGGAAGCGACAGACACTCTGATGATTCCTGACGAAATCAGGCCTGCAATTTTGTTCGCTCCTCAAGTCAAAGATACTTACAACCTTGGCGGTGCCCTAATGGCTTGGGCATGCGAAGACTATGTCAATGCGAATAGGAAGTTTTGGGCAATCCTGCGCAGACAGATATCCTTGGGCGTGGTTGTTGAAAGCAGTCGAACAAAAGCTTTTTATGGCAGATCGATCATTGATGAGCTAAGGTCTAAAATCAAAAATGACCGAAATGAAGAAGCGTTCTCGATCGGGCTAAGGCTTATCATTGAGAGTGGCTTTCGCGATATTGCCGAAAAGACGACATGGAGCGAAGAATTCGTTCGCTGCTATGTTCAATTATCGAGTGTTCAGGAGGCTATCGATATATGCAAAAGGACCGAAGGCGTAAAGATAAAGCGAACAGCGGTCGCCTTGGTCATATTTCGTCGATGGCTTCAGTTTCTTCCAATAGAATCTACAGACGCAGCGTCAATGATGATACGCTTTATAGCAGATGCCACAAGATTTTCTGAGCGGTCTATCTTCAGTGACCGAGACCTAGGAAATGCGGGATTGAAGGGACTTCAAGAAATTGCGAAGTCGAGACCTGAATTTAGAGGGCTTGAAGCAGAGTCTATCATCAAAGCTATTTCTACGATGGTAGACGACAAAGACTTTAATAATATTTCAAGCGCTATTGAAACTTTTAGTGAGTATGCAGATATTTTTTCTGACGAACTTTTGTCGAATGCGATTAAAGCAATGTTGTCCAGTTTGGAAAGATTTCCAAATGGCGCTCCATGGACCGTTGCTCGTGTGGCGATAACATTTCTCGTATCGGAGCCTGCTATTTCACTTTACGGACGCGATCGTGAAATCGCGAAGATAGCTACGCAAGCTCTGATTCGCTATTGCCTTGAAACAGAATCCGAGCATGCGAGAATACTGTTTATCATCCATCGCCTTGGTTCTTCATTAATCGAATTAGGATTTGATAAACTAGAATATATCGTCTCTCATACGAGGGCGCGGGCCAGCGAGTTCAACTCGAGCAACGCGACCTACTATATCATGGCGCTTCTGGTTGAACCTAAGATAGTGAAGGAGGCCGGCGTTAGAGATGCGATTAACGCGCTGATTGCAATTCTTAAATCGGCAGCAAACGGTGATCCAGCTATCTCGTTCAGTGATGCTTGGCATCCGCTTATGATTCTCGCTGACAAGCAGCGCGATATGGCACGCGAGCTTGCAATTGAGGAAGAAAAACTCGCTGATCTTATCGGCGCGGCTTTCAATGAGCTACTTTCGCTATGGAGGATGGCCGCCACCGAGCCTCTTATTTTTTGCACTTTCTCGTTCCCGCCAGCGACAACACCAAATACGACAATAATTCATAATTGGGCATTTGCATCGATCGCCTTTGCTAGATCCCTCGGCAGGGAGGAAGAGCTAGCACAAGCGATGCACGACGCGACGAGGCATCCTCTTCTAGGAAGCTCGATCGCCATTGCAAAATCATTTCAGCTATCGAGTAGTGATCCCGAACTATTCAATTTAGAATTGATACATAAAGAAAATAAAGAGTCGTTTTATGTCTCATTAGGCAAAAGATTAGCATTGCTAAAGTCACTTCCTCCCGCGACTGGGAAAGCGGTTGTTGAGGTAATGCTCAGGCAATGTTTTAGGTTCGGTCCCAACGGACTGGATGCGGGCGTATTTTCTACTGCAACCAGTGTAGGCGTTGAAAAGTTGCCTATCTCCCGCGAATCCGATGCCTATCGTCGCCGCTTGGAAAATTCGCGCGATCTGCGACTGAGCCTCTTCCCGCTCTTCGATGAACTTGTCTCCGTGGAAGGCCATTCCTGACCATTCAATGGTCATCCTTGCCGACAGGCGCCGGCAAGGACTCCACCCAAGACCATGGCCGCCAGCCCTCACTCCGCCGCCCCGTCCCCCTCGCCGGCGTCCTTCCCGCCATGTGCCGGCGCCTTGGGAAGGCCCGGGATATCGTAGCGCGGGATCTTCTTGATCCACGGCAGGAGCTTGCGCGGCGGAGGCCGGTTGTAGTGCCGACCCACGTTCACGGGAACGTGGGCCTGGATGTAGTCGATGTGCGCCTCGGGGATGATCCCGGCGCACTCGACCTTGAAGCGGTGCCGCCAGCCGTGGTTCGGGGCGACGGCGGGATCGGCGACGCCGATGTCGCGGACCCATGTCGCCAGGCGACCGCCGATCGTCTCCGCCGCGCTCGCGAGCGCGTCGCGGTCCTTCGACGTCGAATTGTGGAACAGGGGTGCGTCGCCCTCGAATGACCCCGCATAGTCGAGGAATCCCTGCTCGATGAGGTGCGGCGCGATGGGAATGTCGCGCTCCTCGCCGTTCTTCGTCGTCCCGGCCTCGGGCGTGAACCGGAAGCACCAGATCCCGTCCACCTTGGCGATGTCGCAGGCCCGCAATTGCGTCGCCTCGTTCACCCGGCAGCCGGTGTAGGCGCAGATCCACGGCGCCCATCGCTGCGCCGCGGCCCGCTTGACCGACATCCGCTTGCCCACCGGCGCGAGCGTCGCCGTCAGGATCATCGCCGCCTCCTCGTCCGAGAGAGCGCGCATCTTCACCGGCTTCTCGTCGCGCCGACCGATCTCGACATGCGCGCCCGAGGCCGGGTTGGCCTTGAGAAGCTTGTTGCGGACCGCGAATGCGAAGATCGCCTTCAGGCAGATCAGGTAGTTCTTCTTCACGTTCGTGCGCGTCAGGCCGCCTTCGATCAGGTGGTCGCGCCACCGATTGATATGGTCCTCCGTCACGATCGCCATGTCGTCCCGGCCGACGAAGGCCACGAAGCCGTCGAAGATCGGCTTCCACCGCTTCCGCGTCCCGCTCGGCACGTTGCGGACCTCGACATATTCCTTCCACAGCCGCGCCGCCGTCAGGGGCAGCTTCAGCTCGGGGAAGGCCGCAGCCGCCGCGTCGGGCGTCCAGTCGTAGTTGGCCTCCCTCAAAATCTGCTCGATGGCCCTGAGCCGAGCCTCCAGCGCGCGCGGCCGGAGCCGGGCCCAGGAATATTGGCAGATGTCGAGCCCGTGCTCCTCGAGCACCTTCCGCACCAGAGGCTCCACGAAGCCCCACGCCGCCTCCTCCGCGTTCCAGTCCGCCCAGACCTCGGGGATCTCGGCCAGACCCAGAGCCATCCGACCGATGTTCTCCTGCCACTCCCACGCATGCGCCGACAGCGGATCCCGCCTCCCGGCGGACTGCTCGATCGTCGCCCGGTAGACCGCGCCCGCCAGACCCTCGATCTGCTGATCGTTGATCCACGTTGGATTCGGCTTCTCGATTCTTGGAGCCTTCGGCTTCGGCTCCCGCTCGGGAATTGGAGCGCCGGCCCGCTGGCGCAAATCCAGCCACGCCGCCTCTATCGATTCCATCATCTCCGCGTGCACGCGCCTGGCTTCGCGGGGATTCTTCGTGCCGAGGGAGCGTCGCATCTCCTTCGGCAGCTTCTCGTCGAGAACGCGCAGTTCCAAAGGAACGTGCTTGCGGAGCCAATAGACCCCGGTCTTGGGATGCTTGAACGGACGGGCCATGCGCAACACCATTCGGGAGCACCTCACGGTATCATCCGGGCGTTGCGAAATCGTTGATTCGACTATTAGACTGATATCGTTGGAGTTTGATGGTGCTGCAAGAGAGGATTGAACTCTCGACCTCTCCCTTACCAAGGGAGTGCTCTACCACTGAGCTACTGCAGCGTCGGGCGGCCTTGTGCCACAGCGATCGCGCTTGCGCAAGACATTCGCACGAAAGACGTTCGCCTCGCGGTCTGGCCGAGCAAAAACGCCAAAGTCGTCGCGAAGCCGAGTAATGGTGGGCGGCACAGGGATTGAACCTGTGACCCCTCCCGTGTGAAGGGAGTGCTCTCCCGCTGAGCTAGCCGCCCGTAAGCCTGTGAGGCCGGACCTTCCTCTAAGAGACGACGCCATATCCCGTCAAGTGCATGCCGACGTTTCCAGCGCCCCGAGCGACGCCACCGCACCCCATAATTCGTCGAAATGCGAGATCACGCGGTCGGGGGCGAAGGCCGAGACCGGCGTTTCCGTATAGCCGAAATCCACCGCCACCACTGGCACGCCGGCGTTTTTGGCCGTCGCTATGTCGGTCTGCGAATCGCCGATCATCACCGCGCGCGCCGTCCGGCCCCCCGCCTTTTCGATCGTCAGCGTCAGCGCGCGCGCGTTCGGCTTGTGGACCGGGAAGGTGTCGCGGCCGCAGATCGCCGCGAATCGCTCGGCCACGCCCAGCCGTTCGAGCAGCAGAACGGCGAGCGCCTCGGATTTATTGGTGCAGACTGCGAGCGCGAAGCCGGCCTCGGCGAATCGGTCCAGCGCCGCCTCGGCTCCCGGAAAAAGCCGCGTCTCCACGGCGATACGCTCGCGATAATGGTCGATAAAATCGTGAAACAGCGCCTCGATCCGCTCCGGCGGCAGCGGCGCGCCCGTCGCCGCGAAGCCGCGCTCGATCATCGCCCGCGCGCCCGCCCCGGCGAGCGTGCGCACCGCCGAGAGCGGCACGGGCGCGCGGCCGTCGCGCTCCAGCAGAACCCCGAGCGTCGCTATGAGGTCGCCGGCCGTGTCGGCGAGCGTGCCGTCGAGATCGAAGACCAGTGTCGGCGCGCCGTCCATCCGCCTGCCCCTTCTCCGCCTGCCCGCCGGCGCCGTCTCGCGATTGCCGCATCGGCGTGTAGACTGCGCCCGGTGATTCGTCGAAGGAGTGTAACCTTGCGCGCAGCCATTCGTCTCCTCTCTCTCGGGGCCGCCCTGGCGGCGCCGGCCTTCTCGGCGTCGGTCGGCGCGGCGCTCGCCGGCAATTACGAATTTCTCGCCGCCCCGCAGACCGATCTCAACCGCGTCTTTCGGCTCGATCGCGCCAGCGGCGAGGTCGGGGCCTGCCAATATGGGCTGAAGGACGGCGCCGCCGTCGGCGTCACGCTCTGCTATCCGCCGGGCGAGGGCGCCAAGGCCGGGCAATTCAGCGAATACGCCCTCATCGCCTCGCGCCATACGGGCGAGGGCGGCGTGTTCCGCGTCGATCTGCGCTCGGGGCAGATGTCGATCTGCTTCGTCTTGAACGAGAGCTCGGTGGTCTGCACGCCGCCGGCGAAATAAGTCTCAAGCATTCGCGCCGGGCTCTGGCCAGAACAGCAGCTCGGCGGCGGAGATGAAGGCGACGATCCCGCCCAGCACGCCGAGCGCCACGGCGGCGGGGACATTATGCTCGAAGCGCAGCAGCCAGGGCGCGAAGGCGGTGAGCGCGCCGAGCACGACATTCACCTCGCGGAAGAGCCGCGTGTAGCTGGTGAGCGCGATCGCCGCGGCGATGATGATGAAGCTGCCGGCGATCCAGCTCACGGCGGCGGCGGTCATATCGTCATGATAGCCGAAGGCCCAGGGCGCGACGCAGACGACCCCGCCCAGTATCAGGCAGGCGATGTCATAAGGGCGGCCTTCTCCTCGGGGACGGCCCTGCCCTCGCTCGATTGCGCTCGGATCGCTCATGCGCGCCTCCCTTGCCGCCTTGCCGCCTTGCGACCTTGCCGCGAGCCCTGCGGATCGGGGAGACATAAGGCGCAGGCGGCGCCCTGCCAGAGGCACGGCGGGGCGACGACCGACGCCCGATAGGCGCGCGGCGAAACAATCACGCCCTTGCGAGGCCCCGCGATGCGAGCCTTCCGGCGCGCAGGGCGATCGGGTAAACGAGAATTGGCGCGCCCATTTCGGCGTTCGCCCGATCGCCCTCTCGGCGCGTCGATCGACTCGATTATGTCCCTGTGTCGCCTTAGAATGCGCCATGACGATCACGATCTACATCGACGGCGACGCCTGCCCCGTGAAAGATGAAACGTATAAAGTCGCCTCGCGCTATGGCTTGCGGACGTTCGTCGTCTCCAACAGCTTCATGCAAATCCCGCGATCGCCGCTGATCGCCCGGATCATCGTCGAGGCCGGAGCCGACGCGGCCGACGATTGGATCGCCGAGCAGGTCGTCGCCGGCGATGTGGTCGTCACCAGCGATATTCCTTTGGCCGGACGTGTATTGGCGAAGGCGGCGCATGCGATCGCGCCCTATGGTCGCGCCTTCACGCAGGACTCGATCGGTCTGGCGCTCGCGCAGCGCTCGCTGATGGAGCATATCCGCTCGACGGGCGAAATCACCGGCGGCCCCCCGCCATTTTCTTCGGCGAACCGATCCCAATTCCTTCAAGCGTTGGACCAAGCCATCGCCCGAGAGCAAAGACGGCGGCTATGAGCCGATCGGCGCTTTCCACTGTGGCTGCGCGGCGATATCGGGTGATGAGGCGGCTACTTTTAACCCATTGGGGATATTACGAATCTGGCAGAGGGCAGCCGCAGGCCGCCATCGCCTTCAGCCAGTCCTTTTCTTCGTGACTGCGCCACGGTTGCCCGATTTCGCGGGCTGCTAACAATGCGGCGCACAGGGAAGGGTCAGCCAGATCGCGAGCGGCTTCAAAGAGCGGTGTTGCGACTTGCACGCTCAGCTCCCGAGCTAGCACTGACGACACCGCGTTGTCCTTGCGCCGCGCAAGTCCCGCGATCGCCTCGTTCCTGACGTCAGGATTGATATCGACAAGGCGCGCGTGCAGGGCCGCTCTGATTTGATCGCTATCGACGTCGATATGCTGCCCGAGGCCGAAAGTCGCCCAGTCGCGAACGTCGCTGGCGTCATCAGACGACAACTTGATTAGTCCCGCGATCGCGGCTTCGTCCTCATATCCGGTAAGCGCCATGACAACACCGAACCGGACCTTTGCGTTCGAATGTAAGACGAGTTTCAACGCGATGGGAATTGCACGGCAATCGCGGAGGTGGCCCAAGGCGACGCAAGTATCCTCCAGAACGTCAGCGTCGGCGGCGGTCTCGATTTCGTTGAGTAGGAGCCGTTCGAGAGCGCCGTATCGTTCTTCCCGGAAGACGCCATCCGGATTGTCATGCGAGTGACCGAGCTGGCCTAGAATAGCTGCTCCGACGCGACGTCGGACACTTTCAGCGCTTACGCTTAACGCTATTGCTGCGGACAACATGACAGTATCGGCGCGCTGCTGTAGAAGCGATACCGCCCGCCACCCAGTGGGCGGACCCGGACCATCCGCTTCCTCACAATCGAGGTGCAGGACTGCTGCCTCGATGAGGTCGACTGGAATCTTGTTCGCTACGTCGGTCATTCGTCGTGTCTACGACGATAACCAGCGGTCCGCTACTGCCGCATCCCGGACCCCACTCACCACACGTCCCAACCGGCGTCAGGTGTTGAACCGGAAGTGCAGCACATCGCCATCGGCGACGACATACTCCTTGCCGGCCAGCCGGAACTTGCCGGCCTCGCGCCCGCCTGCCACGCCGCTCAGCGTGACATAATCCTCATAGGCGATCGTCTCGGCGCAGATAAAACTCTTCTCGAAATCTGCGGGTATTACAGTGACCCGTCTATCGAGACACGCGCGTAGCCGTAATTCATGCCACGCCTGCCTCACGAGCTGTCAGACAGCAGAGAGGAAAGCGTCTCGACAAATCGCACGGCGCCCGCAATCGCCTCGGCGGCATGCTCATGGGAGACATGGGAGTCCGCGCCTGTTTCATAATCGGCGATGGCTTTCAGATTGTAGGTGCGGCCGAGAAAGGCGCGAAGGTCGATGTCGAAGCGCGGATCGTTCTTCACCAGACGCGCGAACTCGCCCTGAACACCCGAATGTGTTTTGAAAACGCGGTCGTGGTTCTCGAAGATCAGAGCTTGGGCGGCATGGAATCCGGCAAGATAGGCCGTGCGCCCAGCGGCTTCGTTCAAGCCTACGCCAAGCATTCTTTCGGCCTGTCCCAGAAGCTCTTTCGCCTTTTCGAGGAATGCATCTGTCTGGGGCTTCATAAATCGAGCCCTTCCGCGCGGATTTCATGCATCAAAGGCATGCGCGGGTCGTTGTAGGTCGCGGCCTGATAAGGCAGGGCATGAATGACGCCGCCGGTTTCGTAGAGAATGCCGGTGCCGAGGTCTGCGAGCCGGTTCATTTCCTCGAAGCGGTCGGGCATGTCGCGCAAAAAGACGGCTATGTCGTAGTCGGAATCCGGTCGCGCATCCCCCCGCGCGCGGGAACCGAACAGGACCGCGCGGGACAGCCGGTCGCCGTAGGTCTCGGCGAGCGCCGCGCGAAAGCGCTCGAGGATCGGGTCGGGCGGGGCCATCATGGGCATGGGGCAAGCCTGCCATAAACGCCGATCATTTCACACCGGAAAATCGCACCGAAAAAGCCCTTAAAATTCAACGGGCTGATTTTCGTCCCTAATTCTCGAATTGCGTGACAGGCTGCGGCCGTCCGACGGGCCGAGGCAGCGATCACGGCTCCCACCGAACGTCCCCGCCCGGCGCGTCCCAAACCCCATTCACCACACGCCCCAACCGCGTCAGGTGTTGAACCGGAAGTGCAGCACATCGCCATCGGCGACGACATACTCCTTGCCTTCCAGCCGGAACTTGCCGGCCTCGCGCGCGCCCGCCTCGCCGCGCAGCGCGACATAATCCTCATAGGCGATCGTCTCGGCGCGAATAAAACCCTTCTCGAAGTCCGTATGGATGACGGCCGCCGCCTGCGGGGCGCGGGTGCCCTGCTCGATCGTCCAGGCGCGCGCCTCCTTGGGGCCGACGGTGAAATAGGTCACCAGCTTCAGCAGCGCATAGCCGGCGCGGATGACGCGGTTGAGGCCCGGCTCCTCGAGCCCCACCGCCTCGAGATAATCCGTCTGCTCCTCGGCCGGCAGCACGGCGATCTCGCTCTCGATCTTGGCCGAGACGACGACGCTCACCGCCCCCTCCTCGCGCGCCCGCGCCGCGACTTTCTCGGAGAAGCCATTGCCCTCGGCCGCGGCGCCCTCCTCGACATTGCAGACATAGAGAACCGGCTTGGACGACAGCAGGCCGAGCCCGGCGAGCGCGCCGCGCTCCTCCGGCGCGATCTGGACGAGGCGGGCGGGCCGTCCGTCGCGCACGAGATCGAGGCAGCGGCGCATGAGGTCGAGCAGCTCCTTGGCGTCCTTGTCGGCGCCCTTGGCCTTCTTCTCGAGCGGGATCACGCGCTTTTCCAGACTGTCGAGATCGGCGAGCATCAGCTCGGTCTCGATCGTCTCGATGTCGCGGATCGGATCGACGTCGCCCTCGACATGGGTGATGTCGCCATCCTCGAAGCAGCGCACCACATGGGCGATGGCGTCGCATTCGCGAATATTGGCCAGAAACTGATTGCCGAGCCCCTCGCCCTTGGAGGCGCCGCGCACCAACCCGGCGATATCGACGAAGGTGAGGCGCGTCGGGATGATCTGCTTGGAGCCGGCGATCTCGCAGAGCTTTTCGAGGCGCGGATCGGGCACGGCGACGTCGCCGACATTGGGCTCGATGGTGCAGAACGGGTAATTGGCCGCCTGCGCCGCCGCGGTCTGCGTCAGCGCGTTGAAGAGGGTCGACTTGCCGACGTTCGGCAGGCCGACGATTCCACATTTGAAGCCCATGGCGTCCGGTTTCCTCGCGCGATCTCGCTGCGGCGCGGTATGGGCGGGGCGGGCCGAAAAGGCAAGGGCCGTCGAGAGACGGGCCGCGCGGACGGCGCTTCGACGACGGCGAGAAGCGGGCAAAACCGCAGATTTCGCGGAATCGGCGTCACGCGATCGCCGCCGGGCGGGTTGACCGCGAGCCCGGCAAGGCGGAAAAGCTGCAAAAGCAGCGCGTCGGCGATTTCGGGCGCGATTCTGGCGCGGAACACCATGCGACACACGTTTCGAATTCGACAGGCCCGTCGCGCATTCGCGATTTTCGCCGTGGCGGGACTGCTCGCCTCGACGCCGCTCCCCGCTGTGGCGCAGGCCGCCGCCGAGCCGTCCGCGCCGCCATCCCCGCCCGCCGCAGCGGCCCCGGCCCCGGCCGCCGCTCCTGCGCCGCCGCAGCCCGCCGCGCCCGCGCCGGCCGCCGCCCCGGCGCCGGCGGAGCCCGCGCCCGCCGCCGCGCCTCAGACGGCGGCCGCGCCAAAACCCAAGCCAAAACCCAAGCCCAAGCCCGCGCCGCCGCGCGAAATGGCGCTCTCCGACGATCCGACCCCGGCGCTGCAGCCCGAGACTTTTTTCGCCACCTCGCTGGCCTCCGAGCGCTACGCCGCCATCGCCGACGCCGGCGGCTGGCCGCGGGTGGGAACGCCGCTCCAGCCCGGCGCGCGCGGCAAAGCGGTGGCGGCGCTGCGCAAGCGCCTCGCGGCCGAGGGCGATCTGCCCGCCGAATCCGCCGGCGGCGAGGCCTGGGACGCGGCCCTCACCCAGGCGGTGAAACATTTCCAATTCCGCATGGGGCTGAAGCAGACCGGCGCCGTCGCCGGGGCGACCTTGCGCGAATTGGACGTGCCCGCCTCGGTGCGCTTTCGCCAGCTCGCCTCCTCGGCGCAGCGGCTCGCCGGCAATGATTTCCCCTTCGGCCCGCGCTATGTCGTGGTCAACATCCCCTCCGCCGCCGTCGACGCCGTCGAGAATGGCCATGTCGCGCGCCGCTATACGGCGATCGTCGGCGATGTCGAGCATCCCTCGCCCGAGGTCGAGGCGAGGATCGGCGCGGTCAATCTCAACCCCACCTGGACGGTCCCGGTCTCGATCATCAAGAACGAGATCATGCCCAAGATGCAGAAGGACCCGTCCTATCTCGCCAAGGCGCGCATTCGCGTCTTCGACAATCATGGGACCGAGATCGAGCCGAAATCGATCAATTGGGCCAATGAACGGGCCGCGAACTATACGCTGCGCCAGGACAGCGGCGCGCAGAACTCGCTCGGCTCGATTCGCATCGCCATGCCGAACAAGCATGCGGTCTATATGCATGACACGCCGAGCAAGCGGCTCTTCTCGAGCGACTATCGCTTTCTCTCGCATGGCTGCGTGCGCGTCGAGGGCGTCTACGACCTCGCCGCCTGGTTGCTGGAGGGGACGCCGGGACAATGGGACAGGGCAGCGATCACGTCCAAGATCGGCGGCGAGCGTCAGGACGTGACCTTGCCCAAGCCTGTGCCGGTCGTCTGGGTTTATATGACCGGATGGGCTTCCGCGAATGGAACCGTTCACTTCCGCAACGATATATATGGGGTGGACGCAGTGGGCGAAGCGCGCGGAGAGCGATGATTCGCCCTTCCCGAGGGAGGGACGATGATGCGCGAATGGATCGTCTTCGCCTCGACCTTGGCGGTCGCTCTTCTCGCCTCGGCGGAGGCCGCCGAGCGACGCCCCCGCCAGCCGCCGCCGGCCGAGAGCGTGGTTGTCGCGCCAGCGCAATTCTGCGAAAAAATGTGCCCGGAAGATTTCGCGCCCTGCGATCCGATCTACTTCAAGACCGCCGATTCGCGTTGCGCGCAGGTGGGCGTCGGACGGTGAGGCCCGAACCCGAATTGCGATTCGTTTCAGAACGCCTCGAACCCTCATCCGACCCGGCTTCGCCGGGCCACCTTCTCCCGTGAAGGGAGAAGGAGCCGCGCACATCGATTACTCGTCCGTCCCGCGCGCGCTCTCGTGCCAGCGCGAGAGCGCGAGACGCGACAGCGCCGTCAGCCCCGCATAAATGACGACGCCGGCGAGCGAGACCAGCGCCAACGCCGCGAACATGCGCGGAATATCGAGCCTGTAGCCGGCCTCCGAGATGCGGAAGGCGAGGCCGGCCCCCTGCCCCGCCGCGCCGGCCGCGAGCTCGGCCGCGATGGCGCCGATCAGCGCCAGCCCGCCGCCGATGCGCAATCCCGCGAAAAATTGCGGCAGCGCCGCCGGCGCGCGCAAATAGACGAGCTTCTGCCAGGGCGACGCGCGATAGAGATCGAAAAGCTCGACCAAGGCGCGATCGACCGAGGCGAGGCCGAGCGATGTGTTGGCGAGGATCGGGAAAAAGGCGACGAGAAAGGCGCAGACCAGCACCGCCTCACCGGGCGCGAGATAGACCAGCAGCAGCGGCGCTATGGCGATGATGGGCGTCACCTGCAGCACGATGGCGAAGGGCATCAGCGCTCGCTCCATCCATCGCGACCGCGAGATCATGAGCGCCAGCGTGACGCCGCCGATCGTCGCCAGCGCCAGCGCCTCCAGCGCCGTCGTCAGAGTGACGAGCAGCGCGGAGACGAGGATCTCGCGATCCTTCACCAGCGTTTGGCCGATGACGCTCGGCGCCGGCAGCACATAGGGGGGAATGGACCAGAGGACGACCACCGCCTCCCAGACGGCGAGCGCGCCCATGAGAACGGCGAGCGGCAGCAGCGCATCGCGCAACGGGGAGGTCTCCCGGGGCCTTGCGGCGCTCATCGCTTCTCTTCCCCACGCTTCTCTCCCCCATGCTTCTCCTCGCCATAGGCGCCGCGCAAGGCGGCCGAGGCGCGCCGGCAGAATTGCGCGAATTGGGGACTGGTGCGGAATTCCTCGTCGCGCATGATGGCGGGGTCGATGTCGATCGTATCGACGATCGTTCCGCCGCGGGCGGAGAGCGCCAGAATGCGCGTCGAGAGATAGACGCTCTCATAGATGGAATGGGTGACGAAGACGATCGTCGTATCGAGGCTTCGCTTCATGGCGAGGAGATCGTCGCCGAGCCGAAAGCGCGTCACCTCGTCCAGCGCGGCGAAGGGCTCGTCCATCAGCAGCAGCTGCGGCCGCGTGACCAGAGCGCGGGCGATGGCGACGCGCATCTTCATGCCGCCGGAGAGCTGGCGCGGCAACGCCGTCTCGAACTCGGAGAGGCCGACGAGCGCCAGCGTCTCGCGCACCAGCGGCGCGGCTGTTTCACGCGTCTTGCCGGCGAGGCGCAGCGGCAGATAGACATTGGCGAAGACATCGGCCCAGGGCAGCAGCGTCGCCTCCTGGAACACGAAGCCGATATTGTGCGCGGCGGATGCGTCGCGCCAGTCGATCGCGCCGGCGTTCGGCGTCGCGAGGCCGGCGATGAGCCGCAGCGCCGTCGATTTGCCGCAGCCCGAGGGGCCGAGCAGCGTCAGGAACTCGCCCTCGCGCAGATCGAGATGAAAATTCTCGAGGGCGGCGACGCCATTGGCGAAGCTCTTGCCGATCCCGCGCAGCGAGACCAGCGGCTCCGCCATTGTCGCGACGCCCGCCGTCACTCCGACCCCGCCGACCGGGAGGGCCGCAGCTCGAGCCCGACCTTTTTGTTCACGAAGCGCGTCGTATAGCCTTGGGCGAGGGCGAGATCGGCCGGGAAGACGCCGGCCTTGGCCATTTTGTCGAAGAAGCTGCGCACACGCGCGTCCGTCATCGCGCCGATGCCGAGGGCGACCGAATCGCCGGAATCGACGATGCCGCGCTCCTTCAGCTTTTCGACCGAATAGGCGAGCTGGCCCTCGGACATTTCCGGATTATCCTTGCGGATGGCGGCGTTGGCGGCGGAATTGTCGCCATAGATGTAATGATACCAGCCGATGATGGAGGCGTCGACGAAGCGCTGCACGAGATCGGGCTTGGCCTCGATCGTCTCCCGGCGCGTCTCGATGGTCGTCGAATAGCTGTCATAGCCATAATCGGCGAGCAGAAAGACATTCGGCGTGAAGCCGCCCTGGCGCGCGATCTCGAAAGGCTCGGAGGTCAGATAGCCCTGCTGAATCGACTTCTTGTCGGCGAGAAACGGCGCCGAGTTGAACGTATAGGGCTTGATCTTCTCTTCCTTGAAGCCATAGGCCTGTTTCAGCCATTGATAGACCGAGACGAGATTGTCATTGCCGATGAAGGCGGTCGCCTTGGGCAAATCCTCGAAACGATCGAAGCCCTCGCCCGGATGCGACATGAAGATGATCGGGTCCTTCTGGAACATGCTGGCGACGGCGACGATGGGCGCCTTCTGCTGCACGGCGGAGAAGGTCTGGATGAGATTGGCGCCCATGCAGAAATCGACGCGGCCAGCGGCGAGCAACAGCCGCGCGTTGGATTGCGGCCCACCCTGCAATAGTGTGACGTCCAGGCCATATTTGGCGTAAGTGCCATCGACGATGGCCTGATAGAAGCCGCCATGCTCGGCCTGCGCCCGCCAATTGGTGGCGAAGGAGACTTTGTCCAGCGCGAGGGCCGGGAGTGCGGAGAGGAAGAAAGCCAAAGCCGCGATCTTCGCCGCGAAGCGTTTCGACATGGATTGCCTCACCTTGTTTTTTCCACGAACTCGGGGCGCGCTGTCCTTCTCCCGCGAGCGGGAGAAGGTGGCCAGGCGAAGCCGGGTCGGATGAGGGCCGGGCTCCAGTCGACGATCCAAACGGCGCGCCAACGCGGAGGCGCCCTCATCCGACCTCGCTTCGCGAGGCCACCTTCTCCCGCGAGCGGGAGAAGGATTCGGCGGGCTATGGCGATCCCCGCCCGAAAGGTCTACCCTCTCCGCCATGCTTCCGTCCCGCTATTGGATCGACCTCACCACCCACGATTTCCGCGACCTCGCGATGGAGCGCGTGATCGCCGTGCTGCCGATCGCCGCCGTCGAGCAGCATGGGCCGCATCTGCCGGTCGGCGTCGACTCGGCGATCATGCGCGGCATGATCGAGCGCGTCGCCCTCCGCCAGCCGGACGATCTCGATGCGCTGTTCCTGCCCTTGCAGGCGATCGGCGTCTCCATCGAGCACGGCGATTTTCCCGGCACGCTCTCCCTCTCGCATGAGACGGCGCTGCGCCTCCTCTGCGAGATCGGCGAAGGCGTCGCCCGCGCCGGCTGCCGCAAGCTCGTACTCCTCAATTCACACGGCGGCAATACGCCGCTCCTCTCCCAGGCGGCGCTGGAGCTGCGCGCCCGCCACGGGCTGCTCGCCGTCGGCTGCTCCTGGCATCGCTTCGGCTATCCGGACGGGCTGTTCGGCGAGGAGGAAATCCGCCTCGGCATCCATGGCGGCGAGATCGAGACCTCGCTGATGCTGGCGCTCGCGCCCGATTTCGTCGATATGGCGCAAGCGCGGCATTTCCGCTCCGCCAACCTCGATTTCGAGCGCGACTTCACCTGGCTGCGCGCCGACCGGCCGATCGGCTTCGGCTGGATGACGCAGGACCTCTCCAAGGAGGGCGCCATCGGCGACGCCGCGGCGGCGAGCGCCGCCAAAGGCGAGGCCGCGGCCGATTATTGGGCGACCGCTTTCGTCGAGCTGTTGCGGGACGTCGAGGCCTTCGATCTCGAGCGCTTCTCCGGAGGTCTGTCCAAATAGGCGGCGTCCTCGCGGACGCCCGAGGGCCCCGCGCAGCTCCACCGGAAACGCCGCGGGGAAGGGCCTTCGGCCGTCTTTGGAGGCTTTCGCGTCGGCGCGGTTCGGTCTACAACGCGCGCAACTGCGCTGCCAGACGCCAGAGAGGCCCCGACATGACCGATATCATCGATATTCACGCTCGCGAGATACTCGATTCGCGCGGAAATCCCACGGTCGAGGTCGAGGTCACGCTGGAAGACGGCTCCTTCGGCCGCGCCGCCGTGCCGTCGGGCGCCTCGACCGGCGCCCATGAGGCGGTGGAGAAGCGCGACGGCGACAGCACCCGTTATTTCGGCAAGGGCGTGCTGGACGCCGTGCAGAGCGTCAATGAGGACATAGCGGGCGAGCTCGTCGGCTTCGAGGCCGAGGATCAGGTCGGCGTCGACGAGGCGCTGATCGAGCTCGACGACACGCCGAACAAGTCCCGCCTCGGCGCCAACGCGATTCTGGGCGTCTCTCTCGCCGTCGCCAAGGCCGCCGCCGACGCCTCCTCCATGCCGCTCTACCGCTATATCGGCGGAGTGCAGGCGCGCGTGCTGCCGGTGCCGATGATGAACATCATCAATGGCGGCGTCCATGCCGACAATCCGATCGACTTCCAGGAGTTCATGATCCTGCCGGTCGGCGCGCCGACGGTGCGCGAGGCGATCCGCTGGGGCGCGGAAGTCTTCCACACGCTGAAAGCCGCGCTGAAGAAGGCCGGGCTCTCCACCTCGGTCGGCGACGAGGGCGGCTTCGCCCCCAATATCCCCTCCGCCGAGGCGGCGCTCGACTTCATCGTCGAGGCGATCGTGACCGCCGGCTTCGTGCCGGGCGAGGATATTTATCTCGGCGCCGACGTCGCCTCGACCGAGTTCTTCAAGAACGGCAAATATGTCTATGAAGGCGAGAAGACGACCCGCAGCGTCGAGGAGCAGGTGGCCTATCTGGCCAAGCTCGTCGAGGCCTATCCGATCGTCACCATAGAAGACGGCATGGCCGAGGATGATTGGGAGGGCTGGCGCCTTCTGACCGACACGCTCGGCGACAAGATCCAGCTCGTCGGCGACGATGTCTTCGTCACCAATGTCGAGCGTCTGGCGCGCGGCATCGACGAGGATGTCGCCAATTCGCTGCTGGTGAAGGTCAATCAGATCGGCACGCTGACCGAGACGCTCGCCGCCGTCGAGATGGCGCATCGCGCCGCCTATACGACGGTGATCTCGCATCGCTCCGGCGAGACCGAGGATTCGACCATCGCCGACATCGCCGTGGCGACGAACAGCGGCCAGATCAAGACCGGCTCGCTGGCGCGCTCGGACAGAGTGGCGAAATACAATCAGCTCATCCGCATCGAGGAGGAGCTGGGCCGGGCGGCGATCTACGCCGGCCGCAGCGCGCTGAAGGCGCTGGTGTAAGCGCCCTTCCCTCACCCTCCCCGGCTCACGCGGGGAGGGGAACGGCGACATTGCGCGAACTTTGAATGAAGGGCCGCATCTGCGCCCTCTCCCGCAACGCTGGGGAGGGGGTCCTTCGACGATAGGACATTCGTTTTCCCCATGCCCATGGAAAAGACCTTCGACCCCTCGACCATCGAAGCGCGGATGCGCGAGCTCTGGGAAGAGGCGGGCGCCTTTCGCGCCGGCCGGCCGGAGCGCGCCGACGCGAAACCCTTTTCCATCGTCATACCGCCGCCCAATGTCACCGGCTCGCTGCATATGGGCCATGCGCTCAACAATACGCTGCAGGATATTCTGGCGCGCTATCATCGCATGCGCGGCGACGATGTGCTGTGGCAGCCGGGCACCGACCATGCTGGCATCGCCACGCAGATGGTCGTCGAGCGCAAGCTCATGGAGCGCCAGCAGCATCGCCGCGAATTGGGCCGCGCCAAATTTCTCGAAGAGGTCTGGGCCTGGAAGGCGGAGTCGGGCGGCGTCATCGTCGAGCAATTGAAGCGCCTCGGCGCCTCCTGCGACTGGTCGCGCGAGCGCTTCACGCTGGACGAGGGACTGTCCCGCGCCGTGGTGAAGGTCTTCGTGCAGCTCCATCGCGACGGGCTGATCTACAAGGACAAGCGCCTCGTCAATTGGGACCCGAAGCTCTTGACCGCCATCTCCGATCTCGAGGTGCAGCAGATCGAGGTGAAGGGCCATCTCTGGCACTTCAAATATCCGATCGTCTATCACGACGGCCAGCCGACCGGCGATTTCATCACCGTCGCGACGACGCGTCCCGAGACGATGCTCGGCGACACGGCGGTCGCCGTGCATCCGGAGGATGAGCGCTACACGAAGCTGGTCGGCAAGAATGTGCGCCTGCCCCTGGTCGGCCGTCTGATCCCCATCGTCGCCGACGACTATTCCGATCCCGAAAAGGGCACGGGCGCGGTGAAGATCACGCCCGCGCATGACTTCAACGATTTCGAGGTCGGCCGCCGGCATCAGCTGCGGCTCATCAATGTGCTCGACGCCGAAGGCTTCGTGACGCTGAAGGACAATCACGACTTCTTCGAGCATGTCGCGCCCTCTCCCGAGCTCGACATGACGGTCGAGCAATTGCACGGCCTCAGCCGCGAGAAAGCGCGCGCGCGCGTCGTCGCCATGATGGAGGAGCACGAGCTGCTCGCCGAAGTGTCGGACCACAAGCATATGGTGCCGCACGGCGACCGCTCCGGCGCCGTGCTGGAGCCGCGTCTCACCGACCAATGGTATGTGGACGCCAAGACTCTGGCGCAGCCGGCGCTCGCCGCCGTGCGCGAGGGCCGCACCAATTTCGTGCCGAAGAATTGGGAGAAGACCTATTTCGATTGGCTCGAGAACATCCAGCCCTGGTGCGTGTCGCGCCAGCTCTGGTGGGGCCATCGCATTCCGGCCTGGTATGATGAAGACGGCAATGTCTTCGTCGAGGACAGCGAAGAAGCCGCGCTCGCCGCCGCGCGGGAAAAGCACGGCCGCGATGTGGCGCTGACGCGCGACGAGGACGTGCTCGACACTTGGTTCTCTTCGGCGCTCTGGCCCTTCTCGACGCTCGGCTGGCCGGACGACACGAAGGAGCTCGATCGCTACTACCCCACCAATGTGCTGGTGACGGGCTTCGACATCATCTTCTTCTGGGTCGCCCGCATGATGATGATGGGCCTCTATTTCAAAAAAGAGATCCCCTTCCACGACGTCTACATTCACGCGCTCGTCCGTGACGAGAAGGGCGCGAAAATGTCGAAGTCGAAGGGCAATGTCATCGACCCCCTTCACCTCATCAACGAATATGGCGCCGATGCGCTGCGCTTCACCCTCGCGGCCATGGCGGCGCAGGGACGCGACATCAAGCTCTCGACGCAGCGCGTCGAAGGCTACCGCAATTTCGCGACCAAGCTGTGGAACGCGTCGCGCTTCGCCGAGATCAACGGCTGCGCCCGCATTTCCGGCTTCGATCCGAAGAAGAACGAGATCACGCTCAATCGCTGGATCGTCAGCGAGGCGGCGCGCGCGACCGGCGAGGTCGCCGCCGCGATCGAAGCCTATCGCTTCAACGACGCCGCGGCCGCCGCCTATCGCTTCGTCTGGAACGTGTTCTGCGATTGGTATCTCGAGCTGGCCAAGCCTCTGCTGCAAGGCGAGGACGGCGCCGGCAAGGACGAGGCGCGCGCCACCACGGCTTTCCTGCTCGATCAGGTCTATGCGCTGCTGCATCCTTTCATGCCCTTCATCACCGAGGAGCTGTGGGGCATAAAGGGCTTCGAGGGCCCGGCGCGCGAGAGCCCGCTGGCGCTGGCGCAATGGCCCGAGCTCGCCGGGCTCGAGGACGCCGCCGCCGAAGCGGAGATCGGCTGGGTCGTCGATCTCGTCTCGGAAGTGCGCTCGGTGCGCTCGGAGATGAATCTTCCCGCCGGCGCGGAAGCGCCGCTCGCTCTCATCGGCGCCGATGCGGAAGTGCAAGCGCGCGTGACGCGCTGGGACGAGACGCTGCGCAAGCTTGCGCGCCTGTCGCAAATCAGCTTCGTCGACGCGGCGCCCAAGAGCAGCGCGCAGTTGATCGTGCGCGGCGTTCTCGCCGCCATTCCGCTCGAGGGCGTCATCGATTTCGCCGCCGAGAAGACGCGCCTCGCCAAGGAGACCGCCAAGCTCGAAGGCGAGGCGAAGAAGATCGAGGCGAAGCTCGGCAACGCCGATTTCGTCGCGCGCGCGCCGGAAGAGGTGGTGGAGGAAAATCGCGAGCGCCTGGAAGAAACGCGCGCGCGGATCGAGAAGCTGACCGCGGCGGCCAAGCGCCTCGGCTGAAGGCGAGCCGCCCCGCCGCCGCTCGAGCGGAAGGCCCGCTAATCGGCGAAGAAGGGCGCCTCGCTCCATGTGATCGAGGCGTCGTTCACGATGTCGTCGATCGCCCGCCGCACGATCTCCTCCAGACTCGCCGGCCCGTCCCGCCCTATCGCGTAGAGAGCGTCATCCACATTCTGCTCGACCATGTGGAGAAAGAGCGCATCCGGCCGGTCAATTCGCGCGCGAGCGAGAGAGGCGTCTCGCAAAGCGAGAACGAATTGCCCGCGCGTCGCCAGAAGCATCTTCGCCAGAGACAAAGCGAGCGCGAATTGCCGCTCGCCGGAGGGCCCTCCCCCACGCAGCGCGGCGCGGGGCTTTTCCGTCGACCGATTGTCATTGCCGATGGCCGGAGGCGCGAGGTCCGCGTTTCCGCGGCGCTCCCATCGTTCGGACGCTTCCGCACTCTGCGCCGAGGGTCGCCGGACGAATTCATTCCAACTGCGAATCATGCGCGCCAACTGCAAATTACGCGCGCCAACTGCACGACATGGGCGCGACAAGCCCCACGGTGACACGCCACATCTGGCGTGTTAACCGTAAATGGAAATAAGCTCTGCGCCGAAAATCCCGCATTCGCGCGTCTCTGTCAAGCATATATGAGAGAATGCGTGCCGGAAACGAAAATCGATCCCGTATTCGACAGGGCAGGCCTCGCGCACCGATTGGGCCAGGCCGTCGATCTGGCGGGCGGCCCGGCCAAAATCCTGCGGGACGCCGGCGTCACCTCCTCGACCTACAGCCGCTATCTCAATGGCGATAGCGAGGCTTCGGCCGAGAAGCTCGGCCGCATCGCCGAAGTGACCGGGGTCTCGCTCGACTGGCTGGTTCTCGATCGCGGCGCTCCCATATTCGAGGCCGGCGCAGCGCCGCCGGCCATCCCGCTCGGCCCGGATATGGCGCAAATCCCGCAGTGCCGAATCGGCCAGGAGTCGGATGGCGAGCTGGCCGGCGGCGATAGGCTGGCCTTTCCGCGCGCTTTGCTGCGCCGCCTCGCGACAGAGGCGGAGGCGCTCGAATTCCTGCGCGCGCGGGGCGACTCCATGCGCCCGACGATAGAGGACGGGGCGATCGTGCTGATCGACCGATCGCAGCGCGACATTATCGGCGACGCGATCTATCTCGTCTCGCTCGACGACGGGCCGCTGATCCGCCGCGTGCGCCGCAATGTCGACGGCGCGATCACGCTCATCTCCGACAATCGCGCCTGCTATGAGCCCGAGCGATTGGAGCGCGCCGACGCCGAGAGGCTGCGCGTGCACGGCCGCGTGCGCTGGACCGAAACTCTCCTCTGACGCGCGCGCGAGAGAGATGGGCGCGCCCACGCGCTCCCGCCTGGCCCCCTCCTCTTTTGTGAATTGGCTGTTTCGAAGCCGCGCGCGCCTCGCCATCGTCAGCAGGGCCGAGCCATCGGCCCATACGCATAAGGAAAAGCAAATGGCGGGACGCGGCTCCATCGACGTCCCGCCGAAGAGAGTGGAGGGAACAATGACGTTGAACGTTCATGCCGGCGCCAATTACGGCAAGATCATTCTGTGGACGGCCGGCCTCGTCGCATTCGTCGCCATAGCGCTGACGAAAGTTCCGGAATGGATTTCCCCCAAGAGCGCGAGCGTGACCGGCGACACCGGCGCCACATCGCGCATGATCGACTGAAGACGCGCCTTCGAGCCGCATTCGACTCGTTTCGCTTCGCCCCGCGCGCCCGAGCGGGGCGATTTTTTTTTGCGCGCGCGACCGTTATGGCGCTGGACCCCTCGATGATCGCCGATTGGCGGTGTTGCGGACCATCGAAAACTCTAGTGTCGACGATGCAAATGTGACGATCCCCACTTGCCTCGCCGGCCTCGGCCGCGCGAGGCCCTTTTGCCTTCGCGCTGTCCGCCGGGGGTATCCATCGCGCGGGATCGGGGCTATTCTCGCTGCGCTCCATTCGCTCTCTCGACGAGAGGGCTCGGCATCCCTTGCTGCTTGCGCGATGACTCTCACACATAATCCCGTCGGTCCCGGCAGCCACGTCTTTCTCGTCGATGGCTCGTCCTTCGTCTTCCGCGCCTATTTCCAGTCCATCCGTCAGGACGCGAAATATAATTATCGCGCCGACCGCCTACCGACCGGCGCGGTGCGGCTGTTCTGCGCCAAGCTGTTCCAATTCATTCGCGAGGGCGCGGCGGACGTCACGCCGACGCATCTCGCCATCATTCTCGACAAATCGGAGAATTCCTTCCGCAAGGAAATCTATCCCGACTATAAGGCGCATCGCCAGGATCCGCCGGCCGATCTCATCCCGCAATTTCCCCTGATGCGCGCCGCCGTGCGCGCCTTCGGCCTATTGCCGATCGAGCAGGACGTCTATGAGGCGGACGATCTCATCGCCACCTATGCGAAACAGGCGCGCGCGCGCGGCGCCGATGTGCTGATCGTCTCCGCCGACAAGGATCTGATGCAGCTCATCGACGACAAAGTGTCGATGTACGATCCCGCCTCCGGCGCGCGCGAGGAGCGACGCATCGGCGTCGCCGAGGTCTTTGACTATTTCGGCGTGCCGCCGGAAAAAGTCGTCGATGTGCAGGCGCTCGCCGGCGACTCCACCGACAATGTTCCAGGCGCCAAGGGCATCGGCGTCAAGACGGCCGCGCAGCTCATCAATGAATATGGCGATCTCGACACGCTGCTCGCGCGCGCCGGCGAGATCAAGCAGCCCAAGCGCCGCGAAGCGCTGACCGACCCTGCCAGCGTCGCGCTGATCCGCACGTCGGAAAGGCTCGTGAAGCTCGTCGACGACGCGCCGCTCGAGATTCCGCTGGATGATCTCGGCCTGCATCAGCCGGACGGCAAGACGCTCGTCTCCTTCCTTCAGGCGATGGAGTTCACGCAGCTCACGCGCCGCGCCGCGGAAATCTATGGCGTCGAGGCCAATGAGATCGAGCCGGACCCGGCTTTCGTCGGACCGGCGGGCTGGCGCGGCCGCAATGGCGAGGTCGTCGAAGCGTCGGCGGAGCCCGCGCCTGCGCCCACGGCGGCCGCCGCGCCCGCCGCGCCTGCGGGAGAGATTGGCGGCTTCACGCCGGCCGCGCTCGCCGAGGCGCGGCGCGAGGAAGGCGTCGCGACGACGATCGACCGCTCTCTCTATGAGACGGTGACGACGCTGGAGCGTCTCGACGCCTGGATCGCGGAGGCTTTCGCCGCCGGGGTCGTCGCCATGGACACGGAGACGACGTCGCTCGATCCCATGTCCTGCGATCTCGTCGGCGCGTCGCTGGCGACCGCGCCGGGCCGCGCCTGCTATATTCCGCTCCAGCATGTCTCGCCGAACGCCGCCGATCTGCTCGGCGGCGAGCCGGCGCCCGCGCAAATTCCGCTCGCAGACGCGATCGCTCGCTTGAAGCCGCTGCTCGAGGCGCGCGGCGTGCTGAAGATCGCGCATAATATGAAATACGACCTCCTCGTTCTGGCGCGCTACGGCATCGATGTCGCGCCGATCGAGGACACGATGCTGATCTCCTATGTGCTCGACGCCGGCCGCAACAATCACGGCCTCGACGAATTGTCGAAGAAGCATCTCGGCCATGAGTGCATTCCGTTCTCGGCGGTGGCGGGCTCGGGCCGCACATTCATCGGCTTCGCGCGCGTGCCTTTGGACAAGGCGACCGAATATGCGGCGGAAGATTCGGATGTGGCGCTACGCCTCTGGCGCATGTTGAAGCCGCGCCTCGCCGCCGAGCATATGGCGAGCGCCTATGCGACGCTGGAGCGGCCCATGGTCGGCGTGCTCGCGGCGATGGAGCGGCGCGGCGTCGCCATCGACCGCAATATTCTCTCGCGCCTCTCCGGCGAGTTCGCGCAGGATATGGCGCGGCTGGAGGCCGATATCTACGAGCTCGCCGGCGAGACGTTCAATCTCGGCTCGCCCAAGCAATTGGGCGATATTCTCTTCGGCAGGATGGGCCTGCCCGGCGCGAAGAAAACCGCGACCGGCGCCTGGTCGACCTCGGCCAGCGTGCTCGACGAGCTGGCCGAGAGCGGCAACACATTCGCCGCGCGCATTTTGGATTGGCGGCAGCTCTCCAAGCTGAAATCCACCTACACCGATGCGCTGCCGAGCTTCGTGAACAAGGAGACGCATCGCGTCCACACCTCATACGCGCTGGCGGCGACGACGACGGGACGGCTGTCCTCCTCCGAGCCCAATTTGCAGAACATTCCCGTGCGCAACGAGGCCGGCCGCAAGATTCGCAAGGCCTTCGTCGCCGAGCCCGGCAATGCGCTCATCTCGGCCGATTATTCGCAGATCGAATTGCGGCTGCTGGCGCATATCGCCGACATTCCGCAATTGCGGCAGGCCTTCGCCGAGGGAATCGACATTCATGCGATGACGGCGAGCGAAATGTTCGGCGTGCCGGTGCAGGGCATGCCTTCGGATGTGCGCCGCCGCGCCAAGGCGATCAATTTCGGCATCATCTACGGCATTTCCGCCTTCGGCCTCGCCAATCAGCTCTCCATTCCGCGCGAGGAGGCGGCGGCCTATATCAAGCGCTATTTCGAGCGCTTCCCCGGCATTCGCGGCTATATGGACGCGACGAAGAAGATCGTGCGCGAGACCGGCGTCGTCACCACCATCTTCGGCCGCAAATGCCATTTTCCACGCATCGCCTCGTCGAATGCGTCAGAGCGCGCTTTCTTCGAGCGCGCCGCGATCAATGCGCCCATTCAAGGCGCGGCCGCCGACATCATCCGCCGCGCCATGGCGCGCATGGATGCGGCGCTCGCGCATGAGCGGCTCAATGCGCGCATGCTGCTGCAAGTGCATGATGAATTGGTGTTCGAGGCGCCGCTGGAGGAGACCGAGGCGACGATCCGCCTCGTCAAGCGCGTGATGGAGGAGGCGCCGCATCCGGCGGTGACGCTCTCCGTGCCGCTGCAGGTGGAAGCCCGCGCCGCGCAGAATTGGGACGAGGCGCATTGACCCGGCGCCCGTCATTGCGCGCGCGGCGACGCAATCCAGAGCCGTAGGAAGGCCCGCTGAATTGCTTCGTCGCCGCACTCCTCGCAATGACGGACGGCGTCTTCGCGGCTGAGGATCAGAGCCGCTTCAAGCCTTCCTCATAGCTGATGGCTTCGTAAGTCGTGTCGTATTTCAGCCCGCCGTCGATGATCGTGTCGATCTTTTCGGCGGTGTCGTATTTCTTCATTTTGGGCTTGTCGAGATAGAACAGGTCGACGAGCTCGTTATAGACCGATGTGTCGTCGATCGGCAGCACATAGAGCGGCACGCCGCCGAAGCTGACCTGATAGCGCGAGGCGCGGTCGAGATCCTTGACATAGATGAAATATTTGCCTTCGGGCTTCACATTCGCGCCGAGGCTCTCGACGAGCGCCGGAAGCTGCTTGAAGCTGGTGAGCGACCCGGCGATGAACGACAATGCCGTCTCGCCATCCTCCGCGCCCGCGATGACCGCCTCCAAAGTGACGGGCGGATCGAGCGTGAGGGCGATCTCGCCACGGAAGCCGAAACGCCCGGCGTGATGCGTCGCCGCCTTGTGGGAGGGCTTCAGAAGGCGGCCTTCCGCCTCGAGACGGCCGAAGGCTGTGGATTCGATGGAGGTCATGTCGACTTTCAGTTGTCCGTCCGGTCGCGAAAGATTCGCGACAATGACGGCCGAGAGAGCGTGGAGAGTCGCTGCGTTGGAACGCGTCTCGATAGGGACGCGCGCGCCCGAGGGGGCCGGATTCGTCGATGGTCGAGATGGATAGAGCGAGCGGAAGCTGCTCGAATCGCGAGCGAAACGCTTCCTGTCAAAGGCGTATAAGCCGGCGCGGTCTAGACAGCCGTCATGGCTTTCGATCCGCGCGGCGCGCAGCGCTCCCAGCAATGGGGAAGCATTTATCGCGCCAGCTCAGCGGCGAGCCGCTCTTTCCCGATTACAATCCGACGTCGTCATGCGGCCGCTCATTCTTCTCGAGGCCGATGCCGAAACGCGTCCACAATTGCTCATGCACATAATAGAGCGCGATCTTGGACACGACCTCCGCGCCCGTGATCGCCGCCGCGATCTTCGAATCCTGCGTGAAGGCGAAAGCGACGCCGAATGTCACCAGGCTGCCGGGCACGCGCCAGGACAGAGATTTGATGAAGCTGCGCAGAGGCGTCTGGCGCAGGCGATCCGCCGACGGCACGCCCTCCATGGAGGCGTAGCTCGCCTCGACGCCATTGCGCGCGCTGCGCTCGGTCCAGGCCGAATGCTTCACCATGCCGACGGCGACCGTCTCATTGGTCACGCGATCGATGAGGATGAAGCCGCCCGTCTCGCGATTGTCGTCATAGGAGTCGCAGACGACCGCCGTGTCGAGCCACAGCTCCGCCTCGCCGATCTCATTGAAGGCGAGCGTCGCGGCCGGATCGGTCAGCGGCTCGGCAAGCCCGCTCTCGATCTCGATATGAGCGGAAACCGTCTTCACGAAAGCCGGCGTCGTTCGCGTCCCGAGCTTCAACAAATAGCTCTTGTCGACGACGAGCGGCTCGCGCACGAGCCATAGGAGCTTGGCCGACAGCCGATCGCCGATCTTGGCCGGCGACACTGGCGAGACGATCATGTCGCCGCGCGAGATATCGATCTCCTCGGTCAGCGTCAGCGTGACCGACTGGCCCGCGACCGCATGAGCGAGATCGCCGTCGAAGGTGACGACGCGCGCGATCGTCGCGTCGCGTCCGGCCGGCAGAACGCGGACGACATCGCCCGGCTTCACATTGCCGCCGGCGATAAAACCCGAGAAGCCGCGGAAATCATGGGTCGGCCGGTTCACCCATTGGACGGGGAAGCGGAACGGCAGCACACGGGCGTTGTCGTCCGACGCGACGCTCTCGAGATAGGCGAGCAGCGGCGAACCGGAATACCAGTCCATCTTCTTGCTGGCGTGCACGAGATTGTCGCCGTCCTTGGCGACGAGCGGAATCACCGCAATGGTGAGAAAGCGCAAATGCTCGGCGAAGGCGCGAAAGTCGCGCTCGATCGCGTCGAAAGTCTCCTGCGAATAGGAGACGAGGTCCATTTTGTTGACGGCGACGACGACATGGCGCACGCCGAGCATGGAGACGATGACGCTGTGACGGCGCGTCTGGTCGAGCAGCCCCCTGCGCGCGTCGACGAGCAGCACGGCGAGCTCGGCGGTGGAGGCGCCGGTCGCCATATTGCGCGTGTATTGCTCATGGCCGGGCGTGTCGGCGACGATGAACTTGCGCTTCTCCGTCGCGAAATAGCGATAGGCGACGTCGATGGTGATGCCCTGCTCGCGCTCCGCCGCGAGACCGTCGACCAGCAGCGCGAAATCGAGATCGTCGCCCTGCGTGCCGTGCTTCTTCGAATCCTTCTCGAGCGCGGCGAGCAGATCGTCCGGCGCGAGATCGGCGTCGAACAGCAGGCGGCCGATCAGCGTCGATTTGCCGTCGTCCACCGAGCCACAGGTGATGAAGCGCAGCAAAGGCTTGTCGGCGGGCGCCGGGCCGGCGGGGGCGCGCAGCGGCGCGGGCGTGGCGAGGCCGCCGTGCATCAAAAATAACCCTCCTGCTTCTTCTGCTCCATGGAGGAGGAGCCGTCATGGTCGATGAGGCGGCCCTGGCGCTCGGAGGAGCGGCTGGCGCGCATCTCGGCGATGATCTCTTCCAGCGTCGCCGCGGAGCTCTCGATCGCGCCGGTCAGAGGATAGCAGCCGAGCGTGCGAAACCGCACCATTTTCTGCTGGATCGTCTCGCCGGGCTGCAGCGTCAAACGGTCGTCGTCGACCATGATCAGCATGCCGCCGCGATCGATCACCGGCCGTTCCGCAGCGAAATAGAGCGGCACGACGTCGATCCCTTCGCGCGCGATGTAATCCCACACATCCGCCTCGGTCCAATTGGACAGCGGGAAGACGCGCAGGCTCTCGCCCGGCCCTTTGCGCGCATTGTAGAGCCGCCAGAACTCCGGGCGCTGCGCCTTGGGGTCCCAACGATGCTGCGCATTGCGGAAGGAGAGCACGCGCTCCTTGGCGCGGGATTTCTCCTCGTCGCGGCGCGCGCCGCCGAAGGCCGCGTCGAATTTCCATTTGTCGAGCGCCTGCTTCAGCGCATCGGTCTTCATGATCTGCGTGTGGAGCTGCGATCCATGCACGGTGGGATCGATGTTCATCGCGAGTCCCTGCGGATTCGTGTGAACGAGCAGATCCAGGCCCGTCTCCGCCGCGCGGCGATCGCGAAAGGCGATCATCTCCTTGAACTTCCATGTCGTGTCGACATGCAGCAGCGGAAACGGCGGCTTCGACGGATAGAAGGCCTTGATGGCGAGATGCAGCATCACCGCCGAATCCTTGCCGATCGAATAGAGCATCACCGGCCGCTCGCATTCGGCGACGACCTCGCGCAGGATGTGAATGCTCTCCGCCTCGAGCCGATCGAGATGGCCGAGCGGCTTGGCCGCCAGCGCATTCATCGCGAGCTCTCCGGCGCCGATCCGCGCGTCAAGCGTCCGTCCGGACCGACATGCAGGCCGCACTCTTTCTTCTCGTCCTCCTCCCACCACCAGCGGCCGGCGCGCTCGCTCTCGCCGGGCGCGAGCGCGCGCGTGCAGGGCGCGCAGCCGATGGAGAGAAAGCCCACGGCGTGCAGCTCATTGACGGGCACGCTGAGCGCCTCGGTCGCGGCGACGACGCCCTCACGCGTGTAATCGGCGAGCGGATTGAGCTTGACGAGCTTGCGCTCGATATCGAGCTCGATGAGATCGACGCCCTCGCGCGCCTGCGATTGATCGGCGCGCAGCCCGGTCACCCAGGCGGAGACGCCGGCGAGCAGGCGCGACAGCGGCTCGACCTTGCGCACATGGCAGCAGGCCTTGCGATTCTCGACCGAGCGATAGAAACCGTTGACGCCATGCTCGGCGACGAATTCCGCGAGCGGCAGAGCCTGCGGATAGACCGCGTGAATGCGCCGCGTGTAGCGGGCCTCCGTCTTCTCCCACAGCGCGATCGTCTCCTCGAAGAGACGGCCGGTGTCGATGGTCACGACATCGATCTCGAGGCCCTGCGTGAAGATCGAATGGGTGACGAGCTGATCCTCTATGCCGAAGCTGGTCGTGAAGACCATGCGGCCGGGAATGACCTCGCGGGCGAGCCTCAGACGATGATCGAGATCGAGCGCGGCGAGCCGCGGCGCGAGCGCTTCGACGATCCACGGCTTCATGCGACGCCCTTTCGACGACGTTCGAGAATGGACGCGCCGCCCGGAACGCCGCGCTGATAGGAGAGGCTGCGCGCATGGCGCGCCGTCGCCCAATTGGCCTCGCCGTGATGCGCGGCGAGCTCGTCCGGGATTTCGATCGAATCGAAGCCGCTGCCGATCGCGTGCAGATATTGGTCCGGCGTCAGCTTTCCGCTCGCCCGCAATTCGCCGGAAAAACCCTCGCGGCGCAGGAGCCGCCCCAGCGAGAAGCCGCGTCCGTCGGTGAAGGCGGGAAAGGCGATGTCGATGAGCGCGAGACGACCGAAATAGGGCGAAATCGCTTTCGGATCTGTCGTATTGGCGACATAGACGCCGACCGCGGCGAGCCGCGTATCGTCGAGCGCCGCCGGAAGACGCCCGAGCGAGACGATCACCCTGCCCGAGCCGGGCAGCGATTCCTCATCGGCGAGACGGCGCCACTCGTCCGCGATGAAAGCGCCGTCAGATACCAGAGCCATCCTCGCCCTCCCGGCGCGCCGATTCCTTGAAGCGCTTATGGCCCAAGCGCCGCCAAGTGTCGATGAAAGCCTCGCCGTCGCGCCGCTCGGCGAGATAGAATTGCACGAGGCTCTCGATCACGTCGGGAACCTCGTCCGCCGACACCCCCGGCCCCAGCAATTCGCCGATCGAGGCGTCGAGCGTCGGATCGCCGCCGAGCGTGATCTGATAGGATTCGACGCCCTTCTTCTCGAGGCCGAGAATGCCGATCGCGCCGACATGGTGATGGCCGCAGGCGTTGATGCAGCCGGAGATCTTGATGCCGAGCTTGCCGATGAGGCGCTGGCGCTCGAGATCGGCGAAACGCTGCGAGATCGCCTGCGCGATGGGAATGGAGCGCGCCGTCGCCAGCGCGCAATAGTCGAGCCCCGGGCAGGAGATGATGTCGGTGATGAGCCCGGCGTTGCCGGTGGAAAGGCCCGCCGCCTCGAGATCGCGCCACAGAGCGAGCAGATCATCCTGCTTCACATGCGGGAGAATGATGTTCTGCTCATGGCTGACGCGCAGCTCGCCGAAGCCGTATGTGTCCGCCGCATCGGCCAGAGCGCGCATTTGCGCGGCGGTGGCGTCGCCCGGAATGCCGCCGATCGGCTTCAGCGAGACGGTGACGATGGCGTAGCCGGGGACCTTGTGCGGCGCGACATTCACCGCGGCGAAAGCGGCGAAAGCGGCGTTCTCCGCCATCGCCCCGTCGAGCGTTTGCGATCGCGCGGGCAAAGTCTCATAGGCCGGCGGCGCGAAGGCGGCGACGACACGGGCGAGCTCCTGCGCATCATAGGCGAAAGGCGCGCGATCCATGGCGGCGAACTCCGCCTCCACTTGCGAGCGGATCTCGTCGAGCCCGGTCTCATGCACCAGAATCTTGATGCGCGCCTTGTATTTATTGTCGCGGCGGCCGAAGCGGTTGTAGACGCGCAGCACCGCCTCGAGAAAAGCCAGCAGATCGGCGCGCGGCAAAAATTCGCGCAGCACCTTGCCGACGAAAGGCGTGCGGCCGAGGCCGCCGCCGACGATCACCTCATAGCCGGTCTCGCCCGCGGCGTTCGCCACGATGCGCAGGCCGATGTCGTGAATCTTGATCGCCGCGCGGTCGTGCTCGGCCCCGCTCACCGCGATCTTGAACTTGCGCGGCAGGAAGCTGAACTCCGCATGGGCGCTCGACCATTGGCGCAGGAATTCCGCCGTCGGCCGCGGGTCCTCGCGCTCATCGGCGGCGACGCCGGCGAAATGATCGGCGGTCACATTGCGGATGCAATTGCCGGAGGTCTGGATCGCATGCATGTCGACATCGGCCAGCGCCTCGAGAATGTCGGGGACATCGACGAGCTTCGGCCAGTTGAACTGCAGATTCTGCCGCGTGGTGAAATGGCCGTAGCCCTTGTCCCATTTGTCGGCGACATAGGCGAGCTGGCGCATCTGCCGGGAGGTGAGCGAGCCATAGGGAATGGCGACGCGCAGCATATAGGCGTGCAGTTGCAGATAGAGCCCGTTCATCAGGCGGAATGGGCGGAACTCGTCCTCGGTCAACGCGCCGGCGAGGCGCCGCTCGACCTGCCCGCGGAATTCCGCGACGCGCTCGCGCACGAAGGCGCGGTCATGGTCGTCATAGGCGTAGATCGTCGGCGCGGCGTTGGGCCGCGGCGGCAAGGCCGGATCATGCGCAGTCATCGGCCCCCTGCTCCTTGCAGCCACGCCTGCTTCCCGAGGTCGCGCCGCACGCTCGGGCCGACGGCGCGGAATTTCTCACGAAAATGCAGCGGCGTCGGCGCGCCGGCCGCATCCACAGAAACGTCGACGAGATAGGCGTCGACGACGCGATTGGCGGCGACATCCGCCTTGCCGGCGGCCTCGAGAGCGGCGGCCTCCGCCGCGTCATAAGCAATTTTTGCGCGCAGCAGATCGCGCTCCCAGCCCCCGGCCCCGAGAAACACGACATCGCCCTCGGCGAGATCGGAGGCCAAAAGGATTTTCGGCGGGAATTTCGGATCGGCGGGCCGCGTCATGTCGGCTCCTTGACGAGAGTGAGCTTCAGCCCGTCGAGCGCGTCCGACCAGATGATCTGGCAGGAGAGCCGCGAGGTCTGGTGCAGAAAGGGCAATTCGTCGAGCTTGTCGATCTCGTCGTCGCGCGGCGGCGAGACCTTGTCGACCCATTCGGGATCGAGCACGATATGGCAGGACGCGCAGGCGACCGCGCCGCCGCAAGTGCCCTCCATCCCCATTCCATAGTCGCGCAAAATTTCCATCAATCGCCAGCCTTCCACAGGCTCGAGTTCGTGGGTGACGCCGTCTGCGTCCTCGACACGGATCACGCTCATCCTTTTCTCCGAACAGGCGCATTCGCCGCCGAGGCGCCATTCCTTCGGCTGTCGGCCCGGCGCGCGTATCCCGCGCCGAGCGATGCGGACGCGTCGACCCCCGCATCGCGCGGAAATCGCCGATCGAGCCGCAATTCCTCGAAAATTCGAGACCTACTTATTGGAGGACACGTGAATGTCAATTCACTATAAGGTAGCACCCGCCCGGGAAAAACTACAAATAGGTTTCGTGGTATTAACCGGAAAGGTTTCGATCGAGCCGACCGCCGCGAGAAAAGGCTCGGCGCGCGCAACGCATAAATGGTAAGGGATTTCTGTTCCTGCAGCCCGAACCTGGGCGCGAGCGATATAGGTGCTAGGCCATGGCTCAAAGACCGACCAAAGATTCGAAGCAGAGTTCGGCCCGTGAGGAGCGTCCGCCGATCGTGCGGGAGAAAGCGCCCCCGCTCGCCCCTCCGAGAGGCCGGCCGACGCTCATTCTGGTCGGCGCCGACAAGGGCGGCGTGGGCAAGACCACGATCGCGCGCGTGCTGCTCGACTATCTCGCCGCCAATAATGTGCTGACCCGGGCCTTCGACACCGAGACCCCGCGCGGCACGCTCTATCGCTTTCATCCCGACCAGACCAGCGTCGTCGATCTCACCTCGACGTCGGACCAGATGAAGATCATCGACACTCTGGCGACTGCCGAGATCAAGGTCAGCGTCGTCGACGTTCGCGCCGGCGGGCTGGAGCCGGCCTTGCAGGCGCTGCAGGATACGGGTTTTCTCGAGGCGGTGGCGGAGGGGGAAGTCGGCTTCATTCTGTTCCATGTGCTCGGATCGTCCATCGCCTCGCTCGACGAGATCGCAGAAGTCGCGCCCTATGTCGAGGACGCGGACTATTTCCTCGTGAAGAACCATGTCAACGACACCACGTTTTTCGAATGGGACCCGGTGACGCACCGCAAATATTTCGAGAAAGTGGAGACCGCGGGCGAGATCACCATCCCCAAGCTCAATGAATTGTCCTATGAACAAGTGGAGATCGCCGGCGCGCCTTTTTCGACCTTCGTCGCCAATCGGACGGCGGAGGGCGAGCCTGCGGACCATTCCTTCGTCCTTCGCGGCTATGTCCGCACCTGGCAGAACAGGATCGCCGACGAATTCGATCGCATCCATCTGCTGGATCGGATCGCCGGCAGGGAGGGCGCATAGCGCCAGACGCGGGTGAGCGGTAAAATCGAGAGCCTCGGGCGGCGCCGAGAGAGTGAGAGATGAGTCGACGCACTTTGGTGTTCGTCGCCTGTTCCCCGCATCCGCGTTCGGGCGTTTCGACGACCGCGCGGCTGCTGACGGACTTCTATCTCTCGCGTCTCACCGAGGTCGAAGGCTTCGACACCGATCCCCACGCTCCGCGCTATCACGAATGGTTTCCGGATCGCACGCGCGTCATCGACACCGCCGACATTCGGGGCCAGATCTCTTTGTTCGACCGGCTGCTGGTCGACGACGGGGTCCCCAAGATCGTCGATGTCTGGCAGCGGGCCTACGACCGTTTCTTCAGGACGGTAAAGGAGATCGGCTTCGTCGAGGAGGCGCATTTGCGCGGCGTCGAGCCGATCCTCCTGTTCCACGTCGACCCGACCGACTCCTCCCTCGCCAGCGCGCAATCGCTTTCGGCCGCCTGGCGTGACGTCTCCATGGTCGTGGTGCAGAACGAGGGCGCCGCGCCGCTCGGCGCCTATGCGCATGAGACGCTCGCCCATTATCCGTCGACGCGCAAATTCGTCGTCGGTCCGCTGGACGGCGCCGTCGCGAAAGCGCTGGATGAGCCCGATCTGTCGCTGAGCCGTCTGCTGGTGTCGCCGCCGCCGGAAATGTCCATCGTCATCCGCGCGGCGCTAAAGGCGTGGATCGCGCCGATCTTCACGCAATTTCGCAGCTTCGAGCTGCGACAGGAGCTCGACGGCGCGAAGTTCCTGAAATAGCGGAAATCGGAGCCCGCCGTCGCGACGAGCCGCGCGTCGCTCGCAAAAAAGAAAGCGAGCCTGAAGGCTCGCGGTCCAAGGCGCTTGCTGGACCGCGAGCCTTCAGGCTCGCTACATCGGCTTACGGAAGGCGACGCCGGGAGACTATCGTCCCGACGCCGGGAGACTCAGAGGCCGAGGGCCGCCTTCAGCTCCTGGAGCTGGCCGAGCTTTTCGGCCGCGAGGCGACGCGCCTCGTCGCTCTTGGCGTCGGCGACATCCTCGCTCGCATCCTTGATGTCGGCGTCGATCTTGGCGGCGTCGAGCTCGGCGACCGGAATGGCGTATTCGGCCAGAATGGTGAAACCGTCGACGCCGACGTCGGCGAAGCCGCCGCGCACGAAGAGCTTGGCCTTATTGCCGGCCTCGTCGATCTCGACGACGCCGGGCTTCAGCACCGTCATCACCGGCGCATGGTTCTCGAGGACCGTGAACAGGCCTTCGGCGCCGGGCGCGACGACGGCGTCCACCTCACCGGAGAACAAGAGCTTCTCGGGAGAAACGAGTTCGAAGTGGAACGTGGCCATGAAGGGCTCCGTCGTTCGAGCAGGAGGTCGGAAAGGCGGGATACGGCTTTCCGACGATCATCCCGCTGAAATAAAGGCTCCGAGCGGACATGCGTCGCATGTCCGCTCGGCGATTGAGAGGATCAAGCCGCTTCCTTGGCGAGCTTGGCGGCCTTCTCGACCGCTTCCTCGATCGTGCCGACCATGTAGAAGGCGGCCTCCGGGAGGTGGTCGTATTGGCCCTCGACCAAGCCCTTGAAGCCCTTGATCGTATCGGCGAGCGCGACGAGCTTGCCCGGCGCGCCGGTGAACGCCTCGGCGACGTGGAAGGGCTGCGACAGGAAGCGCTCGATCTTGCGGGCGCGCGCCACGGTCAGCTTATCCTCTTCCGAGAGCTCGTCCATGCCGAGAATGGCGATAATGTCCTGCAGCGACTTGTAGCGCTGCAGCGTCGACTGCACCTTACGAGCGACGTCGTAATGCTCCTCGCCGACGATGGCGGCGGAGAGCATGCGGGAGGTGGAGTCGAGCGGATCGACGGCCGGGTAAATGCCCTTCTCCGCGATGGCGCGGTTGAGCACGGTCGTCGCGTCGAGATGGGCGAAGGAGGCGGCCGGCGCCGGGTCGGTCAGATCGTCGGCCGGCACGTAAATCGCCTGCACCGAGGTGATCGATCCCTTGGTCGTCGTCGTGATGCGCTCCTGCAGCGCGCCCATGTCGGTGGCGAGCGTCGGCTGATAGCCCACCGCCGAAGGAATGCGGCCGAGCAGAGCCGACACTTCCGAGCCCGCCTGGGTGAAGCGGAAGATGTTGTCGACGAAGAACAGCACGTCCTGGCCCTTGTCGCGGAAGTCCTCGGCGACGGTGAGGCCGGTGAGAGCGACGCGGGCGCGGGCTCCCGGGGGCTCGTTCATCTGGCCATAGACCAGCGCGGCCTTGGAGCCGGCGGCGGAGCCGTTCTCGGGCTTCCTGTTGACGCCGCCCTCGATCATCTCGTGATAGAGGTCATTGCCCTCGCGCGTGCGCTCGCCGACGCCGGCGAAGACGGAATAGCCGCCATGCGCCTTGGCGATATTGTTGATGAGCTCCATGATGATGACGGTCTTGCCGACGCCCGCGCCGCCGAACAGGCCGACCTTGCCGCCCTTGGCGTACGGGGCGAGCAAGTCGATGACCTTGATGCCGGTCTCGAACATCTCCGCGGTCGGGGTCAGGTCCTCCGCGCGCGGGGCCGGCTGGTGGATCGAGCGGCGCTCGACGTCGGCGGGCAGCTGCTCGCCCATGTCGATCGGTTCTCCGAGCAGGTTGAAGATACGCCCGAGCGTCGCCTCGCCGACAGGCACCGCGATCGGGGCGCCAGTGTCGATCACCTCGGCGCCGCGCGCCAGGCCGTCAGTGGTATCCATCGCGACCGCCCGCACGCGGTCGTCACCGAGATGCTGCTGCACCTCGCACACGAGCACGTCGCCGCCGGACTCGGTGCTGGGGTGGGCGGGATCCAATCCCACCTCGGCGGCAGCGGCCTTGGGGCGCGCGATCGTGATGGCGTGGTTGATCTCGGGAAGCTTGCCGGGAAACACGACGTCGAGCACGACGCCCTGGATCTCCTCGATGCGTCCCACGTTGCGCACGGCTGTTTCCGCCGAGTCGGCCGTGCTGGTCGTCGGCTCGGTGACGATGCTGGCGTCCATGGTTATCTGGTTCTCCTATTGCTTTTCAAAGTTGGTGTGGTGTGAGGAGGGCGGCGCAGCTTCACAGTCACCCTAGCCGAGACCCTCCGCCCCGGCCACAACCTCCATGATCTCCTGCGTGATCTCCGCCTGACGGGCGCGGTTCATCTGCAAGGTGTACTGCTCGATCAGCGT
>NZ_DATBQF010000013.1:0-1736 GCF_036560965.1 Methylosinus sp. | reverse complement strand
GTATTTGCAGCAGGCGGCGCGCGACCCCAATGTCGTGGCGATCAAGCAGACGCTCTATCGCACCTCGGCCAACAGCCCCATCGTGCGCGCGCTGGTCGAGGCGGCCGAGGCGGGCAAGTCGGTGACGGCGCTCGTCGAGCTTAAGGCCCGCTTCGACGAGGAAGCCAATATTCGCTGGGCGCGCGATCTCGAACGCGCCGGCGCGCAGGTGGTGTTCGGCTTCCTCGAACTCAAGACGCACGGCAAATTATCGATGGTGGTGCGGCGCGAGGGGGCCGGACTCGCCACCTACTGCCATATCGGCACCGGCAATTATCATCCGGTCACGGCCCGCATTTACACCGATATTTCGCTGTTCACGGCGGATGCGGCGATCGGCCGCGACGTGTCGCGCATCTTCAACTACATCACCGGCTACGCCGAGCCGGCGGGGCTCGAGCGCATGTCGGTGTCGCCGATCTCGCTCAAGAAGAAGTTGCTCGAACACATCGACCAGGAGATCGCCTTCGCCAAGACCGGCAAGCCGGCGACGATCTGGGGCAAATGCAACGCGCTGGTCGATCCCGAAATCATCGACGCGTTCTATCTGGCGTCGCAGGCCGGCGTTTCGATCGAACTCGTCGTTCGCGGCATATGCTGCCTGCGGCCCGGCGTTCCCGGCCTTTCCGAAAACATCCGCGTGAAATCCATCGTCGGGCGTTTTCTCGAACATGCGCGCGTTTATGCGTTTGGCGGCGGCTACGCGCTGCCGCATCCGCGCGCGTCCTTGTATATTTCCTCGGCCGATCTGATGCCGCGCAATCTCGATCGGCGCGTCGAGACATTGATGCCGATCACCAATCAGACCGTGCATCAGCAGGTGCTCGATCAGATCATGATGGCCAATCTCATCGACAACGAGCAGAGCTATCGGGTCTTGCCGGACGGCTCGTCCTCGCGCATAACGCCACCGCCAGGCGAGGAGCGATTCAACGCCCACAAATACTTCATGACGAACCCGAGCCTTTCCGGGCGCGGCAAGTCTCTCAAGGAGTGGCGCCCGCGCTCCCTGCTCAAGCGCCGGGAAAATGACTGAGGCCACGACCATTAGCGATCTGTCCCGCGTAGCATTCGGCGACCACGGCAAGCCCGTCGCCATTGTCGACATCGGCTCCAATTCAGTGCGCCTCGTCGCCTATCAAGGGTTGTCGCGCGCGCTGACGCCGATCTTCAACGAAAAGGCGATGTGCGCGCTCGGCAAGGGCGTCGTCACCAGCGGCCGACTCGCCGAGGATGGCGTCGACAAGGCGTTGAGGGCGCTGCGCCGCTTTCGCGCGCTGTGCGAGACGATGGAGATCGACGACATAACCGTGATCGCCACGGCCGCCGCGCGCGACGCGGCGAACGGCCCGGCATTTCTGGACGCGGCGCGCGCGGCGATCGGCCGCGAAATCGTCTTGCTCTCCGGCCGGCGCGAGGCGGAGTTGTCCGCGCTCGGAGTCATTTCGGCCATTCACGCGCCCGATGGCGTGGTCGGCGATCTCGGCGGCGGCTCGCTCGAACTCATTGACGTCGTCGGCGGCGTTTGCGGCGATGGCGTGACCCTGCCGCTCGGCGGCCTCGCCCTGATGGACGCCTCGAAACGTTCGACGCGAGACGCCAGCCGCATCGCGCGCAAGGCGCTCGCCGATACGAGGCCGCTCGCCGAATTGCGCGGGCGCGCCTTCTACGCCGTCGGCGGCACCTGGCGCGCGCTC
>NZ_DATBQF010000012.1:0-53208 GCF_036560965.1 Methylosinus sp. | reverse complement strand
GGAGTAGAGCGCCGAATAGGGCCCGTACATGACGTCGATGCGCGACACCTCCTCGGGCACGATCATCGAATATTTGGGCGTATGCTCGCTGGTGCCGAACAGCGCCGAGATGAGCATCCCGTCCTTATAGACGAGCTGCCTTTGCGGTTCGAAAGGCCCGATGGTGCGGCCGGTCAGGCTCTGATAGCGGTCGCCTGGGAATTTTGCCGACATGTCGAGGCTCGGCGCATAGCGCAGCATCTCGATCGCCGTCGTGGCGTTGACCGTCTCCGCGATTTTAGCGGCGGTCACCGTATGGACGACCGCGGGAATATTGTCGGGGACGGCCTTGGAAAATGGTTTCTCGCGAGTTGTTTGCGCAGCCGTCGAAGCCGCGCCACGGCCATCGCCTTCGGCGGCCACTTCGATTTCAGGCAGCGCTTCCTGCGCGAAGGCGCCGAGCGATGAAAGAGCGGCGAGCGTCAACACGGCGACGGACGCGCCGCCTCGATCGAGACGGCAAATTTTGGACGACATGAGAAATAGGCTCGCAGCGAACGTGGACCGTCACTGCGAAAGGTCTCTACCCACGATTCGACGCTCGGCATGCGTCGACACGGGTTTCGACCGCCTCGGGGCACCCCGCCCGACGCTTTCGCGCGTGACCACGAATGATGGCAGGTCTCCTGGCTCGCGGGTCACTGCCTTCGACCGCCTTCCCAGGGAACGAGCCCCAGTGGCTGATTGGTCTTCGGCTCGCCGCTTACAGTTGCGGGGGCAGCTGCGGGATTGCAGGCAAAGCCTACTCACCGCATTCCCATTTTGATCCCTTATCGGGAACCATCGTTGTGATTAAGCACGTAGCTCGTCGGGTATGTCAAGCTTCTCTCTGTTGTGGGCGCCGCGTTCGCCGGGCGTGATTTGGGTGTGGTGAGAACGGCGCAGGAGGAGGTCATGTCGGCTTATCCTTTCGGTGACGGCTAAATGTGATGTTATAACATTACATTTGTCAAGCCGGTTTTGCCTTCGGCGATTTCCGAGGCTCGTCGCGACGCGCCGCGATCGCAGCAAAAGGCGGGCGCAGGCGACGCGCACGAACATGTCCTGGGAGCTTTCGCCCGGAAGCAGATAGCGGTCGTCGAGCGTCGCCTTGCCGAACGACGTCAGCAGCGCGTCCAGCCTGCGATCGAGGCGAAGATCGCCGGGAGCCGGCGGCTTGGCCAGAGGTTGCGGCGGCGCGGAATGCAAGGCGCGAAGGGTCGTGCTTCTGCGCATCGGAGAAATTGCTACGAGATGACCATGCTTGTCGAAATCGAACGCCGCCTGCGTCATGCGATGCCCCGCTCGCGTTTGGACGGGACACAGGAAGCAGCGAGCATCGTCCGCGCAAATTCAATGCGCAGGACCGCCAGCGGCCTTCGGGCGCCCCGCCCGTGGACGAAAATGTTCGCGGCAGGTCTCCTGGCTCGCGGGTCGCTGCGCGATCAGCCTTCCCAGCGCATTCGCGCCGGTGGCGTCTTTGATCGCGCTCGCCGCTCACAGTTGCGGGGGCAGCTCCGGGTTCGCCTCTCGGCTCACCGGATTCCCTCTTAGCTCTGGAAGCGACTCCAGAGACCGAGAACATCTATATGTTGGGGCGCATTCGATGCTACTGTCATTAGCGGGTCAGACAATATTGCGTCGCGCGCGACATCGCGGACTTGACCGATTCCGCAATCGGCGCTTACATCATCGGCGATGGTTCCCTTCGGGGATGAAAAGTGAATGCGGTGCGCGCGTTTTCGAACGCGCAATGCCGCGGCTGCCCCCGCAACTGTAAGCGGCGAGCCGAGGACGAACGAAGCCACTGGGGTCCTCTCGACCCTGGGAAGGCCGTCCGAGGCGACGACCCGCGAGCCAGGAGACCTGCCATCAGTCGTGGTCACGCGCGAAGGCGTCGGGCGGGGTGCCCCGAGGCGGCCGAAACCCGTCGTCGTGCGCGCCTCGAGCGCGCTCGCGCGGGCGGAGACCATTCGCAGTGACGGTCCACGTTCGCTGCTGGTCTTTAACTCATGCACATGCAATCCTCGCGAGTCGTCATCGACGGCTCGTTCGCGCACATGCTGCGCGCTTCCACCATTCTCTCCGCTTTCATTCTTTCTGCTCTCGCGTCTTCTGTGAAGGGACAGGAAGCTCTGCCGGAAATCGATGTCGGCACGGTCATCACGCCGGATCGCGTCGAGGAGCCGGCCTCGCGCACCGCCGCCTCCGTGTCGGTCGTGACGCCGGCTGAAATCGAGAAGCGCGGCTCTCTCGGATTGATCGACGTGCTGCGCGGCGTTCCGGGACTCGATATCTACGGCTTCGGCGGACCGGGCGCGCAGTACAACGTGGTCTTGCGCGGCTCCACGCCGAGCCAGACTCTGCTGCTGATCGACGGCGTGCGCATCGGCGATCCGTCGAGCGGCGGCGGCGAGGCCGATCTCGGCGGCTTCGCGATTCTCGACCTCGAGCGGATCGAGGTTCTGCGCGGCCCGCAATCGGCGCTCTACGGCTCGGACGCCATGGGCGGCGTCATCAACCTCATCACGCGCAAAGGCGCGGGAAAGCCGCGGGGCTCCGTGCTCGCGGAAGGCGGAACCTATGGAACGGCCCATACGCGCGCCAGCGTTTCTGGCAGCGAAGGCGATTTGTCCTACGCCTTCGCGATCGACGCGCTGCATACGGACGGCTTTCCCCGCTATGGCTATCGCATCGCGAGGCCGCTGACGATGGCGGATCGCGTGACCCCTCTGCCGCCTTTGCCGTCTGGCGATCCCACCAATCGCGGCGGCGCGAGCGCGCGCCTCGGCTATCGTTTTTCCAACGACTTCTCTGTCGAAGGCGCGTTCAACGGGCATGACTCGTCGATCCGCTTCGACAATCCGAGCGCGTATAACCCGACGAACGTCTACAGTCCGAACAATCATCAGCACGCGTCATTCGCTCAAGGCTATCTGCGCGCCGATCTCGATCTGTTCGACCATCGGCTGCATAACCGGCTGACGCTGTTCGGTAATGTCACCAACAGAGACGTGTGGGTGACGGAATCCTGCTACGATCTGTCCTGGAACTCTTTCGACTGCCGGCTCGGCTATCGCGGCAGCCGACGCGGCCTCGAATATCAGGGCGATTTGAAGCTCGGCGAGTATGGGCTCGTCAGCTTCGGCGCGCGCAACGAGACCGAGTCGCTGCACACTTCGCAGGACCCGGCGCCTGTCGGAACGTTCACGCCGACCGACGCGGCGCAGACCACGCATTCGGGGTTCGCGCAGCATCAGTTCACGGTGCTGGACCGATTCGACTTCACCTATAGCGGCCGCATCGACGCGGTCGACAACAACAGCACCTTCGCGACATGGCGCACGACCGCCGCCTATCGCCTCGAGGAGACCGGCACGAAATTCCGAGCGACGGCGGGAACGGGCGCACGCGTGGCGTCGCTCTTCCAGCGATTCAGCCAATATGGCGATCCGAAGCTGCTGCCGGAGCGGAGCACGGGATTCGACGTCGGCGTCGATCAGAAGCTGCTCTCGGGGCGGGCGCTGCTGTCGGTCAGCCTGTTCGACAGCCGCTATCAAAATCTCATCGGCTATGGGGCGTCGTCGGGCTGCACGGCGGTGCAGATCGCCGCTTTCGGCGGCTGCTATTACAATGTCGGACGCGCCGAGATGAAAGGCGTCGAATTTTCGGGCGAGGCCGTGATCGTCCCGGACGAATGGCGCGTGCGCGGGTCCTACACGCATCTCGCCGCGATCGATCGCGCCAAAGATCAGACGCTCACGCTGCGCCCACGCGATAAGGGATCGGTCTCGGTCATCTACACTGGCATCCCGAAGCTCGAGCTCGAAGCGCGAGTGGTTGTGACCGGCGCAGTTCCCGCCACCGACTGGGTCTATTCCAAGCGCGTCGCGCTCGCTTCCTATGCGAGAGTTGATCTGTTCGGCAGTTACAAGGTCGACGATCTTTTCTCGGTCTTCGCCCGCATCGAGAATATCGGCGACGCGCGCTATGAGGAAACCAATAATTACGGAACGACCGCGCGGGCGGTCTATGGCGGCGTGAAGCTGACATGGTGACGGGACCTCGATCCGATTTCGTCCTATCGATCAACCAAAGAGGAGAAGAATGATGCTCTACAAAATTCAAGCGCCGGCCTTATGGATCGCGTTGCTGGTCGCGAGCGCGGCGCTGCTCAGTGGCGCTCTCGTCTGCGCAACGCCCTTCGCGGCTTTCGCAGCGCTCGCGGCGATCACTTTGCCACGCCGCGCCGCCGCGCTGGCGGCGGCGTGCGCATGGCTCGCCAATCAGCTGGTCGGCTTCGCGATTCTGAATTTTCCGATCGGCTTCGAATCGATGATGTGGTCGGCGATCCTGCTCGCGTCCATGGTCGCGACCACCGTCGCCGTGCAGAGCGTCTGCGGCGGTCTGGCGCGGTTCGGGACCGCAGGGTCGATGGTCGCGGGCTTTCTCGCCAGCCAGCTCGTCTTCCGCGGCCTCATGATCGTCGCAGCGTCGATCCTCGGCGGGATAGAGGGATTTACGATCGAGAATCTCGCCTTTCTCTCCGCGGTCGATTTTGCGACATTCGTCGGATTGCTCGTGATCGCGGAAGTCGCCGCTTTCGTCGGCCGGTCGGTTCTCAGTCCTGTGCGAATGGCGCAGCCGCGCGCCTGACGATGGACCAAACATTCATCGTCGAGACCGGGGCGCCGCGGCGCGGCGTTCCATCATTCACCGGAGAAAGCGAAATGGTGGTTCCGCCTCCTCGTCACGAGCTGATCGACAATCCAGACGGTTCACAGACTCGCTACAGCTACTTTGACGCCTCGGAGGAAACGCTCATCCGGCTCACGCGCGAGCTCTTCGACGATCATTGGCGGCGACTCACTGTCGGGCCCTGGGTCCTCGGCGCCGTCTTCGAGCTCACCTTCGATCGCGCGCCGAAGGTGACGATCTCGAACGGCTATCTGACCGTGGACGCCGGCGCATGGCATTTTCATCTGTGCATCGCGAATTACAAAGCAAGCGGCTTGCCGGAATCGCATCTTCTGCGTCGCGTATCCAAGGTCGCTTTCTATGATTGGCGAGGCGATGGCTCGATCAAGGAGCGCAGCTCCGGCATCCGCATGTGGAACGGCTATGGCGAGCAGATGACGACCATCTTCTTTCCGCATGTCCTGCTCGGCGAGACGTCCCATACGGTCGGTCCGCCGAACTGGGAGAATCTACGACTCTATTATGAATACCGCCGACGCTATCTCGGCGAGTCGGTTCCGACGGATCTGGAGGCGGCCGGACGCGCGCCATTGCGCGCATAGAGTTCTAGGCGCGGATCAATCGCTTCGTGCGACTGCTAGGGAAAAGGACACAGGCGATGAGCGAATCAGTGTGGGCGACGCCCGAGCGGAGAACGGACTCGGATGGGACGCCGGTCGATGTCTTTGCGTTGCCTGCCGACGCGGCGAGCCTCGAGGCGCTGTTCCGCGACCTGTTCGAGCGTCATTGGGAAGAGATCGTGTTCGGCCCGATCATTCAGGGCGCCGCATTCGAAATCTATCCCGATTGTGCGCCGACGCGGATCGGCCTGCTCGACGGCTATCTGACAGTCGCCTTCGGACGCACGCATTTCCACGTCTGCATCGGCGAAACGAAGGGACCGCGTAGCCGTCCGACGTCGCCCGAGCTCGCGCGCCATAGGCGTACGGCGCGAGCGGAGCTGCATCGCCGCTTCGCCGGAACTTGCGTGCCCATGTCCTGGAGTCTCCAGCTCTTCAACGGCGCGGGCGAGCAACAGCTTACCGTGCTCTTGCCAAACCCCTTCCTCGACCATGAAACGGGCAGATTTCTGAAGGAGCCCGATTGGTCGCGCCTCGCTCTGTGGGATGCGCTGCGCGCGCGCTGGCTCGGCTTGCGAGACGCCGATCCCGTCGATCGGTCGGCGACCCGCGGGCGCTAGCGATCGAACGAATTTTTCGCTGGCGACGCGGAGCCGCCGGCCTTTAAAATACTCGCCCGTACGAAATTGCGTTGGCGAGCAGAACAGAAGACGGAAAGATACGCTCCTTCCGTCGTCCACGTCACATCAGAGGAGACTTGTCATGACTGGATATTCGATTGTTTCGCCGAAAGCGCGCCGTGCTATTTGGATTCTCGCCTTGGTCGTCGGCAGTGTGCTCTTCACCTTCGGCTTCGCCTGCGCCGTTCCGTTCGCCGCCCTGGCGGCGATTTCCGCGATGACGCTCGGCCGCCGCGACGCGCTCGCGACGACCGGCGCCATATGGCTCGCCAATCAGGCGATGGGTTTCGCATTCTTGCGTTACCCGACAGACAGCGAGACGCTCGCCTGGGGCGCGGCGCTCGGACTCGTCGCTCTCCTGTCTTGCGAGACCGCCGGCTTCGTCATGAGACGCCTCGCCGGCGTCGTCGGCGCCTCCGTTGCTTTCCTTGCGGCCTTCGTCGCCTATGAAGGATCGATCATCCTCATCGATGTCGCGATCGGCTATCGGGGCGTCGCGCTCGCGCCCGAGACTATCGCGCGAATTTTCCTGATCAACGTCAGCGCCTTTGGAGTGCTCTGGGCCCTCCATGCGACGACCTCTGTTCTGGGCCTCACTCGCAAGCTCAGAGTCGAGTTGGCTTCGCGTCACATCTGAGAGATGCTTTCAGCGACAAGGGGCTTTTCATGGCCCCTTGTCACCCATCGATTGGATTTGCGGGCGCATGACGCAGCTTCCCTTTCAGTTCGAATCTGGCTCGCGTCTTCTCGTCCTCCGCTTGCCTGAAACCCACGAGACGCTCGGCTGGTCGATCAATCGGCCCGGATTCGCGGAAACGCGCGAGATCGTATGGCTAGAGGTCCGCGATAGAGAACTACCAATTGGTCTCGATCCGATCGCTTTTCTTCGCGCCAGACTGTCGTCTTTCGGGCTCGATGAAAGCGCCGTCGCCTTCATGACGTCGCGCGACATTCGTCGCAGGCATATGGCTCGCGCCGAAGTCGGTGGCGTCACCGCGACTTGTGTAACCACCGTCGGTCTCTCGAACGGCGAGAGAGTTGGCGCTCGCCGCATGGAACCGCCCCGCGAATGGGGCACGATCAACACGTTCGTCCACCTTTCTCGCTCATTGTCGAACGGCGCCTTCGTCGAAGCGATTTCGATTGCGACGCAGGCGCGGACTGTCGCCATATTGGAGGCGCAGAATCGGCCGCCCGAAGCTACCGTGACCGGCACGGGAACCGATTGCATCATTGTCGCCGCGCCGAGGGGCGAGGACGTCGAACGTTGTGCAGGCCTTCACACCGACATAGGAGAGGCGACCGGCCGCGCGGTCTATGACGCGACGTTCGAAGGCGTCCGGACTTGGAGCGCCGATATCGTCGACATACGATCCGGCGTATCTCTGTGAGACTTCATGGGCTGATCAGATTCGCTGGCGCTTCGCCTCGGAGACTCGCGGCCTGCTCACAGCTCAAGGCGATCACACCATCCTGTCGCCTTCGTCGAGATAGACGCCGGCGAAAGAGATGCGCAGATGCGCGACTCCTTCGCCGCGCCGCACGGATTTCCGAGGCGTGATGCCGAGCGCCTTCACCCCGATATCGAGCTCCGCCAATGCGGCGCAGTCCCGAACATAGCCGTGAATAACGACGCCTTCCCACCCATTTCGGACGGCGTCCTTGGCGATCATGTCGCCGAGAACCGCGCAGCGAGCGCTGCCGCCGACGTCGACGACGAGGACTTTGCCGCGCCCGTCAGTCGCGAGCAGCTCCTTGATGCGGGAATTGTCCTCGAAGCACTTCGCGGTCACGACCGTTCCGTGAAAGGGCCTCTTGCCGCCGAAATCCCGAAGCAATGGAGCGAGCGTGCGCGCCTCGTCGAGAAATCGATCGTAGAGGTCGCAAGTGCTGTCGAAGAGAGTGAAGTCGTTCATGATGTCCCTTGTTCCGCGAATCACTTGACGGGATAAGGCGCGAAGCGCCGCTCATTCTCGTCGATGGCGAGGCGCTGGCCGATGTTGGGAAAGGCCCGTTGCGGGCAGCTCGGGCGCTCGCACACCTTGCAGCCGACGCCGATCGGCGTCGCCGCCTCCGGGTCGGAGAGATCGAGGCCTTTGGAATAGACGAGTCGCGAAGCGTGACGGATGTCGCAGCCGAGTGTCAATCCCGATTGCGGCTTGAAGACCCGCAAATGGGAGGAGGTCGAGCCAGCGCTCGTCAATATGGTCGCCGCCGCGCAACGTCTGCGTGACCTCGCCGCCGCGCGGCAGGGTGGTGGATGATGAGCGAGCGAGCAGCGCCGCCGATCACGACCTTGGTCGACATCGTCTTCCCGCAGGACACGAACCACCATGGGACATTGTTCGGCGGCGTCGGTCTCGCACATATGGACAAGGTCGCCTTCATCACGGCGTCTCGTCACGGGCGGGTCGACTTCGTCACCGCCTCCTGCGAGCGGGTCGACTTCGTGGCTCCCGTCCGTCTCGGCGATCTCGTCGAGCTGACGGGCCGCATCGTCCGCGTCGGTCGTCGCTCGCTCGACGGCGAGGTCGATCTCATCGCCGAAGCGCCGCGATCCGGTGAGCGGAGACGTTGCGGGAGCAGCGTCTTTCACATGGTCGCTCTCGGCGGGCTGGAAAGAAGCGGCGGCGTTCTGCCGCCGCTCCGGCCGCAGGAGGCGCGGCCCGACCAAGACGAGCTCCGCATGGTCGAGCTGGTGTTTCCCGAGCAGACCAGCCACTACGGCCTGCATCCGGATTTTCCAACAGGACTTATCAATTCGCTCGCTGTGGCACGGTCATCGAGCGTGAGGATCGGCCATTTCGCCGGGTGCGGCCCCCGCGAGCGGGAGCGATATGCGCAGGGTTGCGCCCCCGCCGGGGGTGTCTTCGACCCAGATGCGTCCTCCCAGCTTGTCCATCAGCTCCTTGGCGATCGCCAATCCCAGACCAGCGCCGGGACTGGCGCTTTCCTTGCGCCAGAAGGGCTCGAAAATAAGCGCGCGGTCGTCGGGAGGGATTCCTGGTCCATGATCGACGATGCAGATCTCGGGCCCGGGGCCGACGCCCACGATCACGGAACCGCCGACTGGCTCTGCGCGCAGAGCATTGCCGATGAGATTGGCCACCACGCTCTCCAGTGCGAGCCGCTCGGCGCGGACCATGATGATGCTCGCGCCCTCTTCCGAAAATTCGAGATGCCGGCGCATTTTGAGCGCGAGCCGCACATGGAGGTCGACCATCGAGCGGCCGAGCTCGACGATGTCGATCATCTCTTCGAGATCGGCGCCGCGCTTTTCGAGACGTGCGCCGGCCAGCAGCTGCTCGACGATATTGCGGATGCGTGAGGCGTCGCGGCGCAGATCGGTCATCAGGCCTTGCTGCTGCGGGGCGTCGAGCCGCTCGAGAAGGATGGCGACGGGCGTGCGCAGCTCATGGGCGGCGTTGGCCAGGAAGCGTCGCTGACGTTCCGCGCCTTCGTCGAGACGCGAGAGCGCGCCGTTCATGGAGTCGACGAGCGATGAGATTTCCGCCGGAACGCCCTCGAGAGGCAAGCGCTGATGGAGTGAGTTCAAATCGATTCGTTCGGTTTGTTGCGCCACTCGCTTCAGCGGCTCGAGCCCGCGTTTGAAGGCGAGCCATCCGACGCCGACGGCGGCGAGAACCTCGAGAACGAAATATCGAAGATAGCTTTGGAACTCGATCTGCAGCGTGCGCAGAAGATCCCACCACTCGAACAAATGACCGTAGGTCGCGACGGTGACGCGTCCAAATGGCGTCTCCATCAGCGAGAGATGGCCTTTGCCGACCTCGAATCCGTCGCCGTCGATCGAGAAATGCATGTGCGTGGTGCGGATCCGGCGCAAGATCACGAGCTCCGCGACGAGCGCAGGAGAGGAGCCGGCGACCGGCGACTTCGTTTCCCAGTCGAAGACTGCGAAGCGCAGATTCGGCGCGCGCATCATCTCGGCGCGCAGCGCTGGCGAAGGGTCGATCGACAATTCGCCGCTCATCGAACGGCGCAACGATTCGACCACGATGTCGTTCGTCCTCGGAACCGCGAGCTCGTTTCTGTCGCGCTCGAGCATGAGCAGCGCGCCTTCCTCGACGAAGAGCTCGATCGCCAGCGTCGTCAGGACGACGCCGACGATCTGCGCCGCGAGAAGATAGAGAACGAGGCGCCGAGACAGAGACGGCGCTCTCACGCCTCGGCCTCGGTCAAAATATAGCCTCGTCCGCGCACGAGGTTGATCTCGACGCCCGCATTCGCTTCCGCGAGATGCTTTCGGAGCCGCGACACCAGAGTGTCCAGCGCGCCGGGCGAAACGGCGTGGTTCACACCATAGACGTCCTCGAGCAGATCGGTTCGCGACGCGACGCGATCTGCGCGCCGCATGAAGGCCTCCAGCAGCACGAACTCGCGCTTGTGAAGGTGAAACGGCCGTCCGCCGACCAGCGCCTGTCTGGCCATCAAGTCGAAGGACAGAGAACCGAGGGCGATCGGCGGCAGCGGCGCGCCGCCGCCGCCCTGGCGCAGGCGGGCGCGCACGCGCGCGAGAAATTCCGGTCCGTCGAATGGTTTCGTCAAATAGTCGTCGGCGCCGGCGTCGAGCCCCGCGACCTTGTCGCGATTGGCGTCGAGAGCCGAGACCATCATCACGCCGATGCGCGGACGCAGCGCGCGGATCTCGCCGATATGAGCGGCGCTGTCGCCGTCGGGCAAGCGCCGGTCGAGCAGAACGAGATCGTAGGGGAATTGGCGCAACGCCTCGAGCGCCTCCCCGATGCTCGTGGCCTTGTCGCAAGAAAAGCCCGCCCGGTCGAGACGTCGTCCGATGAGCAGGGCCATATCCGGTTCGTCTTCGACGACGAGGAGCCGCATCCCCGTTTCCTCCCATAACCCCCACGACGAAAGTCGGGCGCGCCTCGAGAATACGCATTTCAAAGCGAGATGGAAGAACTGTGGCGCCAGCGCAACAGCAGGCGGCTTTTTCGAGGCCGTCCGTGGCGGCAGATCGGTGTAAGACGGAGAGATATACGGTCTAGCGGCAATCAGCGCTCGCCTTCTTTAGGGCGCCCGACCGAGGAGCCCTATGTTCAGTCGATCGAGCAGCCTGCCACGCGACCGCGGAACCAGGGTCTCGGCGCGCGCGATCCTCGCCTTGCTCGTCGCTCTGCTCGCCTTGCTTCAGGTTTCACTGAAGCCAGGGGCGCTCCGTTCGCTGGCGGCGATAGAGGGGTGGAGCCGCGCGATCGTAGCGCCCGCGTCTTCCTGCGATGGCGACGAGGGCGATCGCTCCTCCGGTCACGATCGACGCCATGCACAGTGCTGCCTGCTGTGCAATGGACGCGATTCGAGCGGGACGGCGCCCGATGCGCCGCGCATCGTCTTCGCGACGACGGCGTCCTTGCTCGTTCGGCGTGCATCGATCCGGCGACGAGGCGCGCCGCGCACGCAGCGTCCGCTCGGCTTTGCGACATCCTGGTCGCCACAGGCGCCGCCGACCTTCTCCTGACAGTCGCCGTTCTTTCCGACCTTCGTCGAACGCGCAGAATGCGCGCCAGGAGAATTCCCCATGTCGTCTTCGATGCTATCGCGCGGCGCTTCCGCCGGCGCGTTGACCCTCGCTCTCGTCTCGGCTTCCGCGCTCGCCCAGGAATCGCTCCCGACCATCGATGTCGGCGCGGAGTCCGCGAACGGCCGGCGGCCGGCCGCGGGCCTGCCGGGCGGAGCGACCGATCCCGCCGCCTATCACAAGCCCAATACCACGACGGCGACCAAGACCGACACGCCGATCAAGCTCGTTCCGACCAGCGTGCAGATCGTGCCGCATCAGGTGCTCGTCGATCAGCAGGCGGTGGTGATCGACGATGCGATCAAAAATGTCAGCGGCGTGTTCTCCTCTCCTTATGTCGGCCTGCAGGGCGGCTGGAACATTCGCGGCTTTCTCGACTACGCCTATTATCTCGATGGCGTGCGGGTGAATTCCTTCGCGGCGCTACCGCCGCGCGAAACCGTCGATGTGCAGCAGATTGAGATTCTCAAAGGTCCGGCCTCGATTCTCTATGGCCGCATCCAGCCGGGCGGACTCGTCGAGGTCACCACCAAGCAGCCGCAGGCGGAGCCGCATTACGAGCTGCAACAATTATTCGGCTCCTACGACCTCTATCGCACGACGCTGAGCATGACCGGGCCGCTCGATGCGGAAAAGAACCTGCTCTATCGCCTTGACGCCTCCTATGAGAGCGCCGACTCGTTCCGCGAAGGCTTGCACGGCAATCACGTTTTCATCGCGCCGAAGCTGAAGTGGTCGCCGACGCAGGACACCTCCGCCACCTTCTATCTGCAATATTACAGCGGTCGAGATCCGATCGACGGCCGCATTCCCGGGCTCTACAGCAAGAGCGTCCCGAAATCGTTCAATTTCGTGGCGCCCGTGCCGATCTCCCGCAATTTCGGTTCGCGTGACGCCGCGCTGCTCACGCGCTATGATCTGCGTCTCGGATATCGCTTCGAGCATTCCTTCGACGCCGATTGGAAGCTGACGCATCGCTTCGATATGAACATACGCGACGTCCCCGAAAAATGGGTGGATGTCTTTAATCCAAATCCAGCCGCCTGCTCGCCCGCCGGTTGCCGGGTCGACCGCGACGCTCTCGCGATCACGCCGAACACCGAGCAGAATTATTTCACCAGTCTCGATGTGAACGGACATTTCGAGACCTTTGGCCTGTCGCACACGCTGCTGATCGGCGCGGACGGCTATCACACGAAGAACGATGCGACGCTGACATTCAACTGGTCGAATGTTCCGCCGTCCGACCTGTTCAATCCGGTGAGTCCCCGCGACCTTCTCCCATATACCTCCGTCGTCGACTCGTCCTTCCGGCAGGTGGTTCGCGAGAGCTGGTATGGCGTCTATCTACAGGATCAGATCGCGCTACCGTATGATTTTCATCTGCTGGCCGGGTTCCGCTACGACTCGGCTCACAACTCGACCGACCGGACCAATCGCGTTCCGGTGTTCTCGACCAAATACACCGTGGTCGACGCCGATGCGGTGAAGCCGCGCGTCGGCTTGTTGTGGCAGCCGCTTCCGCAGCTCTCGCTCTATGGAAATTATGTCGAGGGTTTCGGCGTCTCCAGTGGCGTCAATACCGACAATCGGGCTTTGCCGCCCGAGGAGGCGCGTCAATGGGAGGGCGGCGTCAAGCTCGATCTCTTCGACAGCCGGCTGAGCGCCACCGCTTCCTGGTTCGACATTCTGAAGACCAATGTGCGCACGCCCAGTCCGGATCCGGCGCTCAATGCGGCGGGATTCAAGGTCTCCACCGGCGCCGTGCGCAACAGCGGCGTCGAGCTCGACGTCCAGGGTCAGGCGACCGACGAGATCAAGCTCATCGGCAGCTACACGCATATCGATTCGCAGATCGTCTCCGACAACAGCGGCGTGCAGGGCAATCGTTGGTGGGGCGTTCCGCGTGACGCCGGGAGCCTGTGGGCCGTCTACGAGCCGCAATTCGCGCCCTTGCGTGGCGCGGCGTTCGGCGCCGGCTTCGTGTCGCGCGGCCGCGTCGAGGTCGACCGCGCCAACAGCTTCAGCATTCCGGGCTATACGGTCGTCGATCTGATGGCGCGTTACGGCTTCGACTATCTCGGCAGGAAGGTGACCTTCCAGCTCAATGTCGGCAATCTGCTCGATCGGACCTATTACATCTCTTCCGGCTCGACGAGCGGATTCCTGCCCGGGGCGCCGCGAACCTTCAAGGGCTCCGTGAAGGTCGAGTTCTGATTGCAGCCCGCGGAGCGGCCCGACCGCTCCGCGCAAGCCTCTTTCGTGGAAAGCTCATGATGCGCGGATTTTGGCTCCTGCTCCATCGCTGGATCGGCCTCGCCGCGGCGACCTTCCTCATCGTCGAAGGTCTCACCGGCGCATTGCTCGCCTTCCTGCCGGAACTGAATCACTGGCTGACGCCGCAGCTCTATCCGGGTCCTCATGCGGGCGTCGAGCTCGACATGGGAACGCTCGCATTGCGCGCCGAGGCGCTGGCGCCGAATGGTCGCGCGACGACCGTCTATCTCGGCCGCATCGGCACGGCGCGCGTCGGCATGGAGGCGCGTGGCGACTCGGCGCCGCTCGACTTCGACTATCTCTGCCTCGATCCCGTCACGGGCGCGGAGCTGGGGCGGCTGCGATGGAACGAGGCGCCGACCTCGTTCGAGCGCGTCATGCCCTTCGTCTACAGCCTCCACGAGACGTTGGCGATCGGGAGCTTCGGCGAATGGATATTGGGCTTCGTCGCGCTCGCCTGGACGATCGACTGCTTCATCGCCTTCTATCTGACGCTGCCCGCCACGAAGAGCGGCTCCGCAGTCCGATTTTTCGCCCGCTGGCGACAGGCATGGTCGGTGAAGCTGCGCTCGTCCTTCTTCCGCATCAATTTCGACATCCATCGCGCCGGCGGCCTGTGGCTGTGGGCGCTGCTCTTCGTCTACGCCTGGTCGAGCGTCTGCTTCAATATGAATAGCGTCTACACGAGCGTGACGCGACTTCTGCTCGACTATGATCGACCCGTGTGGGCGCAGCCGGTCGACGGGGCCGCTCGAGAAGCTCGCGCGCCGATCGGCTGGAGCGACGCGCAATCCATCGGCGCGCGCCTCATGGAGGAGCAGGCGCGCGCGCACGGCTTCTCGATCGATCGGCCGCTGGCGCTCTATGCGCTGCGCGGGAAAGGGCTCTATGAGTATCGCGTGCGTTCGAGCCTCGACATCGGTGATCGCTACGGCTCGACCGCGCTCTTTTTCGACGCCTATAGCGGCGAGCTGCGTCGGCTCGATCTGCCGGTCGGCCAACACGTCGGCAATACGCTCACGACCTGGCTCCTCGCGCTGCATATGGCGAATGTGTTCGGCTTGCCGTACCGTATTCTCGTCGTCGTCCTGGGGCTCGGGATCGTCGCTCTCTCGGTTACAGGCGTCTACATCTGGTGGAGAAAAAGAGCCGCACGACGCGTATAGCGGCGGTCGTGCGGCGCTTCCTGACCGAGCGGCGTGAGCAGGCCGGTCGGGGCGCCGACCCTGTGGCGTGCATGTGACAGGCGGGCATTCTTTTCATATGCCCGCCTCGCCGCTCTTGACAGCTATGCTTGCGTCCCTCTCAATCGTCGCCATGGACAGGATCCGGATCGGCGTCACGACATTCCCGCGCTGTGCGGCGGTCTGCCTGATCGCTTTTCTGTTTCTCCTCAAAGCGATCGCGCCGGCGAATGCGATCGGTTGGGTGGCCGCCCATTCGTTGGATATGGGCTGGAGCATCGCTCGTTCCGACCTCTCGAAGTCGTGCCGCGGCGCGGACCCGGAAGGGCCCGGCGCGCCGATCCACGGCCACGAGAATCGGGCGGACTGTATCTGCTGCGCTTCGAATGTGCGCGACGGTTCGATCGCCATCGGGGTCTCGCCGCGCGAGTCGAGCCGATCGCCGGTTGTTTCATCGGCTGCTTCGATCGAAGGTTTCAATCGCGAGGTCGTCGCTCTCCGGACCTCGGGCTGGTTGAGCGCCTGGTCGTCGCGAGCGCCGCCGGCCGCCTGAGCCGATCAGGCTGTCCGCCGCCGCTCGAACGGCGAGATATCTCGATCATCGCATTTTCACCGATGAAGATCGCGCGACCTCCGGGCGTCGGCTCGAGAAAGTCGATCAGCGCGGAAGGCCCGTCGACCCGACGGGATTTCGGGAAATCCGTCGAGCGTCGCGCGCCATTCGACTTCCCTTCGCGTCCGTCAGGTCCGTCGCAATGTCCGACAGCAAATTCGGCGTTCTCGCCCAGGCCTTCTTCCTCCGGCAGCCAGATCTGCTCAAATTTCTCAAACGCAGGGTGGGCGCTCAGGACGCGCCGGACCTGCTCCAGGAAACCTATGTCCGGGTGCGCCGTTACGCCGCCAGCGAGGCGATCTCGAACCCGGAGGCTTTTCTCTTCACGACGGCGAGCAATATCGCCAAGAATCATCGCTCTCGGCTCGAGACGGAGCAGAAATACCTCAACGCTGACGGCATCCCCGAGGACGTCCCGGAAGCCCGTCCACTCCCTGACGATCAGCTCGACGGGCGTCGCCGAATGCGGCGTCTCGAGGTGGCGATCCAGGGGCTGCCGCCGCGCTGCCGGGAGGTTTTTATCCTGCTGCGCATCGAGGAGCTGCCGGCCGAGGAGGTCGCGCGGCGGCTGGGCATTTCGCGCAACATGGTCCAGAAGCACTTGCAACTGGCGCTCCAGCGCTGCCATGACGTGCTGGAGTGACGTCGAGCGTCGGCGAGCCCGTTCTCCGAGGGAAGGCAGGAATGGATAGCGACCCCTTGCCGTCCGGCGACCGGGAGCGACGCGAGGCGGCGATCGAGTGGTTGTCGCGGATCAGGACCGGCGCGATGACGCGCGCGGATCGGGACGCGTTCGACGCATGGCTGGCGGCGGACGAAGCCAACCGCGCCGCCTTCGAAAGGGCCTTCGCTCTCTGGCGCGACTTGAAGGGCGTCTCGATCCCGGCTGTCGCGGCGCCGTCGCCACGAACGCGCCGACGGCTGGCGGCGGCCGCGCTGGCGGCGACGCTGCTCCTGGGCTTTTTCGCCGATGATCTCGCGATCCTCTGGGGTGCGGACTTTTCCACCCGCGTCGGCGAGATGAGGACGGTGACGCTGGAGGACGGCTCGCGCGTCGAGCTCAACGCCGATACGGCAGTCGCAAGGCGCTATTCCGGGGGCCGCCGACAGCTGACGCTGCTCAAGGGCGAAGCCTGGTTTCATGTCGCGAGCGATCCCGCCCGGCCTTTCGTCGTCGAAGCCGCGGGCGGGACGACGACGGCGCTGGGCACCAGCTTCGACATTGCTATAACCCACGGCGGCGCTCAGGTCTCGGTGACCGAGCACGAAGTCGTCGTCGCCGCTGCGGGTGGGACGGCGATCGTCGCGGAAGGACAGCAATTGTCCTACGGCCCGGCTCTGTCCGCTCTGGTCGCGCGGCCGGTCGATGTCGAGGACGAAGCGGCGTGGCGGCGCGGCTATCTCATCTTCCACGACAAGCCGCTCGGCGACGTCCTCGCCGCCATCGAGCGCCATTTCCATGGACGCGTGCTGGTCCTGACCCCGTCGATCCGCGCCCGCAAGGTCAGCGGCCTGTTCCAGGCGTCCGAGCCGCTGGAGTCCATTCGCGCGATCGAAGCGTCGCTGGGCTTACGAGCCGCCTATGTTGGAAACTACCTCATAATTTTGTGGGGTTAGAGCCTCCTCCGCCGCTGCGCGGCGCAGGCCGCGCCGAGGCCGACGCGCGACTGGCGGCAAAAAAACTCTCCGCCCAGACATCAACAATGGGCGACGCCGGCTGTCAGACTCATTAGGGGCGGCATTCACACGCCCCGAAATGATGCGATGGGGAGGCGACCGAAAATGACGACCAGGCATGAGCCGCTCGGAGCTGCTGCGGCCTTTGGATTATTGGTGCTGGGGCCGGGAATCGGCGCGCTGGCGCTGGATTCTTCGCCCGCCTGGGCGGCTCTCGAGACGAGGACCTATGAGATTTCGCCCGGGCCGGTCGCCAAGGCGCTGCGCCGCTTCGCCGAGAAGAGCGGCACGATTCTGATCTATGATTCCGCGCTGACGAGAGACCGGAGGACGGCGGGGCTCGAAGGGCCGGCCACGGTCGATGAAGGGCTCGGCAAGCTCTTGTCGGGCACGGGCCTCTCGTACAGCCTGGCGCCGGGCAAGAAGTCCATCGCGATCATGCTGGCGCAGAACGACACGGGCGTGCGCAACGACGCCGGCGCGGAGGCGCTGCCGACGATCGATGTGGGGGCGGAGCAGCAGCGGAAGCCGGGTCGCGGCGGATATGGCGGCGCGGGCGCGGGGCAGGACCCCTACAACACGAGCTATCAGCTGCCGAACGCCTCGACCGGAACCAAGACCGACACGCCGGTCATGAACACGCCGCTCAATGTGCAGACGATCACGCAGCAGGTGTTGAAGGACCAGCAGGTCATCAGCCTGGATCAGGCTGTACGCAACGTCAGCGGCGTCATGCCGAACAATGGCGCCTTCGGCTTCGGCACCTCCTTCGGCAATATCGTCCTGCGCGGATTCAACGCCACGACATTGTATCGAGACGGGGTTCGTCTGGGCGCCAGCGACGGCGGCGGCAATACTCTGTTCATCAATCAGCAATTCGCCAATATCGCGAACATCGAGATCCTGAAAGGGCCCGCGGCGACCCTCTATGGTCTCGTCGAGCCCGGCGGCATCGTCAACGTCACCACCAAGGAGCCGCTGAACGCGCCCTATTATTCGATCAATCAGCAGATCGGATCCTTCGATCTCTATCGCACCAGCCTCGACGCCACTGGTCCCCTGACCACGGACGACTCCCTCTTGTATCGGTTCAACATGTCCTACGAGAGCAATGGCGCGCCGCTCGGCTCGCCCATCGATCTCGTCAGCTCCGAGAGCCTCTTTTTCGCGCCCGTGCTGAAGTGGAACATCAGTCCGACAACCTGGGTGAAATTCGAAGCAGAATACAATGAGAATCGACCCGACTTCTATGTGTCCTATGCCCCGACTCTGAATGGGGAGTTCCTGTCGCAGCCGCGCAGCCGCAATTATTCGGAGAAGACCCCTCAGGCCATGAAGACCGCCTATTTTGCAGTAACCTGGTCGCACCAGTTCGATCCGGACTGGTCCTTCAAGCAGCAGATCGCGTTTCGCCGGGAGCACACGAACGCCCAACAAGTGTTCGTGCTTCGTCCATCGCTGGCCGGGTCGACCATATCCGTGCCGCGCTATGGCGTAATCGGGTATAAGTGGTCGTACTCATATTATTCCGTGAACAATGATATTGTCGGTCATTTCGACATATTCAACACGAAGCACACGCTTCTCATGGGTGGAGACGTGTATCTGAAACGGCATAGTATTTTTGAAAATAACTGTCCAGACGGTCCTCTTTCGGTAGTGGATTTTTACAATCCGAGTCATCCCGGCGCGCCGCTCGCATATCCGACTGTCCCCTGTGCCGCCGGGAGGGCCACTCAAGACACGGCTGGAGTATATCTTCAGGATCAAATCGATTTGCCGCATAACTTCCACGTCACGGCTGGCGCGAGGTGGCAGTCCATCAATGAAGCGAACGCTTTCGACTACACGTCTCTTTCGAACTTGCAGTCGACGGCCGCTCCGGTGACGGCCGAGGCCGTGACGCCGCGTTTCGGATTGCTCTGGAGGCCGGAAAGCTGGGTGAGCTTCTACGGCAATTATTCTGAAAACTTCGGCGCCAACAGCGCCAAGGTCTATCCCGGCGCTCTCGCTCCGCCGACGAGCGCGAGCGCATGGGAAGCCGGATCTAAGCTCGAGCTTTTCGACGGACGGCTCCGCGCCACCGGGACCTATTTCGATCTGACCAAGACGAATATTGCGACTTCCGATCTGGTCCATCAGGGGTTCAGCATTGTGACCGGCGAGGCGCGCTCCAAAGGCGTCGAGCTCGACATTCAGGGCGAAATCCTGCCGGGGTGGAATGTGATCGCTACTTATACAAATCAAGATATTCGCGTCACGAAGAGCAATAATGGCGATGTCGGCCAGCGCGTCCCGCACATGCCGAGAAATGTGGCGAGCCTCTGGACGACCTACGACTTTCAGCAGGATGCGTTGAGAGGTCTGAAGATCGGCGGCGGCGTCTACTACTACGACTCGCGCCCGGTGGAGGACCTCTCGTCGCAGAAGCTCTCGCCTTTCATCCGGCCGCTCCCCGCCTACGCCACCGTCGATTTGATGACGGCCTACAGCTTCGAGCTCCTGGACAAGAAAGTGACGGCGCAGCTCAACGTCTCCAACCTGCTCGACACCACTTATTACACGGAGGCGATGCTGGGCTTTTTTTCATCGGCCTTCGATCCGGGCTTGTCGGCCGGCTTCCGCCGCTACGGCGCCCCGCGCACCTTCCGCGGCTCGCTGCGGGTGGAGTTCTGAGCCGCGTTCCGCCGCCGTTCGCCGTCATCGCGAGGAGCGCCGCGACGAAGCAATCCAGACGCCGCCACGCGACGGAAGGCTTGCTTCGCTTCGCTCGCAACGATGCGGCGCGTCTTTCATGATGATGGCGGCGGCCTCACGCGCAGCGCAGGAGAGCATCGAGTGATCCGGCATATTTGTGTACGGCTGCATCGCTGGGCTGGATTGACGATGACGATCTTCCTCGTCGTCGTCGGCCTCTCCGGCGCCGCGCTGGCTTTTCGCGAGGACATCGACGTCTGGCTCAACGCCGATCTCATGGCGATCGAGCCGCGCGACGCGCCGACGCTCGATCCGCTCGATCTGCGAGAGCGGGCCGAAGCCGCCCGCCCCGATTTGCGATTCGACAGCGCCGAGCTGCGCATCGACCCCGACCGCACATTCGCGATCCCCGGCCATTCACGGCAAGCGTCGACGCAGGACGCCGAGCCGACGCAGTTTTTCCTCGATCCGTACACCGGCGCCGTCGTCGGCGAGCGCACGCCCGACATTGCGCCGTTCTCGCGACGAGGGATCGTTTCCTTCCTCTATCGGCTGCATTGGTCGCTCGCGCTTCCGGAAGCGACGGGCGCGCTCGGTCCCTATGTCCTCGGCGTCGTCGCGCTCGTCTGGACGATCGATTGTTTCATCGGCGTCTATCTCACCCTTCCGCTTCCGCGCCGCGCGCCTTCCGCGAAATCCTGGTGGGCGCGATGGTCGCCGGCCTGGCGCATCAAGCGCGGCGCCGACGCCTATCGGATCAATTTCGATATCCATCGCGCTTTCGGCCTGTGGGCATGGGCGATGCTCTTGGTCTACGCCTGGTCCGGCGTGATGTTCAATCTGCAAGAGGTCTACAGGCCCGTGACCGCCGGGCTGCTCGGCCTGTCGCCACAGCAGGAGGAGGCGGAAGCAGCGCGCATCGATGCTCCCGCTCTCGGCTGGCGCGACGCGCGCGAGAAGGGCCGCGCGCATCTCGAAGCAGCGGCGCGTGCGAACGGATTCTCGATCGACGCGCTACAATGGCTGGTCTTCGATCGAAAGCGCGGCGTCTATCAAATGTTCGCGCGCAGCTCGCTGGACACGGAGCGACGAACGCGGACATTCGTCGATCTCGACGCGGAGACGGGCGCTCTGCGCCGCGTGTCCTGGCCGGGGCGGCCCGGCGAGCGCGCCGGAGACGTCGTGAGCCGCTGGCTCGACATGCTGCATACCGCCGTGGTGTTCGGCCTGCCCTACAAAATTCTGGCTTGCGCGATGGGCTTCGTTATAACGGCGCTCTCCCTCACCGGCGTGTGCATCTGGTGGAAGAAGCGTTCGGCGCGCGATGCAAGCGAACGTCGCGGCCGTCACGCCGAGACCCGAGTTCTCTCGCGATGAATTCGTAGAGCCCGGAGAACCGGATATGAATCGAGCGGAAAGCCTCGAAGAAAGCCTGCTTCTGCAGCTGCAGCGCGCTCTACCGCTCGTCGCCCACGGCCGCCCGTCGCTGCTCGCCTTTCTGCGCGCGCGCAGAGCTGTCGCGCGCGGCTCGCCCCGGTTGACGAGCGTCGGCGTTCTCCGACCGTTCGACGGCGGCGATCTCATCTGTCGATTCGTCGTAGAAGGTCGTCGAGGCGATCGATCCTTCCTCGCGCCCCTCGCCGAGCTCGCGCTCGACCGCTCGCATCCGCTGGCGCGAGAGGCGGATCGGCGCCGACGCCAAACGCGGTGAGAAAATAGGAATTCGCTCGATATGGAGACAAAGCCGACACCGAACGCCGGGCTAAAGTCGCGGCCGGCGCGTTCTCGCAGCACGCCGGGGCTACGGAAGCTGCTGCTCGCCTTCGGCCTCTGCGTCGCGCTCGGGCTCGGCCTGTGGCTCTGGATCGCGCCTCGAGATGCATCCGATGCGACGATCTATGAGACGCGATCCTTGACTCTCGGAACGGTCGAGCGAACGATCTCCGCAACCGGACCTGTGAAGGCGCTCGTCACCGTCGACGTCGGGTCGCAGCTCTCCGGACCCATCGCGGAAATGAAAGCAGACTTCAACGATCGCGTGAAGGAGGGCGACCTGCTCGCGGTGATCGACCGCGGCCCTTTCGAGGCCGCTCATGCATCCGCCGTCGCCGATCTCGCCATCGCGCGCGCCGAGATCGGCCTGCGGCGAGCGGCGATCGCGAAGACGCGGCATCAGCTCGCGCAATTCGAGCGCGACGCAGGCCGCTACAAGCGTCTCACGCCGTCGGGCTCGGCGTCGCGGATGCAGCTCGAGCATGCCGAGACCGACATCGCCACGACAAAAGACGATCTCGCCCTCGCCGAGGCGCAGCTCGAATCAGCCGAGGGCCTGGTGGCGCGACGGGAGGCCGTGGTCAGGCAGGCGCGGATCGACCTCGACCGCACGATGATCCGCTCGCCGATCGACGGCGTCGTCGTCGACCGCAAGATGCAGCCCGGTCAGACGGTCGCCGCGACCTATCAGACGCCGATCCTGTTCCAGATTGCGCAGGACTTGTCGCAGATTCAGATCTGGGCGCAGGTCGACGAGGCGGACATCGGCATCGTGCGCGCAGGGGCGTCGGCGAGCTTCACGGTGGAGGCGTTTCCGGAGAAGACGTTTACTGGAACGGTCGATCAGGTCCGCCTCGCTTCGACGAAGACCTCTGGGGTCATCACCTACACGGTCATCGTCAGAGCGGAAAATCCGCAGCTCGAGCTCTATCCGGAAATGACCGCCACCATCCGTATCGTCGGCGCGAAGCGCGAGAACGTGCTCCACGCGCCGAACGACGCCCTGCGGTTCCGTCCGCCCGGAGTCGAGGCGAGCAAGGGCGCGCAGGATCAATCGCGAATCTGGACGCTTGGGCCGGACGGCGCGCTCCAACCGCGAACGATCCGGGCGGGACTGAAGGGGGACGCCGTGACCGAGATCGCCGAAGGCGATGTGCACGCAGGAGAGATGGTCGTGGTCCGCGCGAGGCGCCGGCCGGACGCTGGGAAGCATTGAATGCCGAGCGAATCAGCCTCGCGTCCCGTCATCTCCTGCAGGGGCTTGACCAAGACCTACGACCTCGGCGCCGAAAAGGTTCGCGCCCTGCGGGACGTCACCTTCGATATTGCTCGAGGGGAGCTGGTCGCCGTGATGGGCGCGTCGGGATCTGGGAAATCGACGCTCGCCAATCTGCTCGGCGCCCTCGATACGCCGACATCGGGACGGCTCGAGATCGATGGCCGGGAGATCTCCGGAATGTCGAGCGACGCGCTCGCGCGTTTGCGCAGCGAGGAAATCGGCTTCGTGTTCCAACAGTTCAATCTGTTGCCGCGGATGACCGCGCTCGAGAACGTCATGCTTCCTCTCCTCTATTCTTCCCGCGGCCGCGCGGGCGGCGCCGAGATCGCGCGCGAGCGGCTCGAGCAAGTGGGGCTCGGCCATCGCCTCGACCACAAGCCTACGCAGTTGTCCGGCGGCCAGCAGCAGCGTGTCGCGATCGCGCGTGCGCTGATCAACGACCCGCCTATCGTGATCGCCGATGAACCGACAGGCGCGCTCGACACGCGTACGTCCTACGAGGTCATGGATCTGCTCGGGGGACTGCACGCACGCGGGCTCACGGTGGTGCTGATCACTCATGAGCCGGACATCGCTGCTTACGCAGAGCGGGTGCTGCGCTTTCGTGACGGCGCGCTCGTCGAGGATCTGCGTCAGAGGCCGCGCTGCGCGGTGGATAGCGGGGTAGCGCAATGATCTCATCGGCGCTTTTCGAAGAAGCGATCGCCACGCTGCGCCTCAACGCGCTGCGCAGCGCCCTCACGGCGATCGGCGTGATCGCCGGAGTCGCGAGCATCGTCGTGCTCGGCGCCGCGAACGGCGGAGCAAACAAGAAAATCCACGAGCAGCTCGAGGCGATGGGGGCGAATAGCCTGGTCACAAACGCGATCAAGGCGGAGGACGTAGGCGAGCGTGGCCCCGTGACGTTCTTGACGGACGAAGACGCTGCGGCCATCGGCGATCACGTGTCTGGTATCAAATACATCTCGAAAGAAATCTGGACACATGTCACCCTCGTCGCCGGGAGCAAGAGCTGGACGACGGGGTCCTATGGCGTCGAGTCTTCCTTCGCCGATGTCTTCGATCTCGAATTCTCGGAAGGCCGCTTCTTTGACGAAGACGAGGTTCGATCCAGCGCAAAGGTTGTCGTGCTCGGCGTGACGGTCGCGGAAAAGCTCTTCGGCGACGAATCGCCGATCGATCGAACCCTCCGAATGGGCGGCGTGCCGGTTCGGGTCATCGGGGTGCGCAAGAAGTTCGGATTTGTTGGTGGCCAGGACCACGACAATGTCGTCTACGTTCCCATCACCATGTCACGTTCACGCCTGCCCAAACCACAGCGCGCGAGTCCCCGCGAAATCGACTATGTGAATCTCAAGGTCCTCTCCGGCAGGGATCGCACCGCGGTCAAAGACGAAATTCTCGCCGCGCTGCGCGAGCGCAAGCATATAAAGGACGGAGAGCAGGATAGATTTCGTGTCTTCGACGCGAGCCAATATGTCGAGCTGATGAATGCGACGCATTCGACTCTGAGCTGGCTGCTCGCGGCCACGGCGGCGATCTCGCTCGTCGTCGGCGGCGTGGGGATCATGAATATCATGCTCGTGTCGGTCAGCGAGCGGACGCGCGAGATCGGCTTGCGCCGCGCGATCGGCGCGCGCGAGCGCGATATTCTCGCGCAGTTTCTAGCGGAGGCGATCATGCTCTGCGCAGCCGCAGGATGCATCGGACTCGCGTTGGGCGTCGCCGGGGGCTACGTCGTCTCGAGAGCCTCCGACTGGCCTTTGGTCATCTCGGCGCAAAGTGTGGCGCTGGCTCTGGTGGCGTCGGTGGGAGTGGGAATCGTCTTCGGCTATCTGCCGGCGCGCCGCGCCGCGACGATGGATCCCATCGACGCCTTGCGACGTGAATGAGACGAGCAGCGGAGATTGCCCGCAGCAGGCTTTGGTCGATCGGGCATGCTGGAACGCACATTAAAAACCTTCGCCCGGACCGGCACGCTTTCCCAGTACGCATTTGCTGTAGATGAGGAGGGTAGTCTCGCTTGGCGAGGCCGTAGAGCAGTTCGCCTTCCGTCACGGCGGATATGGCGATCTCCTCCGTCAGGAGCGAAGCCAGCCGATCGCCCCGGATGACGTGGCCGACGATGTTGGTGTCGAGCAGATATAAGGTATTCATCCGCCGAAGCGCCGCCGGACCAATACGTTTGACTTTCACGTAACTCTCATCGAGTCGCCAGCTTGATCCGACCGCGCACTGATCGGCATGAAGCTGTGTTTCCGATACAGCCGTATATTCGACGCCCCCGCAGCGTTTGGAATCTTCGGCGTCATGACCGAGCGTTACACTCTACAAGAATTGGAAACTGAGCGCGTAGGACGCCGTCGCGCCTCGCGCTTCCGCCACCATATGTAGACGCCGGTGACGGAGAGCGTCGCGATTGCCAAACCCATGGCGCAGACGAAAATCTTCATCGGCAGACCGAATACCGCGGCCGTATGCATCGAGGCGAGCCAACGGTCGATCACATCACCGGCTTGTTCCGAAGTGCTTCCAGCGCACGCCGCCCCGCGCAGAACACCCGTGTCGGCGTCGAAGGTGACCGAGGCTCCAGCGCGCTTCCCCATGTCCAGCGAACGATGCGCGGAGATTATGTAAACGCCGTGCTCGCGGTCGAAGGCGATAGACTCCAAGCGCTCGATCGCGAAGCCATTCTGGCGCGCCTGCTCGTCGAGGAGCGCGCGACCCAAGTCGCGCGCCTCGAGCCAGTGGAGCCGTGGTTGGTCGAGCGGATTCGCGCGCATGGCCAGGTTCCCGTTCGCCCGTGAAAGGCCAAACAGCGCGCGCATCGTCGGCGCGTAGACTTCATCGAGGTTGAAGCCGACGCTCGACCAAGCGAACACGAACAGCATCACCCAGGTCCAAAGTCCGAAAGCGCGATGAATGTCGAAATTTATGCGATATTTGCCGGCGTTGAATTTGATTAGCCAGGCCGGCCTCCAGCGGCTCCACCAGGATTTGGCCGAGGCGACGCGCTTTTCACGCCGCCGCTGCGGCAAGGTGAGACAGGCGGACACGAAACAGTCTATCGTCCAGACGAGCGCTGTGACGCCGAGCAGATAGGCGCCGAGGCCGCCCGCGCTCGCCGGTAGCGCCAGCGTGTAATGCAAACGATAGAGAAAAAAGATGACGTCCTGTCGCGCCAGCGAAACCTCGCCCCAATCGCGGGCGCCGAGTCTCTCTCCTGTATAAGGATCGAGCGAAACGAAGGTCGTGAGAGCGCCTCCTTCGGGCGCTCGTCGGTGGATCCTGATTTCGAATGAGCGGCCCGCCTCGATGCTAAGGGGAACGGCGTCGATCCGGGCGTCTGGATAGAGCGCTGCGGCGCGTTCGCGCAAGACGAGCGGATCGAGCATAGGCGCGTCACGCGGCGTGACGGTCGCCAGCTCCGGGTTGAGCCAGACGTCCAGTTCCTCGCGAAACGCGAGCACGCTGCCGGTCAGCCCGACAATGACGAGAAATCCCGCCATCGCCAAGCCCGCCCAGCGATGCGCTCGCACCCAGAAGGCGCGGGACATCGTCAGAACTCCACGCGGATGGAGCCCTTGAATGTTCGAGGCGTTCCGACGTTTACCTGAAGCGGTCCACGAAAGCCCGTCGGATAGTACCGAGTATCAGCGAGATTATCGACATTGAGCTGAGCCGTCAGCTTTTTGCCATCGACGTCCCAGCTGTAGGCCGCGAGCACATTGACGATCGCGTAACCGGGTACATGGAAACTATTTATGCTATCGGCATAGGCCTTACTACGGGCGTTCGCGCCGCCGCCGAATTTGAGGCCTTTCCAATCGCCACTCTGAAACTCGTACGTTGTCCAGAGATTGCCCATGTGACGAGACACATCCGGCAGCGAAAGTCCCTTGAAGCCGCTGACGCTGACGATATTTCCGAAGGGGTCGCTGACGACGCCATTGTCCTTCGTCACCAAGGAATCGATATAGGAATAGCCGCCGATGACTTTCCATCCCGGTAATATCTCTCCCGCGACGTCCAACTCGATTCCCTTGCTTCGCGCTTCTCCGGTGGCAACCCGATATCCAGCCGCCGCACGCATAGGATCCGGATCTGATGTCGCGACATTCTGTTTGGTAAGATCGTATAGTGCGAGCGTTGCAGTGAAGCGTTTGTCGAAGAAGTTTGTTTTAACGCCGAATTCCCACTGTCGGGCGCTCTCCGAAGGCAAAATCTGCTGTTGACCGACAGGCCCGGAAGTTCCGCCGCCGGCGCCGTAGTTCTCCATATAACTGCCATAGACGCTCAGTTCCGCAATCGGCTTCCATAGCAAGCCGACGCGCGGCGTTACGCGTTGCGAATTATTGCCGAGTGTCTCGCCGTTGCCGTCGAACGCGTTCGTATGATTGAGGCCCCTGTCGTAGCGCGCTCCTGCGAGAAGGAAGATGTCATACGGGAGTCGTATATGATCTTGTACGTAGAATCCAAACCAGTTTTCGCGGAACACGAAGAGTTTACCGGGATTCCAATTGTTGTAGAAGGCAACATTCGTAGGGGTGAAGGTGTAGACCGGAAAATTATAATCGAGGTTCGGCTGCTGAATTTTAGAACCGCCGAAAAAAGTGCCGAGCGACCGGTTCGACAAAAAGTCCGCCCCGACCAGCAGCGAATGACCGATGCCGAACGTGTCGACCTTTCCCGTGAGGTCGAGATTGGCGCTGACCATGTCGAGCGGGCCATTATTCCCAATCGCGATCCGATTCAATTGACTCGGATTGACGGCGTCGAACGCGTAAGGAACGACCAGAAATGTCGTTCCATGATTGAGCACGCCCTCGAGCCGATTAGTCAGAGTCCAGTTTTCGGAAAAATTATGCGACCAATCATACCCATACTTCAGCGTATCGACACGGCTCCCCGAGTTTGGATCGTTGAAAGTTCGTCCGCGCGGCAGGAAAGAAACCGGCCCCTCGCCAAAAATTCGCGAAAGTGGATCGTATTTCGTGTAGGCGATCGTCCCGGCGTCGAAAGGGATGACCTGGTGATTGTATTGCAAATTTATCGTCAATCGCGTCGCCGCGTCAATGTTCCATTGAACGACGGGCGAGATGAAATAGTATCTGGAGACATCGTTTTGGCGGAACGAATGAGCGTTGTCGGCCTCTGCCGTCACTCGATAAAGCAAGGTCTCGTCCCTGGTCAGAGGACCGGTCGTATCGACCGTCGTGCGATAAGAGTCCCACGAACCGAACTGCTGCTGAACGATATAGTGCGGCGTTGACTGAGGCTTCTTGGTGACGATGTTCACGATGCCGCCGGGATCCGCGCGTCCATACAGGATCGAAGCCGGACCTTTCAAAATTTCGACTCGATCAATATTGACCAGAGAGGAAGTTCCTGGAAGGCCGCCTTGCAACCGCAGGCCGTCGATATACACAAACGAGGTCGAGAACCCTCGAATTTGAAACTGATCATTACCGCCGACATAGGTCGAATCATATGAGCGAACGCCGCTCACATTGTCGACCGCCCGCGCCAGAGTCGTCGCCTGTTGATCCAGCAGCACCTGCTGCGGCACGATTTGCACCGAAACCGGCGTCTCTATGATGGACGCATTGGTCTTGAGCGCGGTTGTCGCGCTTTCGGGATGGTAGCTCGTCTTCTCCGAGTCGGCGCGCGTCGATTGCGTCGTCGGGCGAGCCGGCCCCGTCGCCGCGCCGATCTCGATCGCAGGCAGCGGTTCCTGCGCCAGCGCCGAGTGGGAGAAGGACAAGGCGGTGAGCGCGCCGGCGGAAGCGCCGCGCAGCAGGATGGAACGAAGCATGAGATATTCTCCTTGCGCGGCGATCGACGCCCGCAATAACCGTAACGAGGGGATTTGGCCCTAGGGCCCTCATTCAGCCAGTCAGGAGAAATATGGCGGCGCCTGTGACGACCAGGAGCTGGCCCAGCCCGTCAGCGGGCGGACCCGTGTCTCATGCTGCCAAGCCCTCGGGGCGACGAGCAGCGGCGGAGGCGTGAACGCCTCGTTCCTGTGAATCGCGCCAGCGAGCGTCGCGCCGTCGAAATCGCGCGCCGCGCAGATGACGCAGCACTGGGAATGATCCCCATTGCGTGCTGGCGGCGCATCCCCCCTATGCCCGTCGGCCATGCAAGGCGCGCCGCGAAAGGAGACAGCGAGACCAGCCTCGTCGCTCCGCGCAAGAGACGTGACCGAATAAGGTACCGCAGCAAGACTGAGGAATACGAAGGAGAGCGCCAGAATGCCGAAGAGGACAGAGCGCGCTAAAAGCGCCGGTCGTCGGCGCCTTCCCGCTTGCTGGCCGTCTCGTTCGATCATCATGACTGCCCGTGTCCAAAAAGACCGACTCGGCCAAGGCTTTCGCACGTTTCGCATCCGGCTTTCGCCGGGGCGGCGCCTCGGGTCGTAAGCTCGAGCATTAAGAGGCGAGTGTCTCGCGAACCTCGCAGACTGAAAAATACATAAAAAAGCTGGAAACTGTGGCAATGGCGCCACAGTTCAAAAGCCAAAGTGTATGAGGCTCTCTACATTGCGCAGCGTAATGAGCGCTTGCCACGCGCGTCTTCTTCGTTGTGAGATAAGCGCCGCCGATTTTTGGCGCTTGGCGCTCGAAATCGGAGTAGATCAAATCCGGGAGCGGCGCCCATGCGTATTCTTTTGGTCGAAGATCATGCGGCCTTGGCGTGTGAAGTGATGTCCAGGATCGAGCGAGCCGGCTATGGCGTCGATCGAGTCGGCACGAAAGAGGATGCCGTCATCGCGCTCGAGGATCACGCCTATTCACTCGCCTTGCTGGATAGGCGACTACCCGACGGAGACGGCATCTCTCTGATTGCGTCGCTACGAAAGAAACAGCCGGCCATCCGCATTCTGATGCTGACCGCGCTCGACGCGATAGACGATAAGATCGACGGCCTGGAAGCCGGAGCAGACGATTATCTGACCAAGCCGTTCAACCTCGACGAGATGATCGCCAGGATTCGCGCGCATCTTCGAAGCCGCCGAGGCCAGCCGACGCCGCCGATCGAGCTCGGAGCGCTGTCCCTCGATTTGGACGAGCGCACAGTATCGATCTCCGGTCGGCCGGCTGTGTTCTCGCGCAGCGAGCTGATCCTTTTGGAGACATTGCTGCGGCGCGCCAATTGTGTCGTTTCGCGAGAAGCGCTGAATGGTCAGCTCTATGGGAACAGTCTCGAGACGCAGGACCATGCGCTGACCTCGCAAGTGTCGCGGCTGCGCGTTCGTCTGACCCAGTCGAAAGCCGGCGTGGAGATCCATTCGGCGCGCTCCCTCGGCTATATTATCCGGGAAGTGAGCGAGGAGGAGGCGTGACAAAAGCGCCGTCGCTCGCGTGGCGCGTCACATTTCTGCTGGCGGCGGCGCAGCTTCCTGCATTCGTGCTCGCTTGGATCGTGACATTCGTCCTCGGGCTCGCCAATGTCGGCGGATTCGATGCGTCATTCGACGAGATGGCGTCGGTTCGCGTGACCGCTCTCGTGAATACGTCATTGGTTCGCGGAGACGATGGTCTCGGTAAGATCGTGCCGACGCGTGAATTGCAGGCCGAAATGCAGCGCGTGCCGGGTCTGCTCTTCGCAGTGTTCGATCCGGTGCGGATGCAGCCTCTGGCAGGCTCGTCCACGAAGCTCGTCTCGAAATTGGCGAGCCTGGCCGAGGTGAGGGCCAATCATCTGCATTTCACCATGGGCGATGACCCTTGGCCCGGCAGCTCCGGTCATTTGATGTTTTTCGAGACGCCGATAGGGTTGATGCAGGTTGCGCTCTATGGGCAAAAATTTCGTCCGGAGGATATGCTCTTTTCCATTTGGAATGATCTCGCCTGGGTCAGCACCTATCTGATCGTCGGCATGCTGACGACAGTCGTGCTCGCCTGGTTCGTCGTTCGGCGAGGCCTGACGCCTTTACGCGCGGTCGCCGGCGAAGTCGCGCGCATCGACATGAACTCGCTACGTCAGCGTTTGCCGACGAGCGGCGTCCCCATTGAAATCGCGCCTTTGGTCGAGGGCATGAACGAGGCGCTGATGCGTCTGGACGCGGGGGTGGAGAGACAGCGGCGTTTCACTGCAAATGCGGCGCATGAGCTGCGCACGCCGCTCGCGATCATGCGTGCGCGGCTGGAGAATGCGAAGGCGTCCACGCTCAAGAGCGAATTGCTGGGCGAGGCGAGCCAGCTTCGATCGATCGTCGAGCAGATGCTCGTCGCCGCGCGGCTGACCGAGGGCCAAACCACGCTCGATCAACGCATCGATCTCGAGCAATCGGTCCGACAAATCGTCTCCAACTTTCTGCCGCTCGCCATGGATTGCAAACGATTCATCGATTTCGACAGCAGCGCGGCGTCGGCGATCATCCGTGGAAATCAGCGCGCGATCGAGTGCGTCGTGACAAATCTCATCGACAATGCGCTTCGCGCGGAGCCGAAGAACGGAACGATTCTGGTCCGCATCGACGATCAGGGAGTCATCGCGGTCGTCGATCATGGAGAAGGCGTTGCGCCTGCCATTCGCGAGATGGTTTTCGAATCCTTCTGGCGAAAAAGCGAAACGACGTCCGGCACGGGGCTGGGCCTCGCGATCGCCAAAGAAATTATGGACGCTCATGGCGGCCGCATCTGGGTCGAAGACACTCCCGGCGGCGGCGCGACGTTCAAGATCGCGCTGACATTATCGCAGGAATGACAGCCCGCCGCCCGGAGCGACAAGTCGGCGATGGGTCACAGTTCCCCCTTCGCCCTCGGGAACGGCCAAGGGCTTCGACGTCTTCGTCGAGAACCCCTGCAAGCCGTATGACGCGGCGAAGAATGGCTACGTTCGGCAATGCCTTCTCTATCCTGTAATTGGCGGATTGCGTCGGGCGAAGCCCTCCTGGATCCGATAGGGAAAATGGGGGTACGGCGGCATGACGGCGCTCGCCGCGTCGAGCCGCGCGATCTGGTCGGGGGCCAGCGTCCAGCCGACGGCCCCCAAATTCTGCCGGAGCTGCGCTTCGTTGCGCGCGCCGATAATGATCGACGAAACCGTTGGACGCTGGATCAGCCAATTGAGCGCGATCTGCGGCACGGCCTTTCCGGTCTCGTTGGCCAGCTCGTCGAGCACGTCGATGACGCGATAGAGGCGTTCCTCGTCGACCGGTGGGCCGAACTGTGCCGTTTCATGCAATCGGCTTTCAGCCGGCAGCGGCGCGCCACGCCGGATCTTGCCGGTCAGCCGTCCCCAACCGAGCGGGCTCCAGACGAGGGCTCCGACGCCCTGGTCGGCTCCCAGCGGCATCAGGTCCCATTCGTAGTCGCGGCCGACGAGCGAATAATAGACCTGATTGGCGACATAGCGCGGCCAACCGTGGGCATCGGCGACGGCCAGCGACTTCATGATCTGCCAACCCGCGAAATTCGACACGCCGACATAGCGAACCTTGCCGGAGCGAACGAGCGCGTCGAGCGTCGCCAGCACCTCCTCCACCGGCGTCGCGGCGTCGAAGGCATGGAGCTGCAAGAGATCGAGATAGTCCGTGCCCAGCCGCTTCAAGGCGCGCTCGACCGAGCGGACCAGGCGAAGCCGCGACGTGCCGGCGTCATTCGGCCCGTCGCCCATCGGCAGGCCGATCTTGGACGAGATCAGCACGGCGTCGCGTCGGCCCTTGATCGCGGCGCCGAGCACTTCCTCGGAAGCGCCATTGGAATAGACGTCGGCCGTGTCGAACAGGTTGACGCCCGCCTCGAGGCAAATGTCGACGAGGCGGCGCGCCTCGATGGCATCGCTCGTGCCCCAATTGCTGAAGAGCGGGCCGCTGCCGCCGAACGTGCCGGCGCCGAAGCCGAGGACCGGGACCTCGAGCCCCGAGCGGCCGAGAAAACGAGTTTCCATATGGCATGTCCTTTCTTGGATTTGGAAAAGCGGCTTTCAGCAGGTGAGGCGCTTGGCCGCGCGCTCCTCGCTGACCGCGACCCCCGCGACGAGGATCGCCGCGAGCGGAAATAGCGCCGCCCACAACGGCACGGCGGCGAGACCGGCGCCGTGATCGATGACGAAGCCGCCGGCCCAGGCGCCGATGGCGTTGCCGAGGTTGAAGGCGGCGATATTGAACGAGGAGGCGAGGCTCTGGCCGGCGCCTTCCGTCTTCGACAGCACCCACATCTGGAGCGGCGCGACGGTCGCGAAGGCGGTCGCGCCGAGCAGACCGACGAGGACGACGGCGGCGATGGGCGACCGCAGGCCGGGCGCCATCATGACCAGCACGACGGCGAGCGCGGCGAGCGTCGCGAAGACGGTCGGAACCAGCCAACGATCCGCCAATTTGCCGCCGAGGAGGTTGCCGGCGACCAGCCCGCCGCCGAAGACCAGGAGGATCGGCGACACAGCGGCTTCCGGGAAGCCGCTGATCCGCGTCAGCATCGGCGCGATATAGGTGAAGACGGCAAAGACGCCCGCATAGCCGAGAACCGTCGTCGCAAGGCCGAGAAGGACGGGCAATCGCAGAATGGCGACGAGATCCGCCCGCCAGTCGTTCCCCTCGACGGGGCGGCCGTCCTCGGGTACGAGGGCAGCGATGATGGCGAGCGCGATCAGTCCGACCACGGCCACCGCCCAGAAGGTCGCGCGCCAGCCCAGATGCTGACCGACGAGCGTGCCGAGCGGCACGCCGAGGATCGTGGCGACAGTCAGGCCGGTGAACATCACCGCGATGGCGGAGGCCTTGCGATCCGCAGCCACGAGACCGGTCGCGACCACCGAGCCGACGCCGAAGAAGGCGCCGTGCGCGAAGGCGGTCAGCACGCGCGCCGCCATGAGGAAGCCATAGCTCGGCGCGATCGCACAGGCGGTGTTGCCGGCGACGAAGATCGCCATCAGCAGGATGAGCACGGTCTTGCGCGGCCAGCGCGCCGTGACGACCGTCAGGACCGGCGCGCCGATGACGACGCCGAGCGCATAGCCGGAGATGAGCAGGCCCGCCGCGGCGATCGACACGCCGAAATCGGCGCTGACCTCCAGCAGAAGCCCCATGATGACGAATTCGGTGACGCCGATGCCGAAGGCTCCGGCCGTCAGTGCATAAAGCGCCAAGGGCATGATTTTGTCCCGCGATGGTGTGTCGGGACAACAGATAGATGTTCGGCTCTAGATGATATAGCATGCTGATAGGAACATCATTTGTGAATTGAAAGACAATGGCGCGACCTGAGATCAATCGCTCCAGCGAGATGGAAGTCTTCACCCGCGTGGTCGAGCACGGTGGCTTTTCCGCCGCCGCCCGCATCTGCCGCATGACCCCCTCGGCCGTGAGCAAGCTCGTCGCCCGATTGGAGACGCGGCTCGGCACGCGCCTCGTCAACCGTTCCACGCGCGCCTTCCAGCTCACGCCGGAGGGCTGCGCCTTCTATGAAAGGGCGACCCGCATTCTGGCGGATATCGAGGACGCCGAGCGCAATGCCGGCGCCGGCGAGCAGCCGGTCGGCCGCATCCGTCTCAACACCAGCGCGTCCTACGCCACCCATATCCTCGCGCCGATCCTGCCGCAGTTCCTGGAGCGCTGCCCCGGCGTCACGCTCGATCTCGTGCAAACCGATCAGATCGTCGATCTCCTGGCGGAGCGCACGGATGTGGCGGTGCGCGCGGGTCCGTTGAAGAGTTCGAGCCTCGTCGCACGCAAGCTCGGCGACACCGCGATGGTGATCGTCGCCGCGCCATCCTATCTCGCACGCTTCGGTGAGCCGAAGACGATCGAGGATCTCGACGGCCATAGTCGCCTCGGCTTCGGCTACGTCCGCACCGTCGACGGTTGGCCGTTGAAGAAGGGCGATGAAACGGTCGTGGTTCCGACCGTCGGGCGTGTGCAGGCGAGCGACGGCGAAGCCTTGCGGCGTCTGGCCCTCGGCGGCAGCGGACTTGCCCGTCTCGCCGCCTTCACGGTGCGCGACGACATCGCCGCCGGCCGTCTCGTGCCCGTGCTCGGTCACCTCGACCCTGGCGACCGCGAAGCCTTCCATGCCATCCATATCGGCCAGGGCGGACCATTGCCCTCACGCGTCCGGGCGCTGCTCGATTTCCTCGCGGAGTGGGGGACGGTCGAATAGCGCGCGACAGGCAGAAAGAGAGGCCTAGGCTTATAGCGTGGACGTCGAACTCATCCGGGTCCCGCGTTGCCTGGTGGACGAGTTTCGAACTGCGGTCGTCTGAATTGTCTGCTTTCGGCGTCAGCAGACGTCGTCTATTCGGGAAAGACACGCCGCGATGGGTCATAGTTCCCCGTTCGTCATCCTGAACGGGGAACTGGCGCCAAGAACGGTCATTCGACCTCGACCAGGCGAATGGCGCCTTTCTGTGGAATTCGCAGACATTCGCAGCGCTCGATCGGCCGGGCATAGATTTTCGAATCCAATTGCTGTGATCAGCTATGTCCGAGAGTTGGATGGAAAATCGACGGGAGCCTGATAGATGTCACATCGTCGCCTTGCCGCAGGCGGAACGCGACGGCGCCGCGACCAAATCGAAGCCTCCCCGCGTTGTCGACGAAAGCGCGACGTCCACTGTCGCGCGCCGTGTCGTTTTCATCGGAGGAAATGAGGACAGACTCGTCCTGATCGACCCGCGGCCTCGAGATTTTTTGCCGAATCCTCGGCCGGGCCGCTCACGCTCGCCGTCGCCCCGACGTGAGGTTCAATTTTCGGGAGCGCGAAGTCGGGCGTCGCTGCCAGCCAGCATCTGCGATCGATTTGGCCACGGTTAGAGAGTGATCCGTCCGTCGAGCGCCGTCATCCTCATCGTCATCGTCGACAGCGCCGGTCATTTTCGAGAAAAAGGCTGTCGGGGGCAATTGTTTCGGATCGCCGACCACGACGACTTGCTTCGCGCGCGCGATGGCGCCGAGCGCGTCGACAGGTTGGATCTGGCTCGCCTCGTCCATCACCAATAGGTCGAAATCGAACACGGGTGAACACGCCGCGCTCATCCGCTACATCGTCTTCGGGCTGGGCGAGGTCCGATATTTCGTCGCTTTTCGCCTCCGGCTCGCCATCGCTCGTGCGCGCCGCCTTTCCGGCGACGAAGGTGAAGACCTTGCCTTCTCGTATCAGAAGGCGAAAGACTTCGGCGCTCTTCTCATCCAGGATTTCGAGCGATCGTCCCGCCTTGGCGGAATGCGGCATGTTGAGCAGCCGATTTCGCGCCGAGAGGTCAAGCAGTTCCATGCGCGCGCGATCGAGCTTTTCAACGATCGGGAGATTACTTTGAAATACTTAGACATTTTGGTCTTCGGGATGAACAATGGCATCCATCGAAATACACGTCCCTCATTCAGGATGAAATAAATTCTATTCGGAGCTCGATCGAGCTCCGACCGCCCTCGCAATGACCGGGCAGGCCGCTGCGCTCTGGCTGGTGACGATATTCGGCAAAACGCGATCAGCCAAGCCAGCCCGCGAGAAAAACTCATAGCGAGTTACCGGTTTTGCCAGTTTACCAGCTGTCAGTTCCAGAGCGCTTTGACGACCGCCGCCGCCTCGACGAGACGCTTCGCAGTCCGCTCCATGCAGGATGCGATCATCTCGCGGTCGGGATTATTCGCCGCGCCGCGACGCGGCTCATCGCCCAATCCCTTCAATGACCGCATCCATTCGATGAGCGCCGACAATGGAGCCGAAGCGGAACGGTCGCTCCTCCAGTCCGAGGCGAAAACTTTCCGTCCGAAGTCGTCGTCGCTCTCGATCAGCCGCTTGGCGGCTTGCCCCCTGTCGAGCGCATCGAGCTGCGCGAGCGTATCCGCCAATGGCTGATCCGGACTACGGAGGACGGAGCGAGCCAAGCCGTTAGCGTGTCGCCACTCGCCGCTCAGAATCTTGAAGAATCCGTCGCATCCGCAAGCTCATGGAGAAGGCCGGGCCGGCGGTGCAGGCGCTCAAGCCGGTCTTCATGATGAGCCCGCTCTCCGTGGCCCAGTTTCTCGTTCCGAAGGAGGAGCGCTGACGATGCAGGCCGGCGTTCTCATGGGTGTCGTGGGCGATGAAACGTCGAATGAGGAATTGGTTCGAGAAACATAGTGCATATCGGGTTTCACGCCTCCTGTATGCTTGGAACGAGAAAGCGATCACTCCTGGTTGCAATGTGGAGACGCCAACAATACGGCACAGAGTCTAGGTGACTAGGTTGCTTGCGACACCCGTGGGACGCATTCGACCATGCTGTCTATTTCATTGTTTTGTCGGGCTCGACGATCGGCCTCGTCGAGGGCGGCGCTCTCGATCGCACGGACTGGCGAACTCGGCGGCGCGGTAGACGTGGGCGCCGAGCCGCTCGCGCACCGTTCATAGGCACGCGGCGGCGACGCCGTCGTTGCCGTGCGCGGGATCGTGGTCGCGACAGTAGGAGCCGTCCCGCGGCAGGCAGACGAACTGGTGCGGATCTTTGCGAAGGGACCGTGCGATCGGATCGCACCGGTCGGCGCCGGGCGCCTGGACGACGACGGCCACCGTGGCGCCGCGACGGATGAGCCGGCGCAGATCCGCCGGCAGGGCCGTCCCGAGGCAGGCCCAGGCCAGCGCGTCGGCGACGCCGCTCGGCGCACGTCGTCGTCATCGTCGAGGCGGTCGAAGAGGTCGTCTCGGAGATGCGAGAGCTTGCTCATTGGTCCCTCCCACGCGCCGCGCCGCCGGGACGGCCGAGGCGATAGAAGCGGCTCGTCGTACGCGCCTAGCCGGAGTCGGCGTCCAGCGCGAACAGGTCGGAGGTGATGATGCTGCGATCACCGAGCGCGGGATGGCCGGTCGTCAGGCCCGCGAGCGCGGGTCTCGCTCGCGCGATGACCACCCAATGATGGAGGGATCGGAGCAGCGCCGAGATCATTGTCCGACGGGCGTCCCTCTTCGAGGAGGCGCTCTATATCATCCGCAAGAAGCCGCGCTCTCCGTATGATTTCGGCCAGATCATGACCCAGAAATAGCGTGATTTTATTGGTAGCGGAGGAGGGAACCGCTACCCCGAATGGAGTTTTTCAAGCCGAGCCAATAGATTGCGTCTATCCCAATCTCATGGAGCTGAAAACTAACGTACTCCGGGCACGTAACGCAACGGTTTAAACCGCAGCGGCGACTCGCTACCTCATTGCTGGGCTATAGTTGAATGGCCAGACAACTGGGGTGATGACGCGATCAGCAAAAAAGCTCGCTGCTATCCGATGCCCACTCGCTTCCACGAGCGAGCGGGCCATTGCCGGAAGCTCTGCCCGGGCACGACGGTAATCATCAAGCTCAATCGGCATTGCGCTCTCCGGCGCATCGAGGCGAATAACTTGGTCTTTCCCGACCAATAGAAATGCTTGGCCAAGAGCATTCAGCGATTGCGCGCGCATAGCGGCCGAAATTCCTTTGCGCCACTGCCAAAGGCCACCAAATGACTTCGCAGCGTCAACTTTGAAACTTGTTTCTCCGCATCCCAAACTGAGAACTTGAATTTGCCTCCTGTTGATTTCAAAGCAAGCCATTGCGTCGACAACCGCGTTCATTATCGGATTGTTGGCCCACAGTCCGCCGTCGACCATTGTGTAGCCGTTGTTCGGGAGGGCGGAAAAAAATGTCGGAGCGGCGGCGGTCGCGAGTCCTACCGTTACCATCGCGGCGAATCGGTCCCGTTTATAGTCGGGATGGTGAGGTGTCTTATAAATCCATGGCTCGCCATATGTCCCTTCGAACGCGGGGATACAAAGTCGTACTCTCGCCTCATCCAAAGCGGTGTCGCCGAAAATTCTCAACAGCTCATTTTGGAGGGGTTGCCGTTCGTAAACATAACGTTGGAGACGGCGCACACGCCGCCACGCGCGACCAACGAGATTTGTCGGCGGGAATATTGAACCGCCCCGTTCAACATAAACATCGCGAATCTGAGCAGCGGTCAACCCCTTCGCCAAGCCGAGCGCGATTATCCCGCCGGTAGAGGTTCCCGCGATCATGTCGAAATGATTGACGATCGAAGAGCCGCCTAAAAATCGGCTTTCAAGTTCAGCAAGTATTGACGCGGGCAATATTCCGCAGATTCCGCCGCCATCGATCGACAATATGCGGAACGGCCTATCTTCAGGCCACGGAAGGGGCACGCGCATATTTTGAATGGTGCCGTCGGAGCGCCGAGGCGGACTAAAGTTCATCGGTTTTGTCCCTCAAGAATCGGCGACCATGTCTTCCGCCGCCATACCATCGCCCTGTCGCTAACCAACCCTCGTAGCAGGCCAGCCAATCCGCCGCCCACGGCACTGTCGTTTCGGCCAACAAGTCATTGTGAGACCACTCGTCACTTTCGGGATCAAAGAGACACAAGGGAGAAAGCGTTATGTTTTTTGGGTCGAAGTAAACATGGGGCAAAGGGGCCTCGTCCGTCGCATTGGGCGTCAGAATCAGTCGCGGCGATAGGACGCGAACAATCGGATAATGTGTTGACGCAGGGTCATCCGTATCAGCGCCGGGAAGGTTGAACGCAATCGAAAGTCGATGCGTTGTCTCCAAGCCGATCAACGATCCAAACCAAAGTGCAAATTCTGGCGTCGCTTCGGCCAGTTCAAACTGCGGCCAACGTCGCTGCATCGCCAGAATTTGCTGACGTACCGATTTCATGACTGCTTCCAGCGCGAACCGTAGAAAGTATGCGGGCGCGACGAAGCGGGTGTGCTGCGCGCGATCGTCGGAGCACATACGCTCGCGACCGGGACGACGCGCCCTACTTGTCCGATGTTTCGCGCTCCGCTCTTCACAGCGAGCCCAATCTTTTCCGCGAACTCGTCTACCGTCGATTGGGCAGGCCCTTCGCCAAACATTTGCACCAACAGATCGCGTTTCTGGTCAAGCATCAGCTCCGCAGACATCAGGACGGCTAACTGCTGTCGAAACCGCTTGAGGTCGTCGATGTAAATTTGTTGCGCCTGACGATTTTCCGGCCAACGGTCGGTGAATTTTTCACGGTCGCATTTCGGGTTCTTTATTTCAACGAGCGCACCTCGCCGTTCCGCTTCTTCAAGCGCCGAGAGAATCGAAGCTGCGAGCGCGTCCAGAGCACCAGATATGCTGTTCCCCGGCATCGAACTCTCACACGCAAATTTAGCCAGCATCACCGACGGCGGCATGCGCTGCCCGCTTCGCTTTTCGTAACGGATGTTGCGATTTCGCTTGAGTAGTTGCAATGCAACTACAGCGGCGGATTTTCCGCCTTCTTTCGTGGAATGCGCAGGAACCGGTTTCACCTCTGCGTCCGCACGAATGCCCGCCATGTCAAAATTCAAGGCGCGAGCTGCGTAAGCCGCCGCAAAATCGATATCGATCGGCGTATTTTGATTGAACATCTCGCAGAACGCGAAGCTATTCATGACGAGTTGGCGATGAGACGACTCGGGCTCCTCAGGTTTTGCGTGAGAAAGGAGGCTAAGACGCGGGTCCGCCTCGTCAACCAACAGCGTCGGCGTCACGTCGAGATGCATGCCGTCTGCATAGTAGACCGTAACGCAGCGCGTCTGTCGCTCCACCATTCCATGATATTGGGAGCCGCGCGGACCGTTGATTGCGTCGAACAGCAAATCGAGAACGTCGCCCGGCTTCGTCGTATGGGGCAGGATAAGTTCAGCGATAATGTCGATGTCAAAGCCGTCCGCCCGCTTGCGTGACTTAATCGTCGCGCGGATCGCCATCGAGCCTTGCGGGTAGAACATCCTCACGCGATCGTAGAGCGGGCTGTCCGGTCGCTCGATATGCTTTCGCACGGCCTCATATCGCTCAACGGCCAATTGATGTTGGCTCGGCGGCAGTTCGATTCGAATCGCCGTTCCCGCAAGGAGAATTTCCCCGATCGGGGCGGAAGGCCCAAGCGGCGGGTTGTTCCATCGATCTTTCATAGCGAATAGCCTCTCAATTTGCCCATGCGTTCCCTGTAAGTTCACCCACGGCCGCGTTGACCATGGGGCCTTGGAACGTGTATAGTTTCATTATGGGTCGTGTTTTTATACCCGTCAAGAAACTATCCTCATGGGGGAGAGGACGCCTGTGGATAACGAGGGCGGAAAGATTCGGTGGGGCACAGAGCGGAGGCTTGAATTTATCGAGTTTCTTGCTTTCTGGGAGGGCGGCGTCCGACGTGCCGACATAGCCGAACGCTTTGGCGTGTCCGTGCCTCAAGCGTCGAATGATTTCACGCTTTATCAAAAGCTTGCGCCGCTGAACCTCAAATATGATTCAAGCGAGAAGCGCTATGTCCCAACGCCGGAATTCGCGCCCCGATTTATGTCGCCGGACGCTGACCGGTATCTGAGCGAGCTTGAGGCGTTGGCAGATAGCGAGATTGATACGCGCGATACCTGGATCACCAAGCCGCTGAGTGTGGGCGTCATGCCTGTTCCCGCGAGGCGTATTGACCCCGCCTTTCTGAAGCAATTTGTCGGCGCGATCCGAGCGGGGAATTCGGTCGAAATCAACTACCAGTCCATGAACCAGAATCGACCGGGGGCACTCTGGCGACGCATCACGCCGCACGCCTTCGCGCATGACGGACTGCGCTGGCATGTGCGGGCGTTCTGCCACATCGACAGCAAGTTCAAGGATTTTATCCTCTCGCGCTGTCAGGGCCTTCGTTCCGAAGGCGCGCCGGGCGCCAGCGCGTCGGATGACCGGCGATGGAATACGTTTTTTGACGTCATTCTTGAACCCAATCCCGCGCTCCCGGAAAGCCACCGAGAAACGATCGCGTTGGATTACGAGATGAAGGACGGGCGCGCGGTCATTCCGGTGCGCTGTGCGCTTCTCTACTACTTCGAAAAGCGCTTGCGGCTCGATATCGACGAAAAGAAGGATCGTCCGGCGGAAAAGCCGGTGCGCATCGCGAACCTGAAAGAGTTCATCGAAGCCCGCGACGCGGGCAAGGCGTGAGAAACCGGGGAAGCGCAGGGACATCATGATCGTGGGCGAGATCAAGAGCCAAATCGACAGCATCTGGAACGACTTTTGGTCGGGCGGGCTGTCGAATCCTTTGAGCGTGATGGAGCAAATCACCTATCTGCTTTTCATCAAGCGTCTCGACGAATTGCATACGCGCGAAGAGGCGAAAGCCGCGACGCTGCAAATCCCGATGGAGCGGCGCATTTTTCCCGAAGGCCGCGACGGACGCGGCGACGAAGAGATGCGCAAATTGGGCGGCAGGCCCTATGACGATCTTCGTTGGTCCCGCTTCAAGATGTTCGAGCCCAAGGAGATGTTCAAGATCGTTGACGAACACGTCTTCCCCTTCCTTCGCGAGAAGGTCGCGGCGGAGGGCTCGTTGGCCAGACATATGAAGGAAGCGCGCAACGCCATTCCTTCCGCCGCCTTGCTCGCGAAGGTCGTCGACAAGCTCGACAAAGTGAAGATGGACGATCGAGACACCAAGGGCGATGTCTACGAATACATGCTTGGCATGATCGCGAGCGCCGGCCAGAACGGCCAGTTCCGCACGCCGCGCCACATCATCAAACTCATGGTGGAGCTGACTGAGCCGACGCCCAAGGATATCATCTGCGATCCCGCGGCCGGCACATGCGGCTTTCTTGTCGGCGCGGGAGAGTTTTTGCGCGACAAACACCCGGAAATTTTTCGCGATCCAAAATTGCGGAAGCACTTCCACGACGAAGCATTTCACGGCTTCGATTTCGATCCCACGATGCTGCGCATCGGATCGATGAACATGATCCTTCACGGCATTGAGAATCCCGTGATCGAGGCGCGCGATTCATTGTCCGAGGATATCGCTGACGAGAAAGAGCGCTACAGCCTCATTCTCGCCAATCCGCCGTTCGCCGGGTCGCTCGATTACGAGGCGACGGCGAAGGACCTGCAACAGACGGTCAAGACCAAAAAGACCGAGCTGCTTTTCCTCGCGCTGTTCCTGAGACTGTTGCGCACCGGCGGGCGCGCGGCCGTCATCGTGCCGGACGGCGTTCTGTTCGGCTCTTCCACCGCGCATAAGGCTATCCGCAAATTGCTGGTGGACGACAACAAGCTCGATGCGGTGATTTCCCTGCCGTCGGGCGTTTTCCGCCCCTATGCGGGCGTCTCCACCGCCATTCTCGTCTTCACCAAGACCGGCGTGGGCGGCACAGATCACGTCTGGTTTTACGACATGAAGGCGGACGGTTTTTCGCTGGACGACAAGCGTCAGGCGCTTTTGCCAGAAGAGAAGCAGGGTCCGACGCCGGCAACGACGCTTTCGGACGAAGAGCACGACAAAAACAATCTCCCCGACGTGCTGATGCGATGGGAAGAGCGCAACGGCGCCGAACGCGAACGCCCGCGCACGGCGCAGAGCTTTTGCGTGCCCAAGGCGGATATCGCGAAGGACGGCGCCTATGACCTCTCGATCAACCGATACAAGCACGCAATTCATGCCGAGGTAATTCACGAGAGCCCGGCTGAGATCATCGCCAAACTGAAATTACTGGAAGGAGAAATTTCTGACGGCTTGGCCAAGCTTGAGGAGATGGTGGGATGAGTTATCCGACCGTTCGCCTTGGTGCTGTCGCAGAGCTTGTGCGCGACGCCATAAACCCGGTGACGATTCCTGCTTCCACCAATTATGTGGGCCTTGAACACATTTTCGGTGATGGGTCATTTTCGGAAATTTCAAAGGTCGAGCCCGGCGATCTTGCCAGTACGAAATTTGCGTTCTCCGAAAAGCACGTGCTGTTCGGTAAGCTGCGTCCGTATTTGCGGAAAACGGCTCGCCCAAACTTTTCGGGCATATGCAGCACTGATATTATCCCGATACAGCCATCAAAGCGCCTGACTCGGGACTATCTGTTCCACTTTCTTCGCACTGACGACGTAGTCGCACGTGCAACCTCGATGTCATCAGGCGCTAACCTGCCCCGAATTAGCCCGAAGCATCTCGTCGAGTTTGAAATCCCACTGCCGCCGCTCGATGAACAACGGCGGATCGCGACGATCCTCGATCAGGCCGATGCCTTGCGCCAAAAGCGGGGCGAGGTGCTAAGTCTCCTAGAACATTTGACTGGTGCGCTGTTCGACGAAATGTTTTCCAGCGCTGGCAATGATTGGGCGGTTATGTCGATCGGTGAGTTGTCGACCGACATTCGCACTGGTCCATTTGGCAGCCAATTACTTCATTCTGAGTTCGTAAGCGACGGAATTGCTGTGCTGGGTATCGATAACGCTGTAGCGAACACATTTCGTTGGGGCGAACGCCGATTCATCACGCCTGAAAAATACGCTCAGCTCAAGCGCTACACCGTTAAGCCTGGCGATGTCATCATCACAATCATGGGCACATGTGGAAGGGCCGCAATTGTGCCCCAGGACATCCCTGTCGCTATAAATACGAAACATCTGTGTTGCATCACACTCGATACGTCGAAAATCCTCCCTGAGTTCATGCACGCTGCATTCTTGTTGCATCCCCAAATTCTGAAGCAACTCGGTCTTCAGACCAAAGGTGCCATCATGCCGGGCTTGAACATGGGCATTATAAAGGCCCTGACGCTGCCTGTGCCTCCGATCGAACGGCAACTTCGGTTCCGATCAAAGCTTGAAGCGCTTGCGACCGTGAGAAACAAGGCCCTACGACAGCGTGATCATTTCGAAGCACTTATTGCATCTCTCCAACATCGCGCGTTTCGCGGGGAGCTTTGACCGATGCGAGGCGAGTTTCTTCCTGTTTGGGCCGAAACATGGCGCGATATTTGGGCGAAGCTCGCCAAGCATCCTGACGCGCCGGAAGACTTATTTTCGGAGCTTTATCGTGAACTTGTCATCGCGTGCAGCGCCCCGGTGACCCCCGAGGTGCTGGCCGATATTGTCGCTGTCCCTGCGCGCGCGAAGACGAAGTTCAGGCAAGTCACCGCTGACCGATTCGTCAACGAGCAAGCACTGACCGAATTCCTTGAAAGGGCGCACGCCGTCGTCGTCGACCTTGGCGGCGATCCGCTCGCCAATCGCTATTTCGTGCTGGTAGACGCCTTTCTGACGAAATTCAGCCTTCGCTATGACTTGCGCCGCCCCTTTACGCTCCACCCGACGCTGTCGGGCGTTTTCGCGCGCATGGTGACGGAACTCAAGGCGGTCACGCGAGCCGATGCTCATCTCCATCAATTGATGGGCGATTTCGAAGAAGCAGTTCGCGACCTTCGCGCCGATTCATCGTCGACCCGGATCAAGACCTGCATTCAAAAGCAGGTGAACTTGGTTGAGGCCATTGCGCGGTTTTACCCTGCCGTCACCGGGACAACGCTCGGGCGGATATGCGATGAACTCGGCGTCGCGCCAAACGCAGTGTGGCCGCACGATAATGTTCGAGACGCGATGAAGAACCTATACAAATTCGCGTCCGACTATCCCGGAATCAGACACTCCGGGACGCCCGCGAACGCGCGGCGCGATATCGACATGCGGGACATGGTGGCGATATCGATATTGCTGGCAGGATTCACGCCTTACCTCTCGCATCAGGTCGATTCCAACATCATCTACCGAGGCTGATTATGCAAAAATCCGATTACTCAATCAGTTCGTTGGTCGATATGTATAAGCGCGGCGAATTGCGGCTCCCGGAAATTCAGCGTCATTACGTCTGGCGCGCAACGCGCGTTCGCGATCTATTTGACTCCCTCTATCGCGGATATCCGTCCGGCTCCATTCTGATGTGGGAAACGGATGAACCGATCCAAACACGCGATGCAGCAATCGAGCAATGCCCAACAGCCTTCGCCGGGCGCAAACTCCTTCTCGACGGACAACAGCGCCTCACGTCGCTGACCTCTGTGTTGAACGGCGAACCTGTCAGCGTCCGGGGGCGCAAGCGACCGATCGATATCCTATTCAATCTCGATCATCCCGACGGCCCGCCTGTTGACGGCGTAGAAGTCGACAGCGACGAAGAAAGCCCGATCACGCCGGATGATGAATTGGCGGACGAAGCCGATGATCCAGAGGCGGAACAGGACAATGCGCCGGCGCTGGCCGAACGCTTCAACAAGCGAACATTCGTCGTTGCCAGCAAGGCGCTCGCGGCTTTGCCCAATTGGGTTTCGGTGAGCGCGGTTTTCAGATCATCCGATCCATCCGAGTTTCTTGAGCGGGCGGGAATTACCTCGTTCAAAGACCCCCGCGTCCAGAAATACAACAACCGTTTGGCGAAGCTACGTGACATCGCCAAATACCAATATGTGGTTCATGTCCTTGAGCGCAGCATGAACTATGAAGAGGTCACCGAGATTTTTGTGCGCGTCAATTCTTTGGGCGCGAAGCTGCGATCGTCCGATCTTGCTTTGGCGCAAATGACCTCGCGATGGCCGAATTTGTTGAATGAGTTGGAAGCATTCCAAGAGGAATGCGAAAAGAAGAGCGGGTTCACCGTTGATTTAGGACAGCTTGTCCGCGCGATCGTCGTTTTCGCAACTCGGCAATGTCTCTTCCGTCCCGTGAGTTCTACGCCTATCGAGACATTGAAGCAGGGCTGGAAAGAAGCCAAGGAAGGTTTGAATTTCGCAATCAATTTCCTGCGCGCAAATGCTGGAATTGAAGACGAATCCTTGCTGTCTTCGCCGATGTTTTTGCATACGCTCGCGGCACTCAGTCACGTGCGCGACAACAAGATTGCGAAGGACGAACAGAACGCGATTTTGAGGTGGCTTCTTGTCGCCAATGCCCGCGGGCGCTACTCGCGCGGCTCCACGGAAACGCTGCTCAACGAAGACCTGAAGGTGATCTTCAGCGGCGGCCACGCCGATGAATTGATCGAGATTTTAAAGCGCCAATTCGGCCGGCTGGAAATTGAACCGGGCGACCTGCAAGCTCGCGGCGCTGGCAGTCCGCTTTTCTCTCTCGCCTATCTCGCGCTCAAGGATGCAGGCGCGAAAGATTGGTTCAGCGGTCTTGGCCTTTCGCTAACGCACCAAGGTCGGCTCCATTTCATCCAATGGCATCACATCTACCCGAAGGCGCTGTTGCGTGAGAACGGCTTTGACACCGCCGAAATCAATGAAATCGCCAACATGGCGTTCATCACGGGGCAAACCAACCGACGGCTCGGGCGCACGCCGCCCGCCGACTATCTCGACGGAATTGCGTTGAAGCAGGGAATCGACGCCCTTTCAGCGCAGCTTGTGCCCAGCGACTACAAATCGCTGACCGTTGAGAACTATCGCAAGTTTCTCGCGGATCGTCGGATCGCTCTGGCCCAATGCATGAACAGCTTTATCGATAAAAAGGCGGGCGTCGGATGACATCGCAATTCTCTTTCCTCGCCGCCGACTTCTCCGAAGTTCATGAACACGCCGCCAAGGCGGAGAGCCTTGCTCACGCCGATCCGCGCGCGGCATGCTTCTATTCCCGCTTCGCGTTGGAGGTCATCGTCAAATGGCTCTATCGCCATGACGCGACTCTTCGCGACCCTTATGAGACCACGCTTTCAGCGCGCATTCATGAGCCAACATTTCAGAAGCTTGTGGGCGCCGCTCTTGTCGCCAAGGCGCGGATCGTCAAGGACCTGGGCAACAGCGCCGTCCATGACGCCAAGCCGGTAGCGTTCTCGCAGGCCGTAACAGCCCTTCGCGAGCTTTTCCACCTCTCCTACTGGTTCGTCCGTTCTTATGGCCGAGCGGCCACGCCTGAGGCGGGAATCGCCTTCTCGGCGGACGCCTTGCCGCGCACGTCGTCCATACCGGTTTCGAACCTCAAGCAACTACAGGAAGTCGCCAAGCGATTTGCCGACGCGATTGCCGCGCGCGATGAAGCTGAGAAAAAGCGCCTCGCGTCGGAAACCGAGCGTGGTAAGCTCGAAACCGAGATTGCCGCGCTTCGTGCTGAGGTCGCCAAGGTCAAAGCGGTAAACGCTAAGACAGCGGATACCCACGACTACAATGAAGAGGCGACCCGCGACGCTTTCATTGACCTTCTCTTGGCGGAAGTTGGATGGAGCTTCACGCAACCGGGACGAGACACGGAATATCCCGTTAAAGGCCTGCCCAATAATTCCGGCCACGGCTTTGTTGATTATGTGCTTTGGGGAGACGACGGAAAGCCGCTCGCGCTTGTCGAAGCCAAGCGAACGAAGCGCGATCCGCGCGTGGGCCAGCAACAGGCCAAGCTATATGCCGATTGCCTCGAAGCTGAGTTCGGGCAACGGCCGATCATTTTCTACAGCAACGGATATGAGCACTGGCTTTGGGATGACCAACGATATCCGCCGCGCGAGGTTCAAGGTTTTCTGACCAAGGATGAGTTGGAGTTGGCGATCCGCCGGCGGTCAATCCTGAAGCAGCTCAATTCAGTGGAAATGAACGCTGATATCGTCAACCGATATTACCAGACGCGGGCTATCCGTCGCGTCGCGGAAGCCTTCGAGAAAGATCACTTACGCCGAGCGCTTCTTGTCATGGCGACGGGCGCGGGCAAGACGCGCACGGTTATCGCGCTTTGTGATCTTCTCATGCGCGCGAATTGGGCGCGCCGGGTGTTATTCCTTGCGGATCGCGTTGCGCTGGTCAATCAAGCGGTAAGCGCCTTCAAGAAGTTCCTGCCAGCGGCGTCGCCGGTAAATCTTGTCACCGAAAAGGACGCCACCGGGCGCGCCTATGTTTCGACATATCCGACAATGATGCGGCTGATCGACGAAGCCAAAAACGGAAAGCGGCGGTTTGGCTCCGGTCATTTCGATCTCATCGTGATCGATGAGGCACATCGATCTGTCTACCGAAAGTATGGCGCGGTCTTCGACTATTTCGACAGCCTTGTCATTGGGCTCACCGCGACGCCCAAAGACGAGGTTGATCGCGACACATACCGCTTGTTCGACTTGCAGCGTGGCGTGCCGACCGACGCTTATGGCCTTGATGAAGCAGTCAAGGACGGGTTTCTTGTCCCGCCTCGGGCCGTATCGGTGCCGCTGAAGTTCCAGCGTGAAGGTATCAAATACGATGACCTGAGCGACGATGAAAAAGAGATGTGGGACTCCCTCGAATGGGACGAAGACGGCACCGTGCCCACCGAGGTCGAACCGGGGGCAATCAACAAGTGGCTGTTCAACGCCGACACGGTCGATAAGGTTCTTGAACATCTGATGATCAACGGCCTCAAGGTCGCCGATGGCGATCGTCTCGGCAAGACCATCGTGTTTGCCAAGAATCATGAACACGCAGAGTTCATCGTCAATCGGTTCGATTCGAATTACCCTCACCTCAAGGGCTCATTCGCGCGCGTTGTCGACTTCAAAACTGAATATGCGCAATCGCTCATTGATGATTTTAGCCAGCCCGACAAAGCGCCTCACATCGCCGTTTCGGTCGATATGTTGGACACGGGCATCGACATCCCCGAGGTGGTCAATCTCGTGTTCTTCAAGATCGTTCGGTCCAAAACAAAATTTTGGCAAATGATCGGTCGCGGAACGCGGTTGCGGCCTGACCTTTTCGGTCCCGGGCGCGACAAGGAGTTCTTCTTTGTTTTCGATTTTTGCCAGAATTTTGAATTCTTCAATCAGAACCCGAATCTTGCCGAAGTTGGGTCAAACGCATCGCTTGCGCAGCGCCTATTTGCTTCGCGCGTTGAGCTCATCGCCGAACTTGACGGCGCCACTTGCGCCGGGGAAGGCTCTGTCGAGATTCCGGCCTCGCATCGCGAGCTTAGGTCTGCCGTTGCGCAAATTTTGAGAGAAGAAGTTGAATTGATGAACGTCGACAACTTCATTGTTCGGCCGAAGCGGCGATATGTGGAAAAATACGCGGCCGAATCCGCTTGGGCAATCATAGGCGTTGAAGAGCGGTCAGAGCTAATTCAGGAAGTGGCGGGATTGCCTTCTGCGCGCGCAGACGACGACGTGGCCGCCAAGCAGTTCGACTTGCTGATTTTGCGAACACAGCTCGCCGTGCTTTGTTCTGATCCCACCTTCAACGGCCTTCGCACGAAGCTCGCCCAAATTGTGAGTTTGCTCGAAGAGATGGCCAATGTTCCGATGGTGGCAAGGGAGATGGCCCTTATCGTCGAAATGCAGACGGACGAATATTGGCAAGATATCACTGCGCCGATGCTCGAAACTGCGCGCAAACGCCTTCGCAGCTTGGTTAAGCTGATCGAACTGAAGCAGCGGCCGATCATATATACGGACTTCGAAGACGAGATTGGGCTGAGCGCCCAAATCACAATTCCCGGAGTGAGCGTCGGAACCGATATGGACCGCTTCCGCGCAAAGGCGCGACACTTTCTTGCGGAAAACTCGAATCACATCGCTATTTTGAAATTGCGGCAGAATGAGCCGTTGACAGCTACCGACTTGGCGGAATTGGAGCGGATATTCGTGGCCGCTGGCGCAGCGCCGGAGCAAATTGATCGCATCCGCGCCGAAGGCGGGGTTGGGCTATTCGTGAGATCGCTTGTCGGCATGGACCGCGAAGCTGCGAAGGCGGCGTTTGCATCGTTTCTTCTCAACAAGGCCGCCACCGCAAACCAAATAGAATTTGTGAATATGATCATTGACCATCTGACCGAGCGGGGTTCCATGGATCCAAGGTTGCTCTATGAGAGCCCATTCACCGATATCGATCCAATGGGCGTCGAGGGGATTTTCGGCCAGCGTGAGACCGTGGAAGTTGTGGCGATCTTGGCCGATATCCAACGCCGGGCGGCGGCCTGAAACACAAGCTGGCCACAAGACACAAGAAAACAAGGTGTTAATCGGCTTGGGATCCCGACGCCGATCGGAGCGGCGAATACTTGATTTTATGCGACTGTCGACAAGGCGCGCAAGATGGGCATTCCGTTGTGGCGTTTCGGCGAGGGCGGCGCGTGATGCGCCGCTTTCATGTTATTTTTGTTTTCACTTTGAGGTGTAGGCTCAAGCACTAATCACCTGATAATTGCCAACAGGGGCGATGACTGGTTTGCGGGATGCTCATGTCGATCGAACGGATTTTCAACATCTTCGTCTACTTCGATTGTGGCGTTGTGAAGGAGTACGGCGTTCGTCACCATACTGTTGGCGGGAGCGATCAAGAGAAAACCGACTACCTGCTTTCGCACATCGCCCAGGACCACCCGATTGCACATCGCTTCAGCTTCACCCGCCGTTTCAACCCGCCAGAATGGCTCGCTGCACAGCGACATGGAAATCAACTCGGATATTTCGAGGAGGCATTCGATCTGTTCCGAGCGTCAGCTATGCCCGTCTTCTGCACTACGTGTATCGTCGATGGAAAACCCATTGTAGACAGGCAAATTGGGCCTGAACCTTTCCGAGGTGAGGAGGTGACAGCGCAAGAAGGATGGGGATCGGTTCCTGATTACCTCGTACACTACACCAACGAAGATGGGCTTCGCTTCACCGATCTGATCCATGATGATTATTTCAAAGCCATACGCGTACTATTCAACGAGAGACTCTACGTCTCTTGCTCCAAGCTACTTATGTCGTGCATTGATACGATTGCATTTGTCGAATACGGCGACGTTTCAGGAAATTTCACTCAGTGGGTCGATGCATACGTCAAGCTTCATTCCCTCGGTATTTCAGCAAATGAGCTATGGGAATTTCGTAATTCTATCCTCCACATGACAAATCTCTCTTCAAGAAAGATCATGGCTGGCAGCGTCTCTCCGATCATGCCGTATGTGGGTGGCCCGCGATCCATGTCGTCAATCGCACCCGGTGGGCTAAAGCCGTTTAATCTCCATGAATTGATCAAAGCCGTGGGTAGCGCGATCGGGAAATGGGCTGAAACCTACAGCACCGACCGCGATAAGATTCTGAAATTCATCGAGCGATATGATTCGACGATCTCGGATAGCCGGATGGTCTGGGTTCGCCATCAGGAGAGCGAATAACATGGGTGCCCGCGCGGGGATGAACCCCGCGCGCCGGGCTGTCGTGCTGCGCACCAAGCCGGCCTTCGTCCGTCTTGACCAGAGTCTTCCATCCCTGGCGCTTCCGCCCCCTTCGTGGGCGTCTCGGCGGTTCAACGCCAACTATCCCAAACGCCTTGGCTGAGGGGACGCGGGCGGTGCTCTGTGCAACGCCGATGCAACGGTGATGAATCCTTTGAGCGCGATGTCGTGCCGTTTTCGACGCCTCCACCATGACAGCGGTTCGCGCGTCCAGGGCCGATGATGAGCGCCGCATACGCAGTTTAAAGCGATCCGCCTGTGGCCTCGATCGCCGGAGCCCGGCGCGGATTTCGACGGTGCCGCACCGCCCGCATGCGACTCGCGTCGAGCGTTGCGACCACGCTCATCGGCCGGAGAAAAATGAGTTGGGTGGCGGCTTTTTCGTTCAAGACGACCGGCAATGCCGTCATCTGTCGCGTTGAGCGGCTGCGCGGGATAGCCATTCGTCTCCTTCGCTTGGGGTCGCGCCAAGTAGGCTTTGCATCATAAACCAGAGGGGAATGATTGTCCTTCTCCCGTCGCGCGCCCCGCGGGAATCGCAGGATCACATCGGAAACGCGTGCCATACCGGCGCGCCTCTCCGCCTCATCGAGGACCGCGACCGCAACAGCGTGCTGGGCTCGCGGCGGCGCGTTAGACTCGGCCGCGGACCGTCAACAGGCGCGCGACGACGTCGTGGAGGAAGTCGGCATCCCGGGCTCATGCATTCCTTGCGCGAATCCTCGAGCCCCCCTTGGCGTTCTTCGCCCTGCTTTTCGCGCCGCCGTTGCGGACCGTCCGCTCCAGCAGAGCGGCGATGTCGTCCCCGGTCAGGAAGCGACGGTCGAGCAGTGCGTCGGCGATGCGCTCGACGTCGGCGCGGCGGTGGCGGATCAGGTCGAGCGCGCGGGCGTGCAGCCGGGCGAGATCCGCGTCCACGGCGGCGCGCAACGCGTGGTCGAAGGACAGGGACGCCGCCGGGTCGGGCCGGTGCCGCAGCGTGTCGCCCAGCCCGTGGGAGCCGTGTCCGTCGGCCAGCGCGCGCGTCGCGACTGCCAGATCGACCACGGCGCCGGTGGACGCCGCGCCGAGGACGACTTCCTCGGCGGAACGTCCCGCGAGTAGGATCACGACGCCGGCGTCGAGATCGGCGCGCGTCGGGAACATCGAGGGACGCCCGGCGGCGCGGGTCTCCCCGCCGGAGTCGCCGCGCGCGACGATCGACGTCGAGGCGATGGTC
>NZ_DATBQF010000011.1:0-151473 GCF_036560965.1 Methylosinus sp. | reverse complement strand
AGGAGGCGACGAAGGATTGCGCGGCGAGATTGTAGATCTCGTCCGGCTTCACCTCCTGCACGATGCGCAGCAGGCTGGAGAGATCGCCGAGATCGCCGTCGAGCAGCCGCACGTCCTGCGCGACGCCGAGCCAGCGGAGCCGGTGGTCCTCGACGCCCCGATGCGAGGAGCGCCGGATCACGCCGAAGACCTCATAACCCTTGCCGAGCAGAAGCTGTGCGAGATAGGCCCCGTCCTGTCCGGTGATGCCCGTCAACAGCGCGCGTTTCGTCATGCGAGATCCTCATTTCGGGCGGAGCGCTCCGCCCCGGCGTCCACCGGGACGCCGCATCGCCGGCGTCACGCGCCATCGGGCGTTCGTCCGCCGATGGATCGGCTCGGGAGACCGAACGCGCCCTCGCGCGGACGCAATGTCGAGACCGAAGCGCCGCGAGCCGTGGCTGCGAGCGCAAGCGTATTACAAAAGGCCTCGCCCGAAGGCAAGCTGGCTGGCGTTCGCCGGCGCGGGTTCGCCGGCTTTCGGGGGCGGGGCGATTCATGGTAGGGGCGATTTCTGGCGACGGATCGCGAACGGCGAAAAAGGCGACGAAAATGGCGCGAGCGGAAGCAATCGTGACGGGCGAGCGGGAGCTCAACGATCTGATGGCCGCGCTCGGCCGCGGCACCCGGCGGGCCGCGCGGGCGGTCGCGCTGGCTTCGACCGAGACCAAAAATGCGGCTCTGCGCGCCGCCGCCGCGGAATTGCGCCGGCGAGCGCCGGCTCTGCTCGCCGCCAATGCGCTGGATGTGGCGGAGGCGCGGAGCCGCGGAACCGTCGCCGCTTTTCTCGATCGCCTGACGCTCGATGCGTCTCGCGTCGAGGCGATGGCGCTCGGCCTCGAGGAGATCGCCGAGCTGGCGGATCCGGTCGGCCGGCTGCTGGCCTCCTTCGAGCGACCCAATGGCCTGCTCATCGAGCGCGTGGCGACGCCGCTCGGCGTCATCGGCGTCATTTATGAGAGCCGGCCCAATGTCACCGCCGACGCCGGCGGCCTCTGCCTCAAGGCCGGCAACGCCGCCATTCTGCGCGGCGGCTCGGAGAGCCTGCGCTCCTCGCGCGCGATTCACGGCTGTCTCGTCGCCGGCCTCGTCGCGGCGGGTCTGCCGGAGGCGGCGATCTCGCTGGTCCCGGTCGCCGATCGCGCCGCTGTCGGCGCCATGCTGGCCGGGCTCGACGGCAATGTCGACGTCATCGTGCCGCGCGGCGGCAAGAGCCTCGTCGCGCGGGTGCAGCATGAGGCGCGCGTGCCGGTCTTCGCCCATCTCGAGGGCATTGTTCATGTTTTCGTCCATCGCCAAGCCGATCTCGACATGGCGAAGCGCATATTGCTCAACGCCAAGCTGCGCCGCACCGGCATTTGCGGCGCCGCCGAGACGCTGCTGGTCGATCGCGCCTGCGCGTCGACGCATCTTTCGCCTTTGGTGAAGATGCTGCTCGACGCCGGCTGCGAGGTGCGCGGCGACGATGCTGCGCAGGCCGTCGACGCGCGCGTGCTGCCGGCGAGCGAGGAGGATTGGCGCGCCGAATATCTCGACGCCATCATCGCCGCCCGCGTCGTCGACGGGCTGGAGGCGGCGATCGCGCATATAGAGACCTACGGCTCGCATCACACCGATTGCATCATCACGCAGAATGAGGATGCGGCGCTGCGCTTCATGGCGGAGGTGGATTCGGCGATCGTGCTGCACAACGCCTCGACGCAATTCGCCGATGGCGGCGAGTTCGGCTTCGGCGCCGAGATCGGCATAGCGACGGGCCGCATGCATGCGCGCGGGCCAGTGGGCGTCGAGCAGCTCACCTCCTTCAAATATCGCGTCCACGGCGCCGGGCAGGTGCGGGGATGAGCGCGCGATCTTCGTGCGCGATTCCTTCTCCCACTTGTGGGAGAAGGTGGCCCGGCGAAGCCGGGTCGGATGAGGGTCCGCGCGATTGCCCCGGTCCTCGGGAGCGACACGGCTCGAATTGTGAAAACCGCGGCAGCCCTCATCCGACCCGACTACGTCGGGCCACCTTCTCCCGTAAACGGGAGAAGGGGCGCGAACGCACGAAGCTCGCGCGATGATTCGCCTGCCGCCTCACGCGCCGGGGATGCGCATCGGCCTGTTCGGCGGCTCTTTCGATCCGCCGCATGAAGGCCATGCCCATGTCTCGCGAGTCGCCTTGCGGAGGCTGGCGCTCGATCGCCTCTGGTGGCTGGTGACGCCCGGCAATCCGCTGAAGGAGACCGCCGGCCTGCCTTCGCTGGCGCGGCGCATCGACGCCGCGAAAAAAATCGTCCGCGATCCGCGCATCGCGGTCACGGGCGTCGAGGCCGCGATCGGCGCGCGCTACACGGCGGATACGCTCCGCTTCCTGCATCGGCGTTGTCCGGGCGTGCGCTTCGTCTGGATCATGGGCGCGGATAATCTGCTGCAATTTCACCGCTGGCGCGATTGGCAGGAGATCGCGCGCACCACGCCGATCGCCATCGTCGATCGGCCGGGCGCGACATTTCGCGCTGTCTCCGCCAAAGCGGCGCAGCGCTTCGCGCGCGCGCGCCTGCCGGAGAGCGCGGCGACGCTGCTCGCCGATGCGCGGCCTCCGGCTTTCGTCTATCTGCACGCGCCGCGCGTCGCGCAATCCTCGACGGCGCTGCGCAGCGCGCGATTATTTGCCGGCGCTGCGGCGCTGCCACCACAGCAGGGCCGCCCCTAGGCCGATCATCGGAATGACGAACAGCACATAGGTCCAGATGGTCCCTTCGTCGTAAGGGTGGCTGTCGTAATAGCCGAACTCGACGGCCTGCTGATACGGGTTGCGGAAGAAGAAGGTGACGAACACCCATAAAGCGAGGATGACCGCCGTGAAGAACATCAGCTGACGGCTGGCCAGCAAGCGCGGAATGCGGTCTTTCGGGGGCTCTTCGGTCATTGGCGGCGCTCCTCTATCGTTATTTTTCTACCGTCATCGTGCGCGACTCCTTCTTCCACTTTGTGGGAGAAGGTGGCCTCGCGAAGCGAGGTCGGATGAGGGTCCGTAACGGTTCGCGGCCGGGGCCCTCATCCGACCCGGCTTCGCCGGGCCACCGTCTCCCGGAACGGGAGAAGGGTGCGCGCAGCGAGGGCTTCGCCCAATGATATCACACCGCCGCGCCGTAGAGATCATAGGCGTCGGCGCGGTCGATCTTCACCGTTACGATGTCGCCGGCGCGCAGCGGGCGGCGCGAGGAGATATGCACGGTTCCGTCGATCTGCGGAGCGTCCGCCTTGCTGCGTCCGCGCGCGAGGCCGGTCGCGCCGCCGCCGGGCTCGTCCACCAGAACTTGCAGCCGCTTGCCGATCTTGCGCTCGAGCAGCCGTGCGCTCACCTTCTGCTGGCGCTCCATGAAGCGCTTCCAGCGCCTGTCCTTGACCTCGGGCGCGACGCCGGCGAGCGGCAGATCATTGGCCGGCGCGCCGCCCACGGGCTCGTAGCGGAAGGCGCCGGCGCGGTCGATCTCGGCCTCCTCCAACCAATCGAGCAGATAGTCGAAATCCTCCTCCGTCTCGCCCGGAAAACCGACGATGAAGGTGGAGCGCAAGGCGAGATCGGGGCAGATGCGCCGCCACGCCTTGATGCGCTCCAGCGTCTTTTCCTCATTGGCCGGGCGCTTCATCGCCTTCAGCACGGAAGGCGCGGCGTGCTGAAAGGGAATGTCGAGATAGGGCAGGATATTGCCCTGCGCCATCAGCTCGACGACCTCGTCCACATGCGGATAGGGATAGACATAATGCAGCCGCACCCAGGCCCCGAGCGAGCCGAGCTCCTTTGCGAGATCGAGGAAGCGCGCGCGCACGCTGCGGTCGCCCCATTGGCTCTCGGCGTAGCGCAGATCGCGGCCATAGGCGCTGGTGTCCTGCGAGATGACCAGCAGCTCCTTGACGCCCGCCTTCACCAGCCGCTCGGCCTCGCGCAGCACGTCTCCGGCGGGCCGCGAGGCCAGCGAGCCGCGCAGATGCGGGATGATGCAGAAGGAGCAGCTATTGTCGCAGCCCTCTGAAATCTTCAGATAGGCGTAATGGCGCGGCGTGAGCTTCACGCCCTGCTCGGGCACGAGATCGAGGAAAGGATCATGGCTCGGCGGGGCGACGGCGTGGACGGCCTCGACCACGCTCTCATAGGCCTGCGGGCCGGTGATCGCGAGGACTTCGGGGAAGCGCTCGGTGATCGCCTGCGGCTCGGCCCCCATGCAGCCGGTGACGACGACCTTGCCATTCTCCTTCAGCGCCGCGCCGATCGCCTCCAGCGACTCGGCCTTGGCGCTGTCCAGAAAGCCGCAGGTGTTCACCACCACGACATCGGCTCCGGCGTGGGTGCGCGTAAGCTCATAGCCTTCGGCGCGCAGGCGGGTCAGGATGCGCTCGCTGTCGACGAGCGCCTTCGGGCAGCCGAGCGAGACGAAGGAGACGCGCGGCGCCTCTCTGGCGGGCGCGGGCGGGTCGGCGGGGGCGTTCTGCATGGGCGAAGGCTTGCCATGGCGCGCGCGCCGTGGCAATCGCCCCGACGAGGACCGAAACGTGAACTCGGCCGAGCTCGAGCTGGGCAAACTCGAGCTAAGCATGGGGATTAACGAATTTTAAGGTTCGCGCCTCGCCGATCCCTGCTAGGCATGAGGTTTCCCCGGCGGCGCAAGCCCACCGGGTCAGAAGGAAGAGGCTGAACGCCGTTGCTCAGAACCGTCATACTCGGAACCGGATCCTACGCTCCCGCGAAGGTTCTGACCAACGCCGACCTCGAGAAAATGGTCGCGACCAATGGCGCCTGGATCGTCAGCCGCACCGGCATCGAGGAGCGCCGCATCGCCGCGCCCGGCGAATCCACCTCCGACATGGCGGCCGCCGCCGCCCGCAACGCGCTGGAGCTGGCCGGCGTCGACCCGCGCGAGCTCGACCTCATCATCGTCGCGACCGTCACCGGCGACGCGCAGACGCCCGCCTGCGCGGCGTTTCTGCAGGCCAAGATCGGGGCCGAGAACGCTTTCGCCTTCGATGTCTCGGCCGCCTGCGCCGGCTCGCTCTACGCGCTCTCCATCGCCGATCAGTTCATCAAGACCGGCAAGGTCCGCCGCGCGCTGGTCGTCGGGGCGGAGACCTTGAGCCGGGTCGTCGATTGGACCAATCGCGAGACTTGCGTGCTGTTCGGCGACGCCGCCGGCGCCATGGTGCTCGGCCCCGGCGAGGAGGAGGGCCGCGGCCTGCTCTCGACCAGCCTGCGCACCGACGGGACCATGACCGGCATTCTCGGCATTGCGCGCCCCTATGATCCGCGCCAGGACGGGCCGACGCCCGGCGAGGCGCATAAGATCAAGATGCGCGGCCGCGAGGTCTATAAGGTCGCGCTGCGCCTGCTGCCGGAGATCGTGACCGAGGCGCTGGCGATGGCCGGCCTCGAGGCGAAGGATCTCGATCACGTCATCGCCCATCAGGCCAACGCCCGCATCATAGAGGCGTCGCTGGCGTCGCTCGGCGTGCCGCTGGAAAAATGCTGGATGAACATCGCCCGCTTCGGCAACACGTCGAGCGCCTCGCTGCCGATAACGCTGGACGAGGCCAATCGCGCCGGGCGGCTGAAGAAGGGCGATGTGATCGGCATGATGGCGATCGGCGCCGGAATGACCTGGGGCGGCGCGGTGATGCGCTGGTGAGCCGCGCTCAATAGAGGCCCGGGACGAGCCTCGCCGTGCGCGCGCGATAGGCCTCATAGGCCGCGCCGAATTGCGAGGCGAGCAGCGCTTCTTCCGATTTCATCCGCGCGACCAGCGGCGGGATCGTCGTCGCCGCCGGCAGCAGGCCGCAGTCGACGAGGCCGATCATCGGTCGTGCTCCAGCGCCTGCCGAGCGGCGCGACGACCGGAGCCGATCGCGCTCTCCACAGATGGGGCGCCTTCCACATGCTGGCCCGCGAAAACCACCGGGCCCAGCGGCGCGCAGGCGATGCGCCGCGGTCCCTGCGCGCGATCGAGCCGTCCGCCGGCGTCGCGCTTTGCGCCGAACAGGAAATCGGGCGGCGGCCGCAACATGCTATGGCCCCAGCGATAGACGAAGAGCGCGCCGACATCGCGATCGAAATCGAAATCCGCGCCGCGCATCAGCCGCGTGAGATCGCTGCGGATCGAGTCTTCGTAGTCGGAGAAGGGCGTGTGCAGCAGCGTCAGGCGCGCTTCGCCCAGCGCTTCGAGCGGCGCGTCGCAGCCGCCATAGAAGGTCAGCGTCGTCGTCCGCTGCGGATCGGCGCGCGTCGCGCTCATCCAATCGGCGACGATGTAATTGACGAAATGCCGACCGCCCCACCAGCTCTGACTGTAGCCGAGGCCGAGCGCGAGCAGCGGCGCGGCGCGGCGCAGCGTCACATTGGCGGTGACGATGGGCGCCGCGTGAAAACGGCTCCAGGCTTCGGTGCGCGCGGGGTCGGAGAAATGCGCGACGAGATGGCGCGCGCTCTGCGCCGGCGCGGCGAGGATGACCTGCCTCGCGGCGACGCGGCGAAATGCGCCATTCTGGAAATAGACGACGCTCGCGCCGGCGCGCGCGTCGGAGGACAGCGGATCGATCCGCAGCGCCGTCGCATTCGTTTCCAGGCGCGGCGGCGTCTCGCTCTGCGCCAGCCGATGCAGCGCGCGGCGCGCGATCTCCGACACGCCGCCCGGATAGGTGAAGACCGAGCCGCGGGTGAGCTCGCCGGACAGGAAGGCGATCGCGCTATGGGCGTTCACCTGCTCCGCCGTTCCGCCGAAAGCGGTGAGCGTATAGGCGGTGAAAAACCGCGAGACGATCGGATCGCAGCCGAGCGCGCGTTCGAGATGATGCGCGAGGCTGACGGTCGAGAGATCGTCGAGCGCGGGATCGCTCTCGTCGGCGGGGTCGGAGACGCCTTTTTCGCCGAGCGCGCGGATCGTCTCGAAAGCGCGGGCGAAATCGTCGCGAAGCCGCGCGTCATAGGGAAGCCGCGCGGCTCCGCGATCGAATGTGTCGATGTTCCAGCCGCGTGCGCCGGCGATGGCGCCGGGCGCGAATTCGTCGAAATAAAAGCTGCTCTCCGGACCGGGGACGCTCTGCGCCGGCCAATCGACGCCGATCGCGCGATAGAATTGCGCCAGCCAATCGGCGGAGGGCGCTGTTCCATAGGCGCCGGCGGTGGAGGCGGGGCCGGGGAGAGGCGGGGCTTCGTCGCGCCCGGCGTTGCCGCCGAGCACGGGCGCGGCCTCGAGAATCAGCAGACGAGCGCGCGGCCGCTCGCGCAGCAGATGATGGGCCGAAGAAAGGCCGGAGAGACCGCCGCCGGTGACGATGGCGTCGAAACCGGCGCTCTCGTCGACGATCGGGAATGGTCCGGCGCTCTCGTCGCAGCCCGGCGCGAGCGCGACAGAGCCTTTCTCGAAGCGCAGGCGCCCGTCGCGCAGCCAATGCGATACGGTGAAGGTCGAGGGAAGATTGCCGCCGCGCAGCGCGCGCGGATCGAGGCCGATCGGGCCGTCGCAGGACCCGCCCGCGAGCGTCGCCAGCGCCCGCGTCGGCGCGCCGCCCGCGACGGCGGAGCCGCCGGCGGCGATCAGCAGGCCGTTGAGAAAATCGCGCCGCGCGATGCCGTCCGAGGGTGCTCGAGCCATTGGTCGCTCCTCCCTCGGCGGTGGGCCGGCGTCAGCGGCCGCCCGGCGTGAGCATCATGCGCAGCCGCCCGCGCCGGCTCGGATCGGCCCCGCCGCGATCGGCCCAGGCTCGATCGGCCCAGCCGCCGGAGCGCTTGCCGCTATGCGAGACAGTCTGCTCCTGCGGGGCGAAGGAGAGCGCGGAATGGGCGCTGTGCGCGCCGACCGCGGGGCCGAAGGCGGCGAGGCAGCGATTATAGGCGTCGGCCGCCTGGATCTGCTCGCAATCGCCGATGTTGCGCGGCTCGGCCGCTGCAGCGCCTGTGACGAGGCAAGCAATGAAGGCAGGCCGAATCATGCGAAGCATCGTCACCCTCTCAGTTGAGCGCCCGTTTTCTTGCCCGCCTCTGTGACTATTTTGTGGGCGAGGGCCTCGAGCTCTCCATCGGTGAGCGTTTTGTCGCGGGGCTGCAGCAGCACGGCGACGCCGACCGACTTCTTGCCCTCCGGCACGCCCGGCCCCTCGTAAATGTCGAAAACCGTGACGGCGGTGATGAGCGCGCGATCGGCGCCCTGCACAGCGCGGATGAGATCGCCCGCCGGCTGAGCGCGGTCCAGCAGAAAGGCGAAGTCGCGCGAGACCGGCTGGAGATCGGAGAGCTCGAGCTTTGGCTTAGCCTTGGTGGGTTTCGCCTTGGGCGCCGGCAGCGCGTCGAGAATGATCTCGAAAGCGGCGATCGGCCCATCGACGTCGAGCGCCTGCAACGCGCGCGGATGCAGCTCGCCGAAATGGCCGATGATCGCCTTCGGGCCGAATTGCAGCGTTCCCGAGCGGCCGGGATGATACCAGGAGGGCGCGCCGGCGACGATCTGCAAGCCGCCGGTGGCGACGCCGAGCGTCTGCAACAGCGCGAGCGCGTCGGCCTTGACGTCGAAGACGCTCACCGCGCGCTCTTTGCTCGACCAGTGACGGCCGGCGCCGGCGGGCAGCGCGGAGCCGCGGCGCAGTCCCGTGGCGGCGAACTTCTGGCCCTTCTCATCCTCGCTCTGGAAGATTTGACCGACCTCGAACAAAGCGACATCGGGAAAGCCGCGCGCGGCGTTGCGGCCGGCTGCGGTCACGAGGCCGGGCAGCAGGCTCGGCCGCATGTCGGAGAGCTCGGCGGCGATCGGATTGGCGAGCGCGAGACGATCGTCGTCGCCGGCGCCGAAAGCCTGCGCCTGCTCTTTCGAGACGAAGGACCAGGTGACGGCCTCCACCAGACCGCGCGTGGCGAGCGCGCGGCGCGCGGCGCGCGTGCGCTTTTGCAGCAGGGTGAGAACCGGCTCGGTGACGCCCGCGTCGCGCGGGAGGGGCGCGGCGGCGATATTGTCGAAGCCGATGATGCGGGCGATCTCCTCGACGAGATCGGCTTTGCCCTCTATGTCCGGGCGCCATGTGGGGACGCCGACCAGCGCTTCCTCTCCCGCCGCTTCGACCGCGAAGCCGAGACGGGTGAGGATGGCGGTCGACTCCTCTTTCGAGACGTCGAGGCCGGTGAGGCGTTTCGTCTCGCTCCAGGGGAAGCGCAGCTGGCGCGCTGGCGCTTCCGCCGAGCCGCAGACGACGATATCCGAAGCCTCGCCGCCGCAGAATTCCAGCACCAGCCGCGTCGCCAGCTCGAGGCCGGGCAGGGCGAAGGCCGGATCGACGCCGCGCTCGAAACGATAGCGCGCATCGGTGGAGATGCCGAGCTTGCGGCCGGTATGGGCGATATTGGCCGGGTCCCAGAGCGCGGTCTCGATCAGCACATCGGTCGTGTCGTCGGAACAGCCGGAATGCTCGCCGCCCATGACGCCGGCGAGCGATTCGGGGCCGTTGTCGTCGGCGATGACGACCATGTCCGCGTCCAGCGCATAGGTCTTGCCGTCGAGCGCCAGCAGCTCCTCGCCCGCGCGGGCGCGGCGGATGGTGAGATCGCCCACCACTTTCTTCGCGTCGAACACATGCAGCGGACGCGCGCGGTCGAAGGTCAGATAATTGGTGACGTCGACGAGCGCGTTGATGGGGCGCAGGCCGATGGCGCGCAGGCGATCCTGCAGCCATGCGGGGCTCGGGCCATTCTTCACTCCGCGCACGAGACGCAATGCGAAGAGCGGCGCGAGATGCTCGTCCTGCTCGGCGAAATCGAGCGTGACGCGCTGCGGATTGACGAAGCCGCCTTCGATCGGCTCGATCGCCGGCGTCTTCAGCACGCCGAGGCCGGCGGCGGCGAGATCGCGCGCAATGCCGTAAATGCCGGCGGCGTCGGAGCGGTTCGGCGTCAGATTGATCTCGATGACCGGATCGTCGAGCCCGGCCCATTGCGCGTAGACGGCGCCGATGGGCGCGTCTTCCGGCAGCTCGATGATGCCGTCGTGTTCGTCGGAGAGCTCCAGCTCGGCGGCGGAGCACAGCATGCCGAGTGATTCGACGCCGCGAATGACGCCCTTGCCGAGCGTGATCTTCTTGGCCGGAATATAGGTTCCGGGCGCCGAGAAGACGGTCTTCAATCCGGTGCGCGCATTGGGCGCGCCACAGACGACCTGCACGGGCGCGCCGGCGCCCGTATCGACCGAGCAGACGCGCAGCCTATCGGCGTTGGGATGCGGCTTGGCCTCGATCACATGCGCGATGATGAAATCCTTCAGCTGCGCGGCGGGATCGTGCAGATGCTCGACCTCGAGGCCGATGCGCGTCAGAGTTTCGACGACCTGCTCGAGCGAGGCGCTCGTCTCGAGATGGTCTTTCAGCCAGGAGAGTGTGAGTTTCATGCGGCGAGCTTTCGAAAGCTTTCTGTCTATTGAATCGGCGGCGTGGCGCCCGGCGCCTTTTGACCGCGCAACATGCTGGCGACGCTGATATCTTCGTCGATCTGCGGCCAATGCATTCCCATCGGCATGAATTCGACGACATTGCGCGCCGATAGCGACGCGCTCGCGAGGCGGGGATACCACCACAGAGGCGTGCGCAGCTCGCGGCCGTCGGCGAGCGTCACATTCAGGAAGTCGTCGTCGCAATGTGCGGCGATCGGGCGGCTGTCCTCGATGTCAATTTGCAAAATAGTCATGCCACGCCTCCAGAAAGATGCCGCGCTCCTCGCGCGTCTTTCGGATGATCTCGTTCAGCTCCTTGGCGGAGTAACCGAGATTGACCGCGAGATTGAGATCGTTCAGCCAGATTTTCGCTTCCTTGCCGTCCTTGACCACATGGATATGAGGCGGCTCCCATCCATCCGCCGAGTAGAAGAAGAAGCGATAACCTCGCCATCGCAGCAGGGAGGACATGCCTCAACCGCTCAACCCGCCCGCCAGCGTCGGGAAATCCAGCGGCCGGAAGCCGTAATGCGTCAGCCAGCGCGCGTCGGCCTCGAAGAAGGCGCGCAGATCCGACATGCCGTATTTCAGCATGGCGAGACGGTCTATGCCGACGCCGAAGGCGAAGCCCTGATATTTGTCCGGATCGAGCCCGCAATTGCGCAGCACATTCGCATGGACCATGCCGCAGCCCAAAATTTCCATCCAATCCTCGCCTTCGCCGAAGCGAATGTCGCCGTCCTTGCGGCGGCATTGCACATCCACTTCCGCGGAGGGCTCGGTGAAGGGGAAGAAGGAGGGGCGAAAGCGCATCTTCACCGATTTCACCTCGAAGAAGGCCTTCAGAAACTCCTCCAGCACCCATTTCAAATGGCCCATATGGGTCGTCTCGTCGATGACGAGCCCCTCGACCTGATGGAACATGGGCGTATGCGTCTGGTCGCTGTCGCAGCGATAGGTGCGGCCGGGGCAGATCACGCGGATCGGCGGCGCCTTGGTGAGCATGGTGCGAACCTGCACCGGGCTCGTATGCGTGCGCAGCAGCTTGCGCTTGCCGTCGGCGCCCGGCGGGAAGAAGAACGTGTCGTGCATCTCCCGCGCCGGATGGCCCTCGGGGAAGTTCAGTTTGGTGAAATTGTAATCGTCGCTCTCTATGTCCGGCCCTTCGGCGACGGAAAAGCCCATATCGGCGAAGATGGCGGTCAATTCGTCCATCACCTGCGAGATCGGATGAATGCGGCCGAGCTCCTGGCCGCTCTCCTGCGCCGGTAGCGTCACATCCAGCGCTTCCGCGACGAGACGGGTCTCCAGCGTTTGCGTCTGCAGCACGTCGCGACGCACGGCGATCGCCGCTTGGGCCTTGTCCTTCAGCGCATTGATCTTGGCGCCTTCGGTCTTGCGATCCTCCGGCGACATTTTGCCGAGCGTCGCCAGCAGAGCCGAGATGCTTCCCTTCTTGCCCAGCGCGCCGACGCGCACGGCCTCGAGCGCGGCCTCGTCGGCCGCCGCCGCGATCGCCGCCAAAGTCTCGGTCTCCAGTTCCGCTATATCCGTCATCGTCCCGCCACGGCTTTTTAAAATTCTGGGGCGGGTTGTGCCATGCTCGGCAGGCGATGTCGAGAACGCGGGCGGTGGGGAGCCGCGCCGGCCGGGCCGCCGCGCCCAGCCTCGCGTCTCGCGGGCGCCGTCAGATTTTCCAGCGCAGCGCCATGCCGGCCTGCCAGTTTTTGGAGAGCTGCGGCCCGTTGAGGCTCTGATAGACCGGAATGCCGCCCTCGAGGGCAATGGTGAGCGCGTCCTGGCCGATCAGAGCGCCGCTGATCGTCGCGCCGCCCCACAGCTCCACGCGCTGGCCGCCGTAGAAATTCGGATTGGCCGCCTGCGCCTTGCCGCGGATCATCGGATCGAGGCCGCGAATCTCGCCCTGTGTCGTGGCGTTGACGCGGACTGTGGTGGTCAGGCCCTTGATCCAGCTATAGCCGGCCCAGCCGTTGAATTCGTGCAGATCGCCGTAGAGATAGCCCTCGGGGTTGGCGGCGAGCGGAAAGCGGCCGCGATAGGACAGGCCCCAGGACCATTTGTCGATATGGCCGGCGTAGACGATTCCGGGCAGAACGTCGAACGTGCCGCTCCCCGGCTGCAATGCATAGAAGGCGCGGCTCGTCGCATAACTTCCATCCGGCAGCAGCAGGCGGAATGTGTTGTGGGCGCTCCCGGTCGGGAAGCTCATGCCGAGATTGAGCTGAATGCGGTGGATCGGGTCCTGATAGACGCGGTAGATCGTCGAGGCGGTGAAATCGCTGAGGCCGTCGGTCCCCGTATGGCTGATCCCGAGTCGGTTCAGGCTCGTCGGCCCTTGAAAGGCGAGCATGTCGAGATTTCGCTCGATCATGCCGCCGGTGACGACGATGGACCAGTAATTCGTTATTCCATAGGCGAGCGCGAGCGTCTGCGAGGCGACCGAGACATTCTGCGGCACGAGCCGGAGCTTCAGCGTCGGATGGCCGAACCAGGGCGTCGTCGCCACCACTTCCTCCGACGAGACCTGCCGCGTTCCTTTCAGCGTATGCGAGAGATTGGCGAATTGCGGAATGATGGAGACGACGAGCTTGCCGGCCGCCGGCATATCGGCGCCGAAGACGCCGAGCGGCGCTGGCGGAGGCGGGGTGGTCGCGGCCACATCGGGCGCTGGCGCGGCGACCAGCTTGGCCGGCGCATCGGCGGCTGCGGCGGCGCCGACGCAGACGCCGAACAGCGCCGCGGCGACGGCCAAGGTCCTCGCGCTCGCGGCGGTCTCGCTTCGTTTGCGTTCTCTCATTGTCTTGTCTGCCCCTGATCGGCGTCGCGCTCCGTCGGGGCGCGACGGACAAAAAAGCCGCCGTCCGAGGGCCGCGCGCTTGGCGCGCGACGCGATCGGAACAGCGGCGTTGCTGATTTTGGCCCTTCTTTGGGCCGCGCCGAGAACCTCGCCTCGGCACAATCTCGGACGCAATCCGGGCGCCAGAGCTGCGCGGCGAGCCTCATCTCGACAATTCAGCCGGTTGTGAAAAAGCCGGAGCCGCGAGCCGCCGACGCTCGCCCGCAAAATGAGCGGCGCTTGCCGTTTTGCTGAGCGCTCTTCCATCGTTCGGCGCCGTCAGCCGGCGTGAAGGAGATGTTGCGCGGCCTGCGCGATCACCGCTTCCTCATTGGTCGGGACGACCATCGTCTCGACGCCGCTCGACGGCGCGCTGATCGTCAGCGCATTGCGGGCGTTCGCCGCTTCGTCGAGCGCGAGGCCGAGATAGCCGAGAGAGGCGCAGATGCGCGCGCGCGTGGAGGGCGAATTCTCGCCGACGCCGGCCGTGAAGACGAGACGGTCGAGCCCGTTCAGCGCGCTGACGAGCGAGCCGATCTCGCGCGCGGCGCGATAGGCGAAGAGCGCCATCGCCTCCTCCGCCGCGGGCGTCGCGTTCTCTTCCAGCGCGCGCAAATCGTCGCTGATCCCGGAGACGCCGAGAAGGCCGGATCGCTCATAGAGCAGCGAATGGACGTCCTTGGGCGAATAGCCTTCCTGCATGACGAGATGCAGCAGCAGGCCGGGGTCGATCGCGCCGCTGCGCGTGCCCATCATCAGTCCGTCGAGCGCGGTGAAGCCCATTGTCGTCGCGACGCTCTCGAGCCCGCGCATGGCGCAAAGGCTCGCGCCATGGCCGAGATGGGCGACGATGGTTCGTCCCTCCGCACGCGCGCCGCCGAGCCGGCGCAGCTCCTCGGCGATGAATTGATAGGAGAGGCCGTGGAAGCCGTAGCGCAGCACGCCGCGCTCGGCGAATTCGCGCGGCAGCGGAAACAGCTGCGCCAGACGCGGCTGCGTGCGATGGAAGGCGGTGTCGAAACACGCGATCTGCGGCAGCTGCGGAGCGCTCTCGAGCAAGCTGCGGATCGGCGCGAGATTATGCGGCTGATGGCTCGGCGCCAGCGGCGAGAGCGCCTCCAGCCGCTTCAATATGTCCGGCGTCACCAGGACCGGGCGGTCAAAATCCGCGCCGCCGTGAACGACCCGATGACCCACGGCCGCGATCGGCAGCGCCGCCAGCCTTTCGCCGATCGCGCCGATCAGCCAACGCGCGGCGCCTTCGTGATCGATGTCCGGCGCGGGGCCGGCGCCGGCCGAGAGCGCCGCCGCCGCCTCGCCCTTTGCCGAGAATTGCGCGGGCTGGTCTTTTTCCTTGATCGCGGTGACGCCGCCGCGGCAGAGCGGAGCCAGCGTCGCCGCCTCGTAGAGCGCGAATTTGAGGCTGGAAGAGCCGGCGTTGAGCGCCAATACGACCTTTGTCGAAACCAGGCCGCTCACGCCGCCTCCACGATGCGATGGGCGAAGAGCTGCGCCAGCGCGCAGGAGACGATGCGGGCGCGCACGCCATCGGCGCGGCTGGTCAGCACGATGGGGGCGCGCGCGCCGAGCACGATTCCGGCGTCCTCGGCGTCGGCGAGATAGACGAGCTGCTTGGCGAGAATATTTCCGGCCTCGAGATCGGGAACGAGGAGAATGTCGGCGTCGCCGGCGACGCTCGAGACGATGCCTTTCGCCTTGGCCGCCTCCGGCGATATGGCGTTGTCGAAGGCCAGCGGACCGTCCACATCCGCGCCGGTGATCTGGCCGCGATCGGCCATTTTGCAGAGCGCCGCCGCGTCGATCGTCGAGGGGATCTTGGCGTCGACGGTCTCGACCGCCGACAGCACCGCGAGCTTGGGCCGCTCTATGCCGAGCGCATGAGCGAGATCGATGGCGTTCTGCGCGATGTCGCGCTTCTCGGTGAGAGTGGGGGCGATATTGATCGCGGCGTCGGTGACGAGCAGCGGCTTGCAGTAATTGGGCACGTCGAGCACGAAGACATGGCTGACGCGCCGCTCCGTGCGCAGGCCGGTTCCCTCGCGCACCACGGCGCCCATCACCTCGTCGGTGTGGAGCGAGCCCTTCATCAGCGCCTCGAGCTCGCCGCGGCGCACAATGGCGACCGCCGCTTCGGCGGCGGCGTGGCTATGGGGCGCGTCGACGAGCTCGACGCCGTCCAGCGACAGGCCGGCCGCGGCGGCGGCCGCCGCGATTTTGGCGCGCGGGCCGATCAGAACCGGAGTGATCAGCCCCCGGTCGCGGGCCGCCAGCGCGCCTTCGATGGAGACGGCGTCGCAAGGATGCACGACGCCGATGCGAATCGGCCGCATCGCGCGGCAGCGCTCGAGCAGCGACTCGAAATACATGCCGCAAGGAACGCCGGAGGCCGCGCCATCGCGCCGGAACAGCATCGCGATCTCCTGATGGAACCTTCGCTCGGCGACGCGCGAGCGCGTTTTTATCGCCGGGCGTCGAGGTCTCGGTCGGCCGCGGGCGCGGCTCCGCTCTCGTTCTCGGCGCGCAAGGCCGCGGCTTCCGCCGCTTCCGTCCGCACGCAAGTGTCGCTTACCCGCTTCTCGGTCGGCTGCAGGCCGATCCAGGCGCCGATCCGCTCGGGATCGAAGCCCGCCTCGCAGCGGCCGCCGACCTTGATGAGCGGCCTGCGGATCAATATCGGGTCGATGATCATCATGACCAGCGCCGCCTGTGGCGTGATCTTGTCCAGGTCGATCTCGCCGGATTTGATGCGCGGCGCCGCGAGATTGAACCACTCGGGCACCGGCGTCTCGCCGAAATAGGGCCGCAGGCTGGAGACGCTCCAGGGCTCGGACAGCAGGTTCCGCACCTGCAGCGCATGGCCGGACGCCAGCAGCAGCGCCTTTTGCCGCGCGTTTCCGGCGCAGCCGGGTTTTTCGTAGAAGATCACGTCGGCCATACGCGCCACCTCGATGAGCGACTACTGAAGTAGGGAGCTTAGTCTCTTTTATAGCGCATTTTTGTGCGCCGCGGAACGGTGCGATTCGGTAGGGGGGAAATTTTTAACCATTCAGAAACCAGACCGCCGCGACGCGCCGATGACGGCGACTGTCGTTTCGCGAATCGGGGCAGGGAAGGAAGGGGCAGGAAGAAAGGAAGCGGGAGGAAGGAGAAGAAGGAAAGAACGAAGGAAGGAAGGAAGGAAGGAAGGAAGGAAGGAAGGGAAATCGCTGCGGCGCTATTCGGCCGCGCCGAATTTATGCAAATGCGCGCCTTGCGTGGAGAGCCAGCCTTCAGCGCGGTCCGTCTCGGCGCAGAGGCGGCGCGCCAGCGCCCAGAAGCGATCGGAGTGATCGAGATATTCGAGATGGGCGACCTCATGCGCGGCGAGATAGTCGAGCACGAAAGGCGGCGCCATCACCAGCCGCCAGGAGAAATTCAGCGAGCCCGACGCCGAGCAGGAGCCCCAGCGGCTCACCGTGTCGCGCAGCCCGACGCTGCGAGCAGGCAGGCCGAGCGAGCGCGTATGGCGCTCCACCGCTGCTTCCAGATCGCGGCGCGCCTCGCGCTTCAGAAAGTCGACGACACGGCGATGAATATGCTCCGGTGCGCCGGCGACGCAGAGGTCGAGACCGGCGCCCACATTTGCGCCGCTGCCAGCACATTGCTGCGACGGGTCCAGAGCACAACGCGACGCGATCCAAACGGTTCCGCGCGCCGCGGGACGATGCGCGATCGCATGGTCGACGCCGCGCAGCGGCACGATGGCGCCGTCACGGAAGGGAATCGTCTCCGGCAGTCGGTCGAGGCGCGCGGCGATCCAGGCGGCGTGACGTTCGGTGAATTCACGCGCCTCGCGCAAAGAGGCGCGCGCCGGCATTGTGAGCACGGCGTCGCGCGCCGCGAATCGAACGCGCAGCGTGAAGCGGCGGGCGCTGCTCAGACGGCGCAGCGAGACGACGAGCGTCTCGCCGGCGTGAGTGACTGTTATGGCTGTGGAGCCCGCGGTCTTTGCGAGTCCGTCGCGTCGAAGACGAAGCATGGCGCGATGCTAACGCAAAGCCATGCCGAGTCGCGACAGGGAAGTGCGCGACTTACGCAAAAAAATGTCGACTGTGTCATCTCTGCGTCGTTGCGTCGCGCGTCACAAATAGCGCTCGAGCTCGCGCGCGGCGTCGGCGGGCTTGCGTCCGACATTGAACGAGCTGACGAAGCGGCCGTTCTTGTCCATCAGATAGACGACGGTCGTATGGTCGACCGCATAATCCTCGCCGCTGTCCGCCGCCTTTTTGGCGTAGATGCGATATTCCTTCAGCATGGGATCGAGCGCGGCCCGCTCGCCGGAGACGCCGATGATGCGCGGATCGAAATTGGAGAGATAGTCCTTGAGCACGGCGGGCGTGTCGCGCTCGGGATCGACGGTCACGAACATGGCGCCGGCGTTGGCCTTCGGCCCGAGCGAGCGCAGGACCTCGGAGATCTCGAACAGAGTCGTGTGGCAGATGTCCGGGCAGTGCGTGTAGCCGAAAAAGACCAGGAAGGGCCGGCCGAGAAAGTCCTTCTCGGTGACCGTCTGGCCATTGTGCGCGACGAGCTGGAACGGACCGCCGATGGCGGAGGCGGGAGGCGGCGGCGGCTTCAGGCTGGTGAAGACCACCAATGCGGCGAAGGCCGCGAGGAAGACCCCGCCGATCGCGAAGAGAGGCAGCTTGGGAACATTGCCGCCCTTGGCGCGACCCTTTTGCGAACTCTTGGCGTAACTCTTGGACATGCGTTTTCTTCCCGAAGATGTGGCGTCGTTTCTCGATCATCATGCGGCCGAGCAAATCGCGATGGCGTCGCGATCATCGGCTATTTCCAGACCCTGCCGCGCGGTCGGCCTCGAAGCGGAAGCCCGCCGTTCTGCGTGGCCGCGACCGGGCGTGTGATGCGGTTCGACGCTCCTCTCTGTGCTTGGAACTTAGACTGCGGAGCGGCGTTCGCCAAGCGTCGCCGAGAGAGGTGTCGCCGAGGGACGCGAGCGCGCCACGGCGCCGCGCTGCAGCAAGCCCGACGAAAACCCCCGCCTCGACGACCGCAGGTTATATAGTGACGGCTCGTCGATTCTCCCAATGAGCGCAGGCACGAGAACATGACTGACGATCCGAACGCCAGCCCCGGAAAAATCCTCGTCGGCGCGAATGCCGACGGGGTCTATAGCTACCTGACTCTTTCGGTAGGCAATCGCCACGGCCTCATCGCCGGCGCGACCGGCGGCGGCAAGACGGTGACGCTGCAGAAATTGGCGGAGGGCTTCTCCAATGCGGGAACCTCCGTGTTCCTCGCCGATGTGAAAGGCGATCTCGCCGGATTGTCGCAGCCGGGCCAGCCGCGCCAGGCTTTCGTCGATCGCGCGCTCGAGATCGGGCTCGCTTATGCGCCGGATCGTTTTCCGACCATCTTCTGGGACCTGTTCGGCGAGCAGGGACATCCGGTGCGCGCCACCATTTCCGAAATGGGGCCGCTGCTGCTGGCGCGCCTGCTCGAGCTCAACGATGTTCAAGAGGGCGTTCTCAATGTGGTCTTCCGCGTCGCCGACGAGCAGGGCCTGCTGCTGCTGGACCTCAAGGACCTGCGCGCCGCGCTGACTTATGTCGCCGACAATGCCGGCCGATTGAAGACGAAATACGGCAATGTCGCGCCCGCGACGGTCGGCGCCATCCAGCGCCAGCTTCTGGTGCTGGAGAGCCAGGGCGCGGAATCCTTCTTCGGCGAGCCGGCGCTCGATATCGCCGATTTCCTGCGCGTCGACCGCGACGGACGCGGCGTCATCAATATCCTCGCCGCCGACAAGCTGATGCGCTCGCCGCGGCTCTACGCCACTTTCCTGCTCTGGCTGCTGTCGGAGCTGTTCGAGCAGCTGCCCGAGGTCGGCGATCTCGACAAGCCCAAGCTCGTCTTCTTCTTCGACGAGGCGCATCTTTTGTTCGACGATGCGCCCAAGGCGCTGCTGACGGCGATCGAGCAAGTGGTGCGGCTCATCCGCTCCAAGGGCGTCGGCGTCTATTTCGTCACGCAAAATCCGCTGGACGTGCCGGACAGCGTGCTCGGCCAGCTCGGCAATCGCGTGCAGCATGCGCTGCGCGCCTTCACCCCGCGCGACCAGAAGGCGGTGCGCGCGGCGGCGGAAACATTCCGGCAAAATCCGGCTTTCGACACGGCCGAGGCGATCATGCAGCTCGCCGTCGGCGAGGCGCTCGTGTCCATGCTCGACGCCAAGAGCGCGCCGCAAATCGTCGATCGCGTGCTCATCGCGCCGCCGTCCGCGCGCGTCGGGCCGATCACCGCCGAGGAGCGCGCGGCGGCGCTCGCGCAGAGTCCGCTGCGCGGCAAATACGACACGCCGATCGATCGCGAATCGGCGTTCGAGGTTCTGCAGAAACGCGCCGAGGGCCATTTGAATTCGGCGGGCGCGGGCCCTGCGCGCGCCGACGAGCCGACGCAGGCGAGCGCCGGCGGGGGCATCATCGGCACGATCGGCGGCGTCGTCGGCGGGCTGTTCAAGAGGGGAAATCCCAAGCGCATGTCGACGGGCGAGCTCGCCGTGCGCTCCGCCGTGCAATCGGCGGCGCGTTCCATCGGCACGCAGATCGCGAAGGAAGTGCTGCGCGGCGTGCTGGGCGGAATATCGCGCTGAGCGCGCGCTATGCTGTCGCCATTTCGTCCGGCGACGAGGCCGGAACGCCGAAGGGCAGGAAATGCTCGGCGTTGCGCGTGACGATGTGAAGATCATTGGCTGCGGCGACGCCGGCGATGATCGCATCCGCCATTCCTGGGGCGTGTCCGCCGGAGATTGCAACAGCTTCCAACCGTCCGGCGATCGCGGCGGCGCGCGCGTCGACGCCGATGATCTTATCGTCATAGGCGGCGACGAGACCCGCGAGCCAGAGCTTCAGTCCTGTCGCCTTCGCCGTCGCGCCCTTGCGCTCGAGCAGCGCGATCCCTTTCTCGATTTCATGGATCGTGACGACCGAGAGAAACAATCTGCCGTCGCGGTCCATCCGCTCCAGCCAGTCGAGAAAGACGGGGGAGGCTTCGGCGCGCGACGGCGCGAGCATCGAGACGACATTGGTGTCGAGCAGAAATCCGCTCAAAGCTCGACATCCCGCGACGGCGCGTCGTTGCGCTCGAAATCGCCACCGGGAAAAGTCTTCAGGTAATCGACGAAGCCCGGGCGCTTCTTCTCCAGCGCCTTGCGGGCGATCTCGGCCGCCTCGATCGAGACGAGAGCGGCCACGGGCTTTCCGTGACGGGTGATCGTCACGAACTCCCCTTCTATGGCGCGATCGACGAGACTGGAAAACCCCGCCTTCGCGTCTTTCAGATTGATGGTCGGCATGGGACGGCTCATCGAGTGGTCATATATGACTACAATAAGCGACCCGGAGCGGCGTTTCAAGCCGCCGCAAGCGGAGCCTGTGGCGGCGTCAGCCGTGCGGCTGGCGGCCCCGCACGGCGATCAGCCAATAGATCGTGCCCGTCAGCGCCCCGGCGAGGAAGAACAAGAGCGCGAAGCGTCCCTCGGCCGGGCTCGCCTCGGCGAGGCGCCCACTCCCGCGCGCGGCGCGTAAGATCGTGGGCGCGGCGGCGGCGATGAGCGCTGTCGCGCCCGCATACCAGGTGTAGGCCCGCACGCCCGCGACCTCACCGACGAGCGCCACCAGCGCCAGCGGCGCCGCGCAGCCGGCGATCCCCATCGCCCAGATCACGTAGCCGAAGGCCGCCGCGACATCGTCCGGCTCCGCCCAGAACAGCGCAGCCATGGCCAGCGACGAGCCGGCCTCGCGCGTCGTCGCATCGGTCAGAGCGGCGACGGGCAGGAAGATCATGCCGGCGCCGGCCGCGAGGACGAGGCCGAAGGTGATGACGAGAAGGCGGCGCAGCATCGTGAATGGGCGGCTCAGGGTTCCAGCACCGAATCCCAATAGAGATAATCGAGCCAGCTCTCATGGAGATAATTGGGGGGGAACGATCGGCCGTTTCGGTGCAGATCGGCGACGCTCGGCTGAAACGGCGGCTGGGCTGGAACCATATGCGCGTCATGCGGCAGCCGGTCGCCCTTGCGCAGATTGCAGGCGGAGCAGGCCGCGACGACATTTTCCCATGTCGTGGCGCCGCCCTTGGAGCGGGGGATCACGTGATCGAAGGTGAGGTCGTCCTGCTGGCCGCAATATTGGCAGGTGAAGCGGTCGCGAAGGAAGACGTTGAAGCGGGTGAAGGCGGGATGGCGGGCGGGTCGGACATAGGCTTTCAGAGAAACGACCGAAGGCAGCCGTATCTCGAAGCTCGGACTTTTGACGGTCTTGTCATATTCCGAGACGATGTTGACCCGGTCGAGGAACACCGCCTTGATGGCGTCCTGCCAGCCCCATAGGGACAGAGGATAGTAGCTCAGCGGCCGATAGTCGGCGTTGAGAACCAGCGCAGGACAGGCCTGCGGCGAAACATTGGACTGGCGAAAGTGAACGGTCACCTCGGCCCTCTTTCCGCGAATCGATCGGGCGCCCTCCAGCCCCCGAGCCGCGGGCATAGTCTATAGGCAGGATGACGCCATTGTGAAGGCCTCTCTCGGCGCCGCGGCGCCGCAGGCGGGCAAGGCCGCCGCTAGAATTGGTTAATTCTTTATAAATCAATGAATTGATCTGACATCTCGGCTTCGGCGCCGCGCCCGGGCTCCATTCTCGCCGCGATATTGCCGCTCTGCGGGCAGGCCGCTTGCAGCCAAAGCTGCGAAAGCCGGCGGAAACGAGCGATTTGCTCCATTTCGGCACGGCGCCGTATCGGGTTGGAGACGAGGCCGTGTCGAGTATCGCCGATCTTCCCATTTCGTCGCTTCACAAAGGCGACGCCCGCGCCAAAGTCGGAACCGAGAGGGCCGCCACGCTTCGCGGCGGCTGGTCCCATGCGATGCCGAGCCCGAATGCGGCGCTGATGCGCGCCTCCTTCTCGGTGATCGCGGCGCTGCTCGACGTCGTCGTCATTCTCTGCACGGCGGTCGCCTGCGAGACTTTGTATCATCTCTTCGCCTACGGCTATGACGGCTCGACGCTGCCCAATCTGCGGCTATGCATGTTCGTGGCGATCCTGTTCGTCGTCTCCAACGTCATGCGGCACGAATATGCGATCAAGAATTATCTGACGATGGAAGGCCACGGCTGGCGCGGCTGCGTGCTGTGGAGCGTCGCCTTCGTCTGCGCCTTGACCTTCGCCTTTCTCGCCAAGGCGACGGATGAAACCTCGCGCGGCGCCTTCGTCCTCTTCTATGCGACCGGATTTCTCTCCGTCTATGCGGCGCGCGCGGTCCTCGTCGGCGTGGTTCGGCGCAGCGCCGAGCGCGGCGGCGCCTCGGCGCGCCGCGTGTTTCTCGTCGGCTTCGAGAGCGACATCGACGAGTTCATGCGCCGCTATCAGCCGTGGGAGAGCGGCATGAATGTCGTCGCCGCCGTGGCGCTGCGCGACCGCGCCGACGCGCTGCAGGACGATCTCGCTCTGGCGCAGGCCTCCGCCCGCATGCTGCTGCCGGACGATGTGTTCATCCTGGCGCCCTGGAGCCGCACCGACGTCATCGACGATTGCGTGACCGCCTTCCTGCGCGTCCCCGCGTCGATCCATCTGGGGCCGGAGCGTGTGCTCGACCGTTTCGGCGATGCGCATATCAACAAGATCGGCTCGATCGCCAGCCTCAATCTGAGCGGCCGCCGCGCCGACTCGCTCGAGATCCTCGCCAAGCGCCTGTTCGACATCGTCTGCTCGGCGCTCGGCCTCATCGCGCTGTCGCCGCTGCTGCTCGTGGTCGCGGCGGCGATCAAGCTCGACAGCAAGGGCCCGGCGCTGTTCTTCCAGCGCCGTCACGGCTTCAATCGCGAGCCTTTCCGCATCGCCAAATTCCGCTCCATGACGACGATGGAGGACGGCCGCAATGTCACTCAGGCGACCGCCGGCGACAAGCGCGTGACGCGCGTCGGCCGTTTCATCCGCCGCTACAATATCGACGAGCTGCCGCAGCTCATCAATGTGCTGCGCGGCGAGATGTCGCTGGTCGGCCCGCGCCCGCATGCTCTGGCGCATGACCAGATCTTCGAGCGCAAGATCGCCCTCTATGCGCGCCGCCACAATGTGAAGCCCGGCATCACCGGCTGGGCGCAGGTCAATGGGCTGCGCGGCGAGATCGACTCGCCGGAGAAGATCCGCATGCGCGTCGAGCATGATCTCTATTATATCGACCATTGGTCGCTTCCGCTCGACGTGTGGATCATCGTCATGACGATCTTCTCGCGCAAGGCCTATCGCAACGCGCTGTGACGGGCCCTTCGCGTATCGATCGTCCGGGGCCCGCTCTCCCGCGCAGCGGGCGAGGGGCCGGGGAGGGGCCCGGACCTCACACCAGCAGGCCCGCGCAGGCCTCTATGCGCACAGCGCTGCGGCCGCCGCCGCGCTTTTCCACCCTGATTTGCACGGGGATGCGCTGGCGCAGCGACTCCACATGGCTGATGACGCCGACCTTGCGGCCCTGCCCATGCAGCCGCTCCAGCGCGTCCATGGCGACGTCGAGCGTTCCCTGATCCAGCGTGCCGAAGCCCTCGTCGATGAACAGAGTGTCGACGAAGGAGCCGCGCCCCTCGAGGCTGCATAGGCCGAGCGCCAGAGCCAGCGAAGCGAGAAAGCGCTCGCCGCCGGAGAGCGAGCGCGTCGAGCGGCGCTCGTCGCAGAGATCGCGATCGACGATCTGCAAGCCGAGATCGGCCGTATCGCTGGCCGAGCGCTCCAGCCGATAGCGCGTCGTCAGCGTCGACAGATTGCGATTGGCGAGCGCGACGAGATGCTCCAGCGTAACGCTCTGCGCGAAGCGGCGGAATTTGTCGCCGCTCGCCGAGCCGATCGCCGCGTCGACCTCCGCCCAGCTCTTGTGGGTCGCCTCGGCGGCGCCGATCTCTGCGGCGAGCGTCGCGGCGCGTCCGCGCGCAATGTCGTCGGCGGCGAGTCTTTCGCCGATCTCGCCGAGCCGCCGCGCCAGCGTTTCCAGTCTCGTTTCCGCCTCCGCGCGGCGCGCGTCCAGCATTGCGACCTCTTCCTCCGGCCGTCCGGCGGCGAGCGCGTCGGCGAGGTCGCGGGCGCGCGACTCACGCTCGGTCCGCGCGGCGGCGACGGCCGCATCCGCGGCCTCGAGCCTCGCGCGTAAATCCGCGCGTTCTGCCGGCGACGCCGCGAGCAGCGTGAGCGCCGCCGCTTCGTCGAGCTGCGCGATAGCGAGCGCCGCGACGAAATCCCGCGTCGCATTTTCGCTTCGCGCGCGCGCCTCTGTGAGAGCGTCCGCCGCATGGGCGAGATCGCGCTCGGTCCCGGCGCGGCGCGCTTCCGCTTCGGCGCCGTGTCGCGTGGCGGCTTCGAGCGCCTGTTGCGCGACCAGCCGCGCTTCGTTGCAGCGCGTGCGATGGAGCGTCGTCGGCTCGCCGCCCAGCAGCTCGCGACGGCGCGCGCGCCGTTCGGCGACGACGCCCGCGCGATCGTCCTGCTGCGTCTTCGTCATTGCCGCGGCCTCTGCGAAGGCGCGCGCTTCGATGCGCAATCCGACGCGCTTTTGCGTGAGATCGGCGAGGCTGCGCTCCGCGCTCGCGGCGTTCTCGCGCGCGGCGCGATAGTCTTCGCCTCGCGTCTTCAGTCGCCGCGTCGCGCTCGGAAGATCGCGATCGAGATCGGCGGCGCCGAGATCGCAGAGCGGCAGAAAAGGCGCGAGCGCGCGATTGACCGCGCCGAGGCTTTCCGTCGCGGCGGCGCGGGCTTCGCCGAGCCGCGCCGTCTCCTCGCGCGCGGCGGCGGCGTGCGCGAGACTTTCGTCGCGCCTTTGTCTGCGCTCGTCGATCGCCGCGGCGAGGCGATCATATTTCTGGCGCAGCGCATCCATATCGGCGCGCAGCGCGCGCGCGCGCGCCAGCCGATCGTCGAGCCCGACGCTCTCGCGCTCGATCGCCTCGCCGACGCGGGCGAGCGCCGCCAGATCGTCGATCGTCGGCGGCGTCGGCAGCGCCTCGTCGCGCCAGCGCCCACGCGCTTCGTCATAGTCTCTCGCGGCGTCCTCGCCTTCGGCCAGCGCCTCGTCGTGGCGGCGCGTCGCATCGGCGGCGTGCTCCTGCGCTGCGGCGAGACGGCCGCTCGCCGCGGCGATCGCGCGTTCGGCTTCCGTCATCTCGCGGCGCAGCGCGTCGCGTCGGGCGCGCAGCTCGGCGATGAGCGCGTCGGCGGCCTCGCTCGAATGGGCGTGCGGATGCTCGCGCGCGCCGCAGACGGGGCAGGGCGCGTCTTCGACGAGGCTCGCGCGCAGCGCCAACGCCTGCTTGGAGACGGCGGCGTCGGCGATCTCGCCGAGCCGCTCGACCTCGCCGCGCTTCGCCTCGCCGATCTCGCGCGCGGCGCGGGCCTCGTGCAGCGCGCGCGTCTCGCTCGCCTGCGCGGCGTTCGCGGCCTCGAGGTCCAGCGCCGCGCGTCGCGACGTCTCGCGCGCTTTCGCATGGCGTCGCATCTGCGTCTCGAGCTGCGTCGCCAGCCGGGCCAGCGCGTCGAGCGCGCGGCGACGCGCGCTCGCTTGCTCCTCCTTCAGCTGCGCGAGCGCATCGCCACGCGCTTCGATCTGCGCCGCCAGAGTGGCGCGCTCCGCATTGGCGTCGCGGTCGGCGGCCTCGAGCGTCTCCAGCGCGCGGCTCGCGGCGTCGATCGCGTCGCCGAGCGCTTTCGCGCGCGCGCCATTGCCGGCGAGCGATTTGGCGGTCTCGCGTCGCCGCTCGAGCCATTCGGAGATCTCGTTCCAGCGCGCGAGCAGCGGCTCGGCGGCGGCGAGACGCTCCAGCGCCGCGCGGGTCGTCGCGGCCTCGGCCTCGGCCGTCGCGACGCATTCGGCGAGCGCGGCGTCTTCGGCCGCCTTCTGCTGCGCCGATTGCGCGGCGTCGCGTGCGGCGCGCTCGGCCTTGGTCGCCTCCTGCTCGGCGGCGACGACCTCGGCGTCGAGGCGTTCGGCCTGCGACCATAGCGGCCCGAAGGTCTTGAACTCCGCTTCCGCCGTCTCCAATCGCGCGCGTTTCTGCGCTTCTTCCGCACGCGCCGTCTCGAGCGCGGCCTGCGCTTTCGCTATGGCTTCGCGCGCGGCGCTTTCGCTCGCCGTCGCGCGGGCGAGCGCGCTCGTCGCCGTATCGCGCGCGGCGAGCGGCGCGCGCAGCGGCTCGGCGCGATCGAGCGTCGCGGATCGTTCGCGCGTCTCGGCGAGCGCCTGCTGCGCCGCCAGCGCCGCGTCATGACGCGCGAGCGCGTCGGCGAGGCGCGTTTCCGCTTGCGCAATGGCCTCGTGGCGGCGCAGCAGCGCGGCGGCCGCGTCGCGCTCGCGCGCGGCCTCGGCGCGGCCGGCCTCGGAGATTTCGCGCTCGCTCTCCAGCGCCGTGCGGACCTCGTCCGGCAACAGGCCGACATCGTCGCGACGACGGCGCAATATGTCCAGCGCCTCGAGCGCGGATTTGGCGCGCAGATAGACGCGCTTCGATATCTCCGCATAGACCGAGGCGCCGGTGATCTTCTCGAGCAGATCGGCGCGCTCCTTCGAATCGGCGCGCAAAAAGGCGTCGAAGTCGCCTTGCGCCAGCAGCACGGTGCGGCGAAACTGCTCGAAGGTGAGATCGGTGAGCTCGACGATCTTGGCGCGCACCGGCTCGACGCCCGAGGCCACGGCCGCGACCACCGCGCCGGCGGCGTCCAGGCGATGCAGCGCGCGGCTGCGTTGTTGCAGATTGCCCGTCGGCCGCCCTCGCGCGCGCGCGATGTCGCAGCGGGCGCGATAGCGCTCCCCGTCGCGGCCCAGAAAATCCACCTCGGCGAAGCCGCGTCCCGCGCCGCGCCGCAGAATGGAGCGTGGATCGGCGGCGCTGACCGTCTGCCCGCTGGGGTCCGGCACGCTCTCATTGACGCCCTGCGCGGCGACGCGCGGAAACGCGTCATAGAGCGCGAGGCAGAGCGCATCCAGAATGGTGGATTTGCCGGCGCCGGTCTCGCCGGTGATGGCGAAGAGGCCGGCGTCGCGCAGCGGCTGCTTTTCGAAATCGATCTCGAAACGCTCGGCGAGACTCGCGAGATTTTCGCCCCGGATCGCGAGAATGCGCATTATTCCTCCGAGGCGGCGGAGTGGAACAGCGTCAGATGCTCCGCCGTCGGCTCGGCTCTATGGGTGAGCGCGAAGGCCTCGCGGAACAATTCCACCGGCTGGCGCTCGGAGAGGCGCAGAGCTGCGGGCGCCGGCGTCTCCGCCTCGAGGCGCTGCGGACGCTCCACGGTGAGCGAGGCGAGGCGGATCGGAAATTTTTCCGCGATCGCGTCGATCTCGGCGTCGAGTCCGACGATCGGCCCATCGGCGGCGATGGTGAGATGAACGAAAGGTTTCTCATCGGCCGGCGTCGCAGCGTCGAGGCCGAGCGCGACGAAAGCGGCCTCGACGCCCTCGCGCGCGATTCCACCGCGCGGCGGAATGCGCAGGCAGGCCGTCGGGCGGGGGAGGGGGACATGCTCGATGCTCGTCTGCGCGCCGTCGATGGCGACGATGGTCACGCCGTGACGATAGTCGATCTCCGTCTTGGAGAGCGGAAACAGCGAGCCGGAATAGCGCACGCTCTCGCGTCCGACCGCTTGCGGCCGATGCAGATGGCCGAGCGCGACATAGGCGATGTCCGGCGGAAACACGTCCGGCGGAACCGCATGCTCGCCGCCGACCAGAATGCGGCGCTCGGCGCCTTCCGATTCGAGGCCGCCGGCGACATGCAGATGGCCTGTGACGACGAGCGGCGCCGCGCCGATGCGGGCCCGCGCCGCGGCGATGAGCTCGGCATAGAGCGCGCGCACGGAGCGCACGACGGGCGAGCCCTCGCCGGCGCCGTCGAGGACCGGCAGATCGGCGGCGCGCGGATAGGGGACGGCGAGAAGATGCGCCTCGATCGCGCCGCCGGCCCCGCGCAGCGGCACGAGATGGACGTCGGCGTCGATCGCGCCGTCCTTGCGCGCGATGGTCCCGACGCCGGCGACATTGACGAGATCGAACAGGGCGCGCGGCGCTTCTATGCGCCCGGCGGGGTCGTGATTGCCGGCGAGGAGGACGATCGTCGCCGCGGGCCGGGCGGCGCGCAATTGCTTCAGCGTGTCATAGAGGAGCTTCTGCGCCTCGGCGGAAGGGTTGAGGCTGTCGAATATGTCGCCCGCGACGATGATCGCGTCGACGCGGCGCTCCGCGGCGATGGCGACCAGCGCGCGCAGGACCTTGCGATGCTCCGCCTCGCGCGGCCAGCCCTGCAGCTGCGCGCCGAGATGCCAGTCGGCCGTGTGGAGGAGGGTGAGCAGCGTCGTGTCCTTGGTGTCTTTGTGGTTCGATACCACGAAGCCGCCAAGGACACGAAGTCGGTCAGCGCTGCGGGGCGGGCTTTGGCCACAGGCTGGCGCCGGACGGGCCGACGCCGGTCTCGAGCAGCAGGACCTCGCCGTCCTTCGCCCAGCCGTAATGGACAGTGTCCGCCGGCACGACGATCGAATCGCCGGGCCCGAGAGCGCGCAGCGACGCCTCGTCGATCTGCCCGCCGACGCCCGCATAAAAGCGGCCGGAGATCACCGTCACCACGCGCGTATCGGGATGGGTGTGCGGCAGAGATCGCGCGCCGGCGGCATATTTCACCGATAGCGCATAGAGCGCGCCCGGCTGCGTCGCCGCGCCGCTCACCGGCGCGGCGGAGACGCCCGAAAACAGCGGCACGGGCGCATATTTCAGCTCGCTCTGCAGCACGGCCGGCGGCGGACCGTCGGCGCGCGCCGCGCCGGCGCAAAGGGCCAGCGAGGCGAAGAGGAGCGCACGCGAAAGCATGAGGCCCCCGTCAGTGGAACAGAACGAGGGTCTTCTGCAGCGTGATCGACACGCCCCAGGCGAGCGGTATGCCGACCGCGGCCCAGGCGGCGATCAGCACGATGCGCGAGCCGCCGTTCTGCGTGGCGGCGGCGCGGCGCGCCTCGGCCGCCGCGGCTTCCGCGGCCTGTCCTTCCTCGACATAGTCCTCGAAATCGGCGTGCGGCCCTTTTTCCTCCGCGACGACCGCGGCGACGCTGGTCTTCTTCTCGGCGGCGACCTCCTCGTCGGTCATGAACAGCTTCTCGGCGACCGGCCGCACCGCGAGATCGCAGATGAGGCCGACGACGAGCAGGCCGGCGAGAATATACATGGTCTGATTATAGACCGCGTCGCGCGCGACGCCGTGGTCGATCTGATAGTCGCGAATGTAATTCACCAGCACCGGGCCGAGCACGCCGGCCGTCGACCAGGCGGTGAGCAGCCTTCCGTGAATCGCGCCCACATAATGCGTGCCGAAAATATCCGCGAGATAGGCCGGAATGGTCGCGAAGCCGCCGCCATACATGGACAGGATCACGCAGAAGAACAGCACGAAGAGCACCACATTGCCCTCATGCGCGGCCCAGGGCGCGGCGGAGTAGAGGAAGAAGCCGAGGATGAAGAAGACGGCGTAGGTCGTCTTGCGGCCGAGCATGTCGGACCAAGTGGCCCAGGCCAGGCGACCGCCGATGTTGCAGAGGCTGAGCAGGCCGGTGAAGCCGGCGGCGATGGCGGCGATCTTCGCCTTTTGCGTCGCGTCGAGATCGGAAAAGCCGATGTCGAGGCCGATGAGCTTGCCGCCGAACACTTCTTGCAGCATGGGAGAGGCCATGCCGAGCACGCCGATGCCGGCGCTGACATTGAGCGTCAACACCGCCCACAGCAGCCAGAATTGCCGGGTCTTCCACGCCACTTCGAGATGCACATGGCGGCTCGTCACCATTTTATTGGCGGCCGTCGCCGAAGGCGTCCAGCCCTCCGGCTTCCAGCCGTCGCGCGGCACGCGATAGCCGAGCGAGCCGCCGACCATGAAGACGAAATAGATCGCCGCCATGGTGACGAAGGTCTGCCACACGCCGATGGAGCCGGGCGTCGCATAATAGGTCATCAACCGGTCGGCGAGGGGCGCGCCGATCATCGCCCCGCCGCCGAAGCCCATGATGGCCATGCCGGTCGCCATGCCGCGCCGGTCCGGAAACCATTTGATGAGCGTCGAGACCGGCGAGATATAGCCGAGCCCGAGGCCGATGCCGCCGATGACGCCGGAGCCGAGCCACAGCATCCAGATCTGATGCAGATAGACGCCGCCCGCCGAGATCAGCAGGCCGCCGCACCAGCACACAGCCGCCGCGAGGCCGGCCTTGCGCGGGCCGGCGGTCTCCAGCCAATGGCCGAATATGGCGGCCGAGGAGCCCAGAAACACGAAGAACAGCGTGAACGTCCAGCCGAGCATGCTGATCTTCCAATCGCAGCTCGTCGCGACGATGCTCGCGAAAAAGCCCATATCGGCCGGGCAGGCCTTGGGCTCGGAGCCGCCGACGGCGCGCGACAGCGGCAGCCAGAACACGCTGAAGCCATAGGCCATGCCGATGCACAAATGCACGGCCAGCGCGGCCGGCGGAACCAGCCAGCGGTTGAAGCCATACGCTGCGATGGAGCGCTCCCGGCTCAGAAAATGCCGGGATGGCATAGTGGCGACCGACATGAAATCCTCCGAAACCCAGCCGCATGGGCGGCGTCCTGAGCAGTCCCGAGCACCGCCCCCGAGCGGCGCTCGCTATTCCTCGACAATGCCGAGGGCTGCGACTTTTTCAACTCATTCTATCGGAAAATCGTCACAGCGCCGATCTTCGATCAATATCTATTTCTCGTCGCTCTATTCGATTCTTCTATTGCCGCTCTATCCGACGGAATGGACGACGGCTTTCTCCACTCTGACCAAAATTCGCACGAAACGCTGACGTTTTTGCGCTTGCCGACGGCCATCGGCGTCCATATTCTGTATGACGATATGTAACTGCCGTATATAGCTACGCGGCGCGCGATCGACGCGGCGGCGCGCATCCCAAAGAGCATCGCCATGCGGTTCGGCGTCTTCTGCACCTATGAAAACCCGCAGCAGGATTTCGCGCGCTGCTTCGAGACGCAGACGCGGCTCGTGCGCCATGCCGAGGCGCTCGGCTTCGAGGAGGCCTGGGTCGCCGAGCATCATTTCGAGCCCGACGCCGCCTGCCCCTCCATTCTCACGCTTCTCTCTTATCTCGCCGGCGTGACGAGCACGATACGGCTCGGCTCGGCGGCGGTGCTGCTCGCTTTCCGTAATCCGATTCAGGTGGCGGAGGATGTCGCCACCATCGACCTTCTCTCCAAGGGGCGGTTCGATTTCGGCGTGGCGCGCGGCGGGCCGTTCGAATTGCAGAACCGGCAGTTCGGCGCCGGCAAGGATTCGACGCGCGAGATGACGCTGGAGGCGCTCGGCCTCGTCAATCGCCTGCTCTACGAGGACAAGGTGACCTTCACCGGCGCGCATTACGAGGCCAATGCGCTGAGCCTCACGCCGCGCCCGCTGCAAAAGTCCATCCCCACCTATCTCGCCACGACGACGCCGGGGGCGATTCGCTATGCCGCGCGCAACGGCCATGGCGTGATGGCCGGCCCGCCTTTCCCCATAGAGCAGATCAAGGAGACCTTGCGCATCTATCGCGAGGCCGCAGGGCCGGAGGGCGATCCGCGCTTCACCATGGCGCGCTTCTATTTCGCCGCGCCGCGCCGCGAGCAGGCGCTGGCCGAGGCGGTTCCCTTCCTCTCCCGCTTCGCCGAGCGCATGCGCGGCAATTTCGCCCGCCAGGACGGCGCCGCGCCGGCCTCGCTGACGGAGGAGGGGCTGCTGCAACGCTCGCTGATCGGTGATTTCGACGAGGTGGCCGAGAAGATCGCCGCCTATCGCGAGGAGACCGACGCGCGGGCGATATTGCTGAAGCCGATCTCGCGGGATGCCGAGAAGAATTTGCGCTCGCTCGAGGATTTCGCGCGCCATGTGCGGCCGATGCTGGGCGTGGAGGCGGCGGCGGCGCAGTAGAGGGGGGGGGCGTGCCGAGCGCGTAATATTTTCAATCGCCCAGAAACATTGAATTATATCTTCGGCTGTCTGCGACTCGTACATCAACCTCAATTGTAAGGTGTACAAAAGACCTCGACGAATCAGGGTGATTCAATAATCGATCAGTTTCGACAGAAATTCCGGTCAATAACGAGTCGTCTTCCAGGAGACAAAATATCGGTCCGGAGATTGTGTTGTCATTAACTACTTGATCTTGGGGCGGTTTCGAAAGTGCATCTAATAATGTCTTTAAACGGTTATCAATGTCGCCGCCCGAGTATATATTTCCTGGGGCACCCTGGCGCAAAAATTTTATTTTTAGGCTACATGTTAATGCGAGTGACTTCCTTACAAGTGGAACAAATGTCCTTCCTCCAACGGAGAACGGTACTAACAAATCTACCTCATCTAGATGGCCATGGCTAACAGCTTTCCAATTGTCTTCGTATTCGTGGTGTCCCTCGATGATTAGCAGGCTTGGGATGGCTTTGTTAAAGTAGCGATGTCGATCAACCCGTAGCAGGGCAGGGTGAACTTGCCAAAGCTGTTCCAGTTGAGGATGGAAATGATTGCGAATTTCCCATTTTTTCCGTGCCTTATTAGAGCCGCCGTTGCCTGTAGAAGGGAGTTCGCCATCGAATGTAAGAACGAATTTCACCTGCTGCCATCCTAAAATTCGGTTGCAAGAATCGGCTTCTTTGACAAGCAAGCTAACTTTAGCCTGCTGCCGGTTCAAGTGGGTTGCAGAACGCACCGAGAACGCCTATCCTCCTGTTCATGATTTGTTTATGAACGCGCGCCATCATGCTCGCGCCGGGTGGAAGCGCGCCGCAGGCGGAGCGGCGCCGGGGGATTCCTATGCTGACCAAGAAACAGAGCGATTTGCTGCGCTTCATCCATGAGCGCCTGAAGGAGACCGGCGTGCCGCCCTCCTTCGACGAGATGAAGGACGCGCTCGATCTGCGCTCCAAATCCGGCATCCATCGGCTCATTCTCGCGCTCGAGGAGCGCGGCTTCATTCGCCGCCTGCCCAATCGCGCCCGCGCGCTCGAGGTGCTGCGCCTGCCCGAATCGGCGACGCCTCGCGTCGCCGCGCGCGGCGGTAAATTCTCGCCCTCCGTCATAGAGGGCGCGCTCGGCCGCATGCGCTCCGTCCCGGCCGGGGAGCCGGAGTCCGATCAGCAGGTGGCGATTCCGGTCATGGGCCGCATCGCCGCCGGCACGCCCATTTCCGCGCTGCAGAGCCGCAGCCATACGATCAATCTGCCGCCGGACATGCTCGGCGGCGGCGAGCATTTCGCGCTCGAGGTGCGCGGCGATTCGATGATCGAGGCCGGCATTCTCGACGGCGACGTCATCGTGGTGCGCAAGCAGGACACAGCCGACACCGGCGATATCATCGTCGCCCTCATCGACGAGGAGGAGGCGACGCTGAAGCGACTGCGCAAGCGCGGCGCTTCAATAGCGCTCGAGGCCGCCAATCCGGCCTATGAGACGCGCATTTTCGGGCCCGATCGCGTGCGCATCCAGGGTCGGCTGGTCAGCCTTCTGCGCAAATACTGAGATCGGGCGCGCCGCCACGATCTCGCCGCCCTTTGCGGCCATGTTCCGCCCGTCGCGCGCCTCGCGCGCGGGCCTTTTCGCGTGGCGGATAAGCGACTAAGGCGTGTCTCGAGCGTATCGCGCTTCAAGAGGAAGCGCGCGCTGCGTCGCGAGCGGCTCACCCGGCCGCCCCGCCTCTTTCTGCACATGGACGCAAGCCTCTTTCTGCATGGACGATGGAATGTCGCACTCGACCGGCCCAATGCGCGAAATCGAAGGATCGAAGCCCCTGGCCGTCGGCCGCCGCTCACTTTTTGCACGCCTCTCGCGCCGCTGGCTGGCGGCGCTCGGCGCCGTCGCTGCGGTGGCGCTCGGCGCCGCGCTCGCGCCCTGGACCTTCTCCACCAACGCGCTGCTCGAGGAGATTTCCGGCCAGCTCAACGCCTCCTCCGGCCTCTATATCGCCGCCAAGGGGCGCTCGACCTTCTCGCTGCTGCCGCGCCCGCACATCACCATCGACAGCATCGCCTTCGCCGACCCCGCCGCGGCGCTCACCATCGAGGCCGAGCGGCTGCATGGCAATGTGCTGCTCCTCCCTTTGCTCGCCGGCCGGCTCGAGATCGCCGAGGTCGAGCTGATTCGCCCTTCGATCGAGATCGATCTCGATCGCAAGCCGATGGGCAGCGCCGGCGCCGCGGTGCGCGCCGCGGCGGCGCGGCCGTCGACGCCCGCCGCCGAGAAAGCCGATCGCGCGCGGCTCGGCGGCGTCTCCATCGTGTCGGGCGTCGCGCGGCTCAAATATTCCGGCGGCGAGGAGACTCTGCAAGACATAGACGCGACGCTCGATTGGCGCACCGTCGGCTCGCCGGCGACGCTCGACGTCGGCTTCTCCTGGCGCGGCGAGCGTCCGCGCGCCACGCTGTGGGTGCTGAAACCCGGAGCGCTGCTGCGCGGCGAGCAGACGCCGGTCACTGTCCGCCTCGATTCCGACAGCGTGCGGCTGGAGGCGGAGGGCTTCGGCCAGCTCGGCGCCAAGCCGCGCTACATGGGGCGGCTCACCGCCTCCTCGCCATCGCTGCGCCATGCGCTCGGCCTCGCCAAGGTGAGCGCGCCGCTGCCCGGCCCGTTCGAGAATGTGCAGCTCTCCGCCAAGGCCAGCGTCGGCCTGCGCGATTTCCAGCTCACCGATCTGAAGCTCTCGGCCGACGACAATGAGTTCGAGGGCTCTTTCGCGCTGCGCCACGAGGGCGACAAGCCGATCGTCCATGCGACGCTCGCCAGCAATTTCGTGTCGCTGAAGCCGATGATCGCCGATCTTCCGGCGCTCTCCGGCGCGGACGGCCAGTGGAGCCGCGACGCTTTCTCGTTGCCGGACATTCAGGACGCCGATGTCGATCTGCGGCTCTCGGCGACGCGCGCCCGCATCTTGCGGCTCAATCTGGAAGACGCCGCGCTGTCGCTGCTGCTGCGCGGCGGACGGCTCGAGATCGCTCTGGCCGAAGCGCAGGCCTATAAGGGCACGGTCAAGGGCCGCGCCACTTTCGCCGCCAATCCGGCGGGCGGGCTCGAATTCCACGCCAATGGGCAGTTGACCGGCGTCGACGCCGGCGCGCTGGTCTGGGACCTCGCGGCGCGGCCCGATCTCGGCGGCGCGCTGGACGCGACATTCGCGCTCGACGCAGCCGGCGATAGCGTCGCCCAGCTCATGCGCGATCTCGACGGCCGCGCGAGCCTCTCGCTGTCGGAGGGCGAGGTCGGCGGCATCGATCTCGAGCGCGCGCTGCGCCGCGTCGACAAGCGGCCATTGTCGAGCGCGATGGACATTCGCTCCGGCCATTCATTGGTGGACCGCGCCAGCGCGACGATCAAGATCGTGAAGGGCGCCGCCAATATAGAGGACGGCCAGGCGCATGGGCCGGGGTTTGCGCTGGCCTTCGCCGGCCAGACGCGCATTCCCGAGCGCAGCCTGGCGATGAAGGCGCAGGCCAATGAGGCCGACGCCGCCGGCAAGCCGCGCGAGAAGGGCGTGCAGATCGGCTTCGATCTCTCCGGCGCCTGGGACGATCCCGTCTTCGCGCCGGACGCCGCCGCGCTGATCAAGCGCTCCGGCGCGGCGGCGCCGCTGCTGCCGCGCGTGGAGCCGGAGGCAGGCGCGGCGAAGGAGCGGTGACGGGCGCCGGCCGAGTTCTGTGTTTTACAAAATGTCGACCTGAGTTCCGGCCTTCACCCGGCCCCGCCGCCCTTCGCGCGCCCGCGCGTCAGCAGCGCCGATAGGCCGAGCGCGACGGAAACGAAGGCCAGCAGCAAGGTCGATATGGCGTTGACCTCCGGCGACACGCCGAGCCGCACCTGCGAATAGATGCGCATCGGCAATGTCGTCGCGCCCGGGCCGGTGGTGAAGCTGGCGATCACGAGATCGTCGAGCGAGATGATGAAGGCGAGCAGATAGGCGCTGACGACGGAGGGCGCGATCAGCGGCAGGGTGACGAGCGCGAAGGCGCGAAACGGCGTCGCGCCGAGGTCCATCGCCGCTTCCTCGAGCGTGCGGTCGCAGCCCTTCAATGCGGCATGGATCATCACCGTGGCGAAGCACATCGTGAAGGCCGAATGCGCCAGCGCCAGCGTGAGAAAGCCGCGCTCGACGCCGAGCGCGACGAAGACCAGCAGAAGCCCGAGGCCGAGCACGACTTCCGGCATCACCAGCGGCGCATAGATGGAGCCGGCGAACAGGGTGCGCGTGCGGAAGCCGCCGAAACGCGCCAGCGCCAGCGCCGCGAGCAATCCGTTGATCGATGCGATGAGCGCGGAGAGCGCCGCCGCGGCGAGGCTGATCTCGGCGGCGCGCAGCATCTGCTCGTCGTGAAGCAGCGCCGCATACCATTTGGTCGAGAAGCCGCCCCAGACGGTGACGAGACGCGAGGCGTTGAAGCTCATCGTCGCCAGAATGACGATCGGCGCGTAGAGAAAGCCGAATCCAGCGATGAGCGCGGCGAGGCGGAGAGGGCGCGCGCCGCTCATCGCCGGCCCTCGCGCAATTGCGCGCGCTCGAACAGCAGAATGGGGACGAGCAGCAGGGCGAGCAGCGTCACTGTCGCCGCCGAGGCCGCCGGCCAGTCGCGATTGGCGAAGAAATCATTCCATAAAGTGCGGCCGATCATCAGAGTGTCGGAGCCGCCGAGCAGATCGGGAATGACGAATTCGCCGACCGCCGGAATGAAGACGAGCAGAGCGCCGGCGACGATCCCGCGACGCGACAAAGGCAGGGTGACGCGCAGAAACACCTGTAGCGGCGCGGCGCCGAGATCGGCGGCGGCCTCGCGCAGAGCAGGGTCTTGACCCTCGATCGCCGCATAGAGCGGCAGCAGCATGAAGGGCAGATAGGAATAGACGATGCCGACGACGACCGCGCCGCTCGTCGCGAGCATCGGCAGCGGAGCTTCGATGAGGCCGAGCGCCATCAGCGCGTGATTGATGATCCCCTCGTCCTTCAGCAGCGTGATCCAGGCGTAGACGCGGATGAGAAAGCTCGTCCAGAAGGGCGCGACCGCGAAGCCGATCAGAATGGGCCGCAATCGTCGCGGCGCGCGCGCTATGGCGAGCGCGAAAGGATAGGCGATGGCGAGGCAGATGATTGTCGCGACGCCGGCGATGGTCAACGAGGAGAGATAGGAGTCGAGATAGAGATTATCCTCGGCGAGGCCGCGATAGGCGTCGAGGCCGAGCTGCGAGATCCGTTCCCAAAGGCCCGAGACGCCGTTCGAAAGATCGAAGACGGGCTCATAGGGCGGGCGCGTCTGCGTCGGATGCGACAGCGAGATTTTGACGATGAGCGCGAAAGGCGCGAGGAAGAACAGCGCGATCCAGGCGTAGGGCGCCGCGATGACGAGCCTCTCGCCGCGCGTGAGCCTGCGTCTTTTGTCGTGCTCCGGCATTATTCGCTCGCGAAGAAGCGCGCGGCCGCGGGCGCGATGGAAATGCGCGCGGCGTCGCCGATGGCGAAGGACGCTCCGCCGATCGCGCCGCGCGAGACGCGCAACGTCTCGCCGCCGGGCAGACGCAGGCGAAAATACGTCCTCTCGCCGCGAAAGGCGACGTCCTCCACCACGCCGTCGACGCTCGCGCCACCCACTTCTGCGCCATCCGTGCTCACAGGCGCGATAGCGATGCGCTCGGGCCGCAGGGCGAGCACGGCTTTCGCGCCATCGCCGAGGCCGCTGTCGCCGGCCGGCAGGCGGCCGAGCGGACCGACGAATTCGCCGCTCTCGATATGGCCCGCGAGGAAATTCATCTGCCCGATGAAGGAGGCGACGAAGCGCGTCGCCGGGCGCTCATAGACATCCGCCGGCGCGCCGATCTGCTCTATGCGGCCGGCGCGCATCACGGCGATGCGGTCGGCCATCGCCAGCGCCTCGTCCTGATCATGGGTGACGACGACGAAGCTCGTTTTGAGCTTGCGTTGGATTTCCTTGATCTGGAATTGCGTCTCCTCGCGCAATTGCCGATCGAGCGCGCCCAAGGGCTCGTCGAGCAGCAATAGTCGGGGGCCGGGCGCGAGCGCGCGGGCGAGCGCCACGCGCTGCCGCTGGCCGCCGGAGAGCTGATCCGGCCTTCGCGTCTCGACGCCCTCGAGCCGCACGATCTGCAACAGCTCGGCGACGCGCGCGGCGATCTCGGACTTGGTCTTGCCCTGCTGGCGCAGGCCGAAGGCGATGTTGTCGAACACGCCGAGATGCGGGAACAGCGCATAGGATTGGAACATCAGATTGACCGGACGCCGATGCGGCGGCGCGCCGCTCATATCGGCGCCCTCGATCTCGACGCGGCCGGCGTCCGCCGTCTCGAAGCCGGCGACGAGGCGCATCAGCGTGGTCTTGCCGCAGCCGGAGGGGCCGAGCAGCGCGAAAAACTCGCCGGCGCCGACCTCGAGCGACACATTCTCGAGCGCCGTGATCGCGCCGAAGCGCTTGGACGCGCCTTTGATCGAGAGTAGCGGCGCGTCGGTCATTTCGCTTCCGTTCTGCGATCGGCGGCGCGAGCCTCCGAGGCGCGCAATTGGCCCGTCAGCCGTCCCGGCGGAAGGCCGCCCGCCAATGGCGCGCCATGGCGTCGGTCGCGGGAATATCCTCGACCGTCTCGGGACGCAAGCCGGCGACGGCGAGCGCCGCGATGCGGCTCGGCGGCAGCGGCCAGGGAGGGCCGGCGATCTCCTGCCCCTCGTCGCGGGCGCGGGCGATGACGAGCAGCAGCCCGCCCGGCGCGACCAGAGCCGCCAGCGCCTGCGACGCCTGATCGAGCAGCGAATCGGGAAGCGCCTGCAGCGTGTAGCATTCATGGACGAGAGCGAAGCTCCCGCGCCATTCCGGCGGCGGCGCGAAGAGATCGGCGGCGCGATAATCGACGGCGCTCTGTGGAAAACGGCGCTTCGCCCAGGCCACCGCCTCGTCGATGAGATCGAAGGCGGTCGCCTGCGCTCCGGCGGCGGCGAGCGCCTCGGCGTTGTCGCCGAGCCCGCAGCCTATGTCGAGCGTGCGCAATCCTTCGAGAGAGCGTCCCGCGAGCCATTCCGCGAGCAGCGGATGCGGCGCGAGATGGGCCCAGGGCACGCCGGCGGCGTCGCCCTCGGCGAAGCGATAGACCGCCTCGAACCAATCCTTGCGCTGCGGATCGGCCTCCACGCCGCCCGGCCTCTTATGCGGGTCGATCGCGTCGAGACGCGCTCTCGCGGCGGCGCGGCGCGTGAAAAACGCATCGGTCACGCCTGCTTCTCCCATTTTCCGTCCTCGCTCTGGCGCCAATAGGAGAGCGTGTGCCCGTCCGACTTCAGCCGCCGCCATTGCTCGCGCGCCGCCTGCACCGCCGTCGCGTCATTGCCGTCGAACATCAGTATCGCGCGCTGCGTCGGCGCGCTCGCGGGATCGGCGAGCACGGGCGAAAGCTCCGCATTCTCGACGAAGAAGCGCACATCGGCGGAATTGGGATTGTCCGGCCCGAGCGTGAGAAAGATCGGCTGGGTTTCCGGATCGCCGTCCTTGATCGAGCCATGCGGCAGAAAGCTGTCCGCCGAATAGGACCAGAGCAGCTCGTCGAGCGCGTCGAGGCGCGCTGCGCTCGTCGCCTGGACCACGACGGTCCAGTCGCGCGCCAGCGACAGCTCGAGCAGCTTGGGCAAAGCGCTTTCCAGGGGGAGGCGCTGGAGGTGATAGAACCAGATGTCCGTCATGTCGGCGTCGTCATTCCAGATCGCATCGTATCGGCACATGGTCGGAGGGCTTCGCGCCGGCGCGCAGCTCCTTGTCGATCGTCACGCCTCGCAGCCGGTCGGCGGCCTGCGGCGACAGCAGCAGATGATCGATGCGCAGCCCCTTGTTCTTCTGCCAGGCGCCGGCCTGATAGTCCCAGAATGTGTAGAGCCCGGTCGCGTCGGTCGCGGCGCGCAGCGCCTCCGTATAGCCGAGGTTCAGCAGCTCCTGGAATTTGGCGCGCGTCTGCGGCAGGAACAGCGCGTCGCCGGCCCAGCCGACGGGGTCGTAGACGTCGCCCGGCGCCGGAATGACATTATAGTCGCCGGCCAAAATCACCGGCTCCTCGAGCGCCAGAAGGCTCGCCGCATGGGCGATGAGGCAATCCATGAAGGCGAGCTTATAGGGGTATTTTTCCGTGTCCGGCGGATTGCCGTTGGGCAGATAGATGCTGGCGACGCGCACAGCGCCGCGATCGGTGGAGACCACGGCCTCTATGTAGCGGGCCTGCGGATCATGCTCGAATTTCGGCAGGCCGCGCGCCACCTCTATCGGCGTCTTGGAGAGAATGGCGACGCCGTTGAAGGTCTTCTGCCCATGCGTCTCGACATTATAGCCGAGATCCTCGATCTCGGCGCGCGGGAAGGCCTTGTCCTCGCATTTGATCTCTTGCAGGCACAGCACGTCCGGCGCGACCTCGCGCAGATAGGCGGTGAGCGGCTCCAGCCGCTGGCGGACGGAATTGACGTTCCAAGTGGCGATGCGCAAGGCGGGCTCCCGGTCATGGACCGGACCTCGTCATAGCGCGCGCGCCGATGGAATGGAACGCTCCTCGCCGAAAGCGTTTGGGCGATCGGGTGAACGAGAAGCGGCGCCCGGCCGAAAGCGCGGCGCATCATCGAATTGCTGACACAGGCCTTCGCTATAGGCGCGCGGTGAGCCCGGAGCCCCCGAATGTTCGTGAAATCTCGCGTCACCACCGTCGTCTTCGACATCGGCAATGTGCTCGTCGATTGGAATCCGCGCTATCTCTATCGCAAGCTGTTCGACGACGCCGAGGCGATGGAGCGCTTTCTCGGCGAGATCTGCACGTCGGATTGGAATCTCGAATTGGACCGCGGGCTGCCTTTCGCCGAGGCGGTCGCCGAGCGTGTCGCGCTCTATCCCGAGTTCGCCGATCTCATCCGCGCCTATGACGCGCGCTGGAGCGAGATGATCGCCGGACCCATCGCCGGGACGGTCGCTCTGCTGGAGCGGCTCGCCGAGCGCGCGACGCCGCTCTATGCGCTCACCAATTTCTCGGATGAGAAATATGGGGAAACCTATGAGCGCTTCGGCTTTTTCCGGCGCTTCGCCGGCGTCGTCGTCTCGGGCCGGGTCAGGCTGCTGAAGCCCGATCCCGCCATCTATCGTCTATTGCTCGAGAGCCATGGGCTCGATCCGGCGGCCTGTCTGTTCATCGACGATTCGCTCGCCAATGTGGAGGGCGCGCGCGCTGTGGGAATGCATGCTGCGCATTTCGAGAGCCCGGACCAGGTCGAGCGGACGCTGATGGAGCTGGCGCTGCTGTGAAGGACGGCGAGCCTTCGGGCTCGCACCGTCACGCCTCGAGAGTGGCGGCGATTTCCGCGATGATTTGCTCCGCGGCGGCGCGCGGATCGTCGGCCTGCGTCACCGGCCGGCCGACGACGAGATGGTCGGCCCCGGCGGCGATCGCCTCTCCCGGCGTCATGACGCGCTTCTGGTCGCCGAGCGCGGCGCCGGCGGGACGCACGCCCGGCGTCACCAGCGCCATCTGCGGCCCGACCAGCGCGCGAATCGGCGCGACCTCCTGCGGCGACAGGATCAGCCCGTCGATCCCGGCCGCTTTCGCCTGGGTCGCCCGCCGCGCGACGAGCTCGGCGACGCCGATCGAATAGCCGGCCTCGGCGAGATCGGAATCGTCATAGGAGGTCATCACCGTGACCGCGAGCAGCCGCAGGCCGGCGCCCTCCGCGCCCTGGCGGGCGGCGCGCATTGTCTGTGGAAAACCGTGAATGGTGAGGAAATCCGCGCCGAGCCGGGCGATCTGCCGCGTCGCCCGCTCGACCGTCTGGCCGATGTCGTGGAGCTTCAGATCGACGAAGACCTTTTTGTCCTTCGCCGTCAGCTCCTCGACCAACGGCAGGCCGCCGCCATAGGCGAGCTCCATGCCGATCTTGTAGAAGGCGACCGAATCGCCCAGCCGCGCGACCAGCGCGCGCGCCGCCTCCACGCTGTCGACGTCGAGCGCGACGATCAGCCGATCGCGGGACGACGATTCGCTGGTCATTTTCGTCTCCTCCTGGCCGTCGTCGCGAGAAGCCCAGCGGCGACGCGATCCAGGGGGCGCCTCGCGGAGCCGGATTGCTTCGCCGCGCTCGCGAGGACGCTGTTCAGCGCGCCCGCTTATAGACCCACACGCGCGCCGGCGGCAGGTTCAGCCAGATCGGGGCGAGGCCATCGGCCGTATAGGCCGCGCGATTGGCGTGGCGCTTCAACGGCATGGGCGAGACCCATAGGCTATAGGTGAATTGGACGAACACGCCCCCGGGCGCGATCATCTCGAAGGCTTCGTCGAACAGCCGCAGACGGTCGGCCTCCGGCTGGTTGAGCAGCGGCAGGCTGGAGATGATGGAGGCGATCGGCCCCTCGATCTTGCCCGCGAGCGTCTTTTTCAGCCCATAGGCGTCGCCCTGCACGACATTCACGCCCGGAAAGCGCTTGCGCAGCAGATCGCAGAACTTCGTCTCATATTCGACGAGGATGAGCCGCTCCGGCGCGACGCCGCGCTCGAGCAGCGCCTGCGTCACCGGGCCTGTGCCCGGCCCCAGCTCGACGATGGGCGCGTCGCCGGAAATGTCGACATGGCTGGCCATGGTCTTGGCCAGAACCGGGCCCGAGGGCGAGACCGCGCCGACGAGGCGCGGATTCTCGATCAGGGAGCGAATGAAACGCGCATTATCGGCAAAGGCGTTTTTCGGGGGCTCGAGATTCTGTAGCACGCTCGGATTGCCTCTCAATCGTTTCGGCGGCGCGACCTTGGTATAACAAGGCCGATCGGTCAATGGCGCGCATCGCTCGCCCGCTTGCTCTCGTGGTCGCTTATTTGCCGAACAGCTCTTTCATCCGAGCGAAAAAGCCGGTCGCCTCGGGGTGGGTGTGGTGGGAGGACTCCTCCTCGAACTCGGTGAGCAGCTCGCGTTGGCGCTTGGTCAGGCTCTGCGGCGTCTCGACGCTGATCTGCACATAGAGATCGCCCGATTCGCGCCCGCGCAGCAAGGGCATGCCCTTGGCTTTCACCTTGATCTGCTTGCCGGTCTGGGCGCCCTCGGGAATTTTGATCTCGGTCTCGCCGCCGTCGATCGTATGCACGGTGATCTTGCCGCCGAGCGCGGCTCGCACCATGGAGATGGGCACGCGGCAATAGAGATCGGCGCCGTCGCGCTGGAAGAAGCTGTGCGGCTTCACCGACAGGAAAATATAGAGATCGCCGGCCGGCCCGCCGCGCATCCCGGCCTCGCCCTCGCCGGCGAGGCGGATGCGCGTGCCGTCCTCGACGCCGGGCGGCACATTGACGGAGAGCGTGCGCTCGATCGTCGCGCGGCCGGTCCCCGCGCAGACGGAGCAGGGGTTGTCGATGACCTCGCCGCGGCCCTGGCAGGTGGGGCAGGTGCGCTCTATGGCGAAGAAGCCCTGCTGGGCGCGCACCCGGCCATGACCGGCGCAGGTGGGGCAGGTTTTGGGCTTGGAGCCCTTTTTGGCCCCGGTGCCGCCGCAGGCCTCGCAGGAGATGGAGGTCGGCAGCTTCAGCGTCGCCGCCTTGCCGTGGAAGGCCTCCTCCAGCGAGATTTCCATATTGTAGCGCAGGTCCGAGCCGCGCTCGCGGGCGCTGCCGCGGCCGCCGCCGCGCCGCCCCATCACCTCGCCGAAGAGATCGTCGAAAATATCGGCCATGGAGGCGGCGAAGCCGTCGCCCGCGCCGAAGCCGCCGCCGCCCTGCTCGAAGGCGGCGTGGCCGAAACGGTCATAGGCGGCGCGCTTCTGCGTGTCGGAGAGGCATTGATAGGCCTCGTTGACCTCCTTGAAGCGCGCCTCGGCGTCGGCGTCGCCGGGATTGCGGTCCGGATGATATTGCATCGCGGCCTTGCGAAAGGCGATTTTCAGCTCGACCTCGGTCGAGGTCTTGGCAACGCCGAGAGTTTCGTAGAAGTCGCGTTTGGACATGGGTCAGTCGATAGGTCTTGGGGAAGGCGTCCTGCCGGCGGGATGCGCCGAGGATCGCAGACTGCGGATATAGGAACTCGGGAAATTTGTTACCACGGTTTTGCGGGCGGTCCAAAGTCGAGTTGTGGCCCCTCGGCTCTTTCGCGGCCGCTCACGCGGTCTGGAACAGCTGCAGAACGATCTGGCTGTTCTGATTGGCGATGGACATGGACTGAGCGGCGAGCTGCTCGCGCGTCTGCATGGCCCGCAGGCGCGTCGACTCCTCATTGGCGTCGGCGTCGACGAGCGAGCCCACGCCCTGGTCGAGCGCCTCGCCCAGCGAGCGCATGAACGCGCGCTGAGAATCCACCATGTTCTTTGTCGAGCCGAGCCGGGTCGCATAGTCGGTGAGATTGGAGATCGCGAGATCGGCCGCGGTCAACGTATTCGTATAATGGCCGCTCGCCAGCATTTCCGCATAATGCGAGCTATTGGCGTCCACTATATTCGCGAAGCCATAATAGAGCGAGGCGTTGCCGCCGCCGGTGGCGATGCTGTAGCCGACGGCGTCCGGCAAATAAGAAAACGATCCCGCGCCCGCCGGATCGTTTTCGGTGGTCCAGGTGAACGTGTTGAAAATATCGTTGTCGGTCGCGGCGAGAATGCCGGTGTCATAGCTATTGTGGAAGGTTCCGCCCGTTCTGGTCGTCCCGCTCACCTCTTTCACCGCGAAGAGCTTCGTCGGCGTGAAATCGAGGCCCGCCAGCGTCGAGCCGGCGCCCTTGCCATCGGCATAGCCGGTCGTGAATTGAACATCGGACTGCGATCCATCGAGCAGATTGACGCCGTCGAAGGAAGACGCCGAGACGATCGACCGGATCTGCGCGCTCAATCCGATGAGGGACGTGGCGATCTTGCTGGTGTCGGCTCGAGGCGCCGGGCGAGCAAGCGGGAGAGGGTTGTCTTGCCCGATCCGGGAAGGCCGCTGAAAACGACGAGCATGAGACGCCCACCCGGAAAATCGACGCTCACCCGCCAGCGTGGGTCGGATGAGGGGCGCCGCGAGAGCTCAGCGCGTCGTCGAATGTGGGCGGGACCCTCATCCGATCCCGCTTCGCGGGGCCGCCTTCTCCCGCGAGCGGAGAAGGCGGCGCCCTTTTCTGCAACCTTACTTCTTCTTCTCGTCGCCGCCGACTTCCTTGAAGTCCGCGTCGATGACGTCGTCCTGCGCATGCGTCTCGCCGCCGGCGCCGGGCGCGGCGCCTTCGGCCTGCTGGGTCTTGTACATCGCCTCGCCGAGCTTCATCGAGGCCTGCATCAGCTCATTGCTCTTGGCCTTGATGGTCTCGACATCCTCGCCCTCGAGAGCGGTCTTCAGGGCGGCGATGGCCGCCTCGATCGCGCTCTTGTCGGCCGCGGACACCTTGTCGCCGAATTCGGCGAGCGACTTCTCGGCCGAATGCACGGCCGCCTCGCCATGGTTCTTCACATCGACGAGCTCGCGGCGCGTCTTGTCCTCCGCCGCATGCGCCTCGGCGTCCTTCACCATTTTGTCGATGTCGGCGTCCGACAGGCCGCCGGAGGCCTGGATGCGGATCTGCTGCTCCTTGTTGGTGGCCTTGTCCTTCGCCGTCACATTGACGATGCCGTTGGCGTCGATGTCGAAGGTCACCTCGACCTGCGGCAGGCCGCGCGGCGCCGGCGGAATTCCGACGAGGTCGAACTGGCCGAGCAGCTTATTGTCCTGCGCCATCTCGCGCTCGCCCTGGAAGACGCGAATGGTGACGGCGGTCTGATTGTCCTCGGCCGTGGAGAACACCTGGCTCTTCTTGGTCGGGATGGTCGTGTTGCGGTCGATGAGGCGCGTGAACACGCCGCCCAGCGTCTCGATGCCGAGCGAGAGAGGCGTCACGTCGAGCAGCAGAACGTCCTTCACATCGCCCTGCAGAACGCCGGCCTGCACCGCCGCGCCGATGGCGACCACCTCGTCCGGGTTGACGCCCTTGTGCGGCTCCTTGCCGAAGAACTGCTTCACCACCTCCTGCACCTTCGGCATGCGGGTCATGCCGCCGACGAGCACCACCTCGCCGATCTCGGCCGCCGAGAGGCCGGCGTCCTTGAGCGCCTTGCGGCAGGGCTCGATGGTGCGCTGGATGAGATCGTCGACCAGCGCCTCGAATTTGGCGCGGGTGAGCTTCAGCGTCAGATGCTTCGGGCCCGCGGAGTCGGCGGTGATGTAGGGCAGGTTGATCTCGGTCTGCGTCGCCGAGGAGAGCTCGATCTTCGCCTTCTCGGATGCTTCCTTGAGGCGCTGAAGGGCGAGCTTGTCCTTCGTCAGGTCGATGCCCTGCTCCTTCTTGAACTCGCCGGCGAGATATTCGACGAGACGGCTGTCGAAGTCCTCGCCGCCGAGGAACGTGTCGCCATTGGTCGACTTCACCTCGAACACGCCGTCGCCGATCTCGAGGATGGAGACGTCGAACGTGCCGCCGCCGAGGTCATAGACCGCGATCGTGCCGGCGCCCTTCTTGTCGAGGCCATAGGCGAGCGCCGCCGCGGTCGGCTCGTTGATGATGCGCAGCACCTCGAGACCGGCGATCTTGCCGGCGTCCTTGGTGGCCTGGCGCTGGGCGTCGTTGAAGTAGGCGGGAACGGTGATGACCGCCTGCGTGACGGTCTGGCCGAGATAGGCCTCGGCCGTCTCCTTCATCTTCTGCAGGATGAAGGCGGAAATCTGCGAGGGCGAAAACTGCTTGCCGTCCGACTGCACCCAGGCGTCGCCATTGGGGGCCTTGACGATCTTATAGGGGACGAGGCCCATATCCTTCTTGGTCATCGGATCGTCGAAGGAACGACCGATGAGTCGCTTGATGGCGAAGAAGGTGCGTTCCGGATTGGTCACCGCCTGACGCTTGGCGGGTTGGCCGACGAGACGCTCTCCGTCCTCTGTGAAAGCGACGATGGACGGCGTCGTGCGCGCGCCTTCCGCGTTCTCGATGACCTTGGGGCTCGACCCTTCCATCACGGCCACGCAGGAATTGGTCGTGCCGAGGTCGATGCCGATGATTTTAGCCATATCGCCGTTCCTTTCGTTCATTCGAAATCGCCGGGTCCCGAAGCGGCCCGTATGTCGCCGATCCTTCGGCGGCTCGCATTTTCAGCCCGCCGCGCATCGGCTGTTCACCGTCCCTTCAGATCGTAATCGGCCTGCATCGGCGCAAGTGCGTGGGGCGTAGAGAGTGCGCGGGGCATATAGAATGAAGCCTCCGGCGGCGGCAAGCTCCGTCGCGGCCGGGATTTTCCGCCGTCATGCCGCCGTTTTATCGTTCGGGCCCGCTTTCGCTTATTCTCCTGCGAGCGATTCGCGAAGCGAAGGCCGGCCGCCGCCGGCGCGGCCTCGCTCGCGTTCCATTGCGAACTCTCGCTCCGAGCAGGCCGACGCGTGCAGCTGCAGTCGATCGAACCAATCCTCCGCGCGATCGTCGTCTTCGGCGACGCCGGCTTCGTCTTGCCGGCGAGCGGGGGGCTCGCCGCGGCTCTTTGGGCCGCCGGCGACCGCCGCGCCGCGGTCGCTTTCCTCGCAGGCGTAGCGGTCTGCGGCGTGGCGGCGACGCTCGCCAAGATTTTCTCCATGGCCTTCGGACCTCCGCCGCTGCACAGCCCCAGCGGCCACGCCGCGCTCGCGGCGGCCTTCTTCCTGCCGCTCTCCGCAATTTTCATGCGCGTTCGCGAAAAGTGGATCGGAATCGTCGCCGCGGCGCTCTGCGCGGCCGCGGCCGTGCTCGTCGCCATCGGCCGGGTGGTGCAGGGCGCGCATACGGAGGCGGAGGCTTTTGCTGGGTTTTTCATAGGCTTGGCTGCGTTCGGCGTGTTTCTCTGCGGTGCGCCAGCGCGGCTTTCGATCAGCGCTCCGGCGCTCGTCATTCTGTTTGCCGCCGCGGTCGCGCTCCAAGCCTATACGGGCCTCAGCATCGAGGTGGAGGGGCCGCTCGAGCGCATAGCGACACGCCTCGCGCAAATGTTGTCGCTCTAGCTCCATCTCTCCTGTCTGTTTCCCTTGGGCTTTCGAAAAGAGCCGCCGCGCCGCGCGAGAATGACGGCTGACGATATTTGATTTTCGTCACGAACCATGCGATTCGACTTAGTCATATCGGACTGGCGCCTTTGGCGGAGAAACGCCGCAATGCAGAAGAGTCGAGCGTTATTGCGGTCCGCATCGGCCTTATGCGTTCTTCTGAGTCTTTCCGCCTGTAACAATTCCGGCGGCGGCAAGGACGAGCGCCCGGCGCGTGTCGTGCTCGTCGCGCCGGTGCATTTCGCCCCGCGCGCGCAGACGCGCCAATTCGTCGCCGCCATCCGCCCGCGCGTCGAGACCGACCAATCCTTCCGCGTCGCCGGCAAGGTCGTGCGCCGGCTCGTCGAGAATGGGCAGAGCGTCAAGGCCGGCGATCTGCTCGCCATTCTGGACGAGGCCGATCTGCGCCTGCAGAAGGAGCAGGCCGAGGCGGAGCTCTCCGCCGCCCGCATGGCGCTGGAGCAGGCCGCCGCCGACGAGCGCCGCGCGCAGACGCTGCGCAAGGACGGCTGGACCGCTCAGGCGGCGCTCGACAGGCAGAAAGCCGCCGCCGAGGAGGCGCGCGGACGCCAGCAGCGGGCGCTCAGAGCCGTCGAGCTCGCCAAGAACGCGTTGGACTACGCCTCGCTGCGCGCCGATTCGGACGGCGTCGTGACCGCGACCTTCGTCGAGCCCGGGCAGGTGGTCGGCGCCGGGCAGGCGGTGATGCGCGTCGCCCGCGCCGGCGCGCTCGAGGCGGTGGTTTCGCTTCCCGAGGCTTTCGCCTCGCTCGCCGGGGCGGGGGAGGCGAGCCTCTTTCTGTGGTCCGAGCCCGCCAAGCTCTATCGCGCGACATTGCGCGAGCTCGGCGCCTCCGCCGACGCCGCGACCCGCACCTTCTCGGCGCGCTATTCGATCGCCGGAGCGGACGCCAAGGTCGGCATCGGCATGAGCGCGACCTTGACGCTGGCGAGCAAGGAGCAGGGCGCCGCCGCCGCTCTGCCGCTGGCCGCGCTCTTCGACCAGGGCTCCGGCCCCAGCGTCTGGAAGGTGGAGGAGGGCGGCAAGCTCACGCTCGCGCCGGTCTCCGTGCTGCGCTACGAGGCCAAGACGGCGCTGGTCTCCGCCGGCGTCGCGGAAGGGGACCGCGTGGTCGTGCTCGGCGCCCATAAGCTCGATTCCGGCCAGCGCGTGCGTCCGGTCGACGCCGAGACGCTGTGAGGCGCGCGGAAATGAGCTTCAACCTTTCGCTCTGGGCCGTCAAACGTCAGACTCTCACGCTGGCGCTGATCATCGCGGTCGCCATCGCCGGCGTCTACTCCTACCTCCACCTCGGCCGCGCCGAGGATCCGTCCTTCACCATCAAGGTCGCCAATCTCACGGCGATCTGGCCCGGCGTCACCGCGCTGGAGATGCGCGATCAGGTCGCCGACCGCCTGGAGAAGAAGCTTCAGGAGCTTCCCTATCTCGAGAAGATCGAGACCTATGTGAAGCCGAGCTTCCTCGCCATGCAGGTGACCTTCAAGGACACGACGCCGCCCGCGCAGGTGCCGAGCCTGTTCTATCAATTGCGCAAGAAGCTCCACGACATTCAGCCGGAGCTGCCGCAAGGCGTCATCGGCCCCGACGTCAATGACGAATTCGGCGATGTCGACGCGGTCCTCTACGCCGTTCACGGCGAGGAGGCCGATTATCACCAGCTCGACCGCGTGGTGGAGATGTTCCGCCAGCGCCTGCTGGAGACGCCGGACATCGTCAAGGTCAATGTCTATGGCGTGCAGGATCGCAAAATTTTCGTCGAGTTCAGCCAGGCCAAGCTCGCCAATCTCGGCGTCACGCCGCAGGCGCTGTTCGAATCGCTCGCCAAGCAGAATGCGGTGAACGCCGCCGGCGTCTTCGAGACGCCCGCCAATCGCGTGCCCTTGCGCGTCACCGGCGCGCTGAAGGGCGCCGAGGCCATCGCCGCGACGCCGGTCGAGGCGAACGGCCGTGTGTTTCGCCTGGGCGACGTCGCCGATGTCGTGTCCGGCTTCGAGGACCCGCCGAATTTTCTGGCGCGCTACAAGGGCGAGCCGACGATCGTCGTCGGCGCGGTGATGGCGAAGGGCGGCAATGTCCTGACGCTCGGCAAGAACCTCGAGACCACCATGGCCGAGGTCCGCGCCGAGACGCCGGTCGGCATGGAGATCACGCAGATCGCCGATCAGCCGAATGTCGTCTCCCATGCGGTCGGCGAGTTCACGCGCTCCTTCGTCGAGGCGCTGGTCATCGTGCTCTTCGTGAGCTTCGTCTCGCTCGGCTTTCGCACCGGAGTCATCGTCGCTCTGTCCGCGCCGCTGGTGCTCGCGGTCGTCTTCGTCTTCATGAACGCCTTCGGGGTCGATCTTCAGCGCATCTCGCTCGGCGCGCTGATCATCGCGCTCGGCCTGCTGGTCGACGACGCCATCATCGCCGTCGAGATGATGACGGTGAAGATGGAGCAGGGCGAAGATCGCATCAGCGCGGCGACCTTCGCCTGGAGCTCCACGGCCTTTCCCATGCTCACCGGCACTCTGGTGACGGTGGCGGGCTTCATGCCGGTCGGCTTCGCCGCCTCCTCGACCGGCGAATATACGGGCTCGCTGTTCTTCGTGCTGGCCGTGGCGCTCATCGCCTCCTGGTTCGTCGCCGTTCTGTTCACGCCCTATCTCGGCGTGAAGCTGCTGCCGGATTTCTCGCGCCATTTATCGAGCCATGCGCATCACGATCCGGACGCCATTTATTCGACGCCCTTCTATCGCGGCCTGCGCCGGCTGGTGACCTGGGCCGTCGACAATCGCCTCCTCGTCGTCGGCGCGACGGCCGGCGTCTTCGCGGCGGCGCTGATCGGCTTCACCCATGTGCAGAAGCAGTTCTTCCCCGTCTCCGAGCGGCCGGAGCTGTTCTTTCAGCTGCGCATGCCGGAGGGCTCGTCGATTCTCGCCACGGCCGCGGCGGTCGAGCAGGCCGAGACGCTGCTGAAGGGTGACGAGGACGCGGTCCATTACACGAGCTATATCGGGCGCGGCCCGCCGCGCTTCTGGCTCGGCCTCAGCCCCGCTCTGCCGAACGAGGCCTATGCGGAGATCGTCGTCGTCGCCAAGGATCTCGAGGCGCGCGAGCATTTGAAGCAGAAATTGACGAAGGCGCTGGACGAGGGCGCCGTCTCGCAGGCGCGGGCGCGCGTCGATCGTTTCAATTTCGGTCCGCCGGTCGGCTTTCCGGTGCAGTTTCGCGTCATCGGGCGGGACCCGATGGAAACGCGCGCCATCGCCTATCGCCTGCGCGATCTGATGCGCGAGGACAAGGCCATCGTCGAGCCGCATCTGCAATGGAACGAGCAGACGCCCGCCGTCCGCCTCGTCATCGATCAGGACCGCGCGCGGGCCCTGGGCCTGACGCCGCAGGAGGTCGCGGGCCGCTTGCAGATGCTGGTCTCGGGCGTGACGATCACCAGCCTGCGCGACGGCATCGATCGCGTCGACGTCGTCGCGCGCGCCACGCCCGCCGAGCGCGGCGATCTGGGGCGGCTCGAGGATATGGTGATCGTGACGCGCTCCGGCGCGCCAGTGCCCGTCTCGCAGATCGCCAAGATCGTCTATGAGCATGAGGAGCCGATCATCTGGCGGCGCAATCGCAACATGCTCGTCACCGTGCGCGCCGATGTGAAGGACGGCGTTCAGGCGCCGGATGTGACCAATCGCATATGGGCGCGCCTCGGCGAGCTGCGCGAGCATCTGCCGCCGGGCTATCGGATCGAGATCGGCGGCGCGATCGAAGAGTCGGCCAAGGCCAATGCCTCGATCGCCGCCGTGGCCCCGGTGATGATTCTCGTCATGCTGGTCATCGTGATGTTCCAGCTGCAGGATTTCACCCGGCTCGGCCTGGTGATGATGAGCGCGCCGCTCGGGCTCATCGGCGCGTCGCTGGCGCTCAATCTGGCGGGCGCGCCTTTCGGCTTCGTCGCTCTGCTCGGCCTCATCGCTCTGTCGGGCATGGACATGCGCAATTCGATCATCTTGGTCGATCAGGTGCGCCAGGACCTCGAGAAGGGCGCCAATTATCGCGAGGCCATCATCGGCGCCACCGTGCGCCGCTCGCGGCCGGTGGCGCTGACGGCGCTGGCCGCCATTCTCGGCATGATCCCGCTGACGCATTCGCTGTTCTGGGGGCCGATGGCGCTCACCATCATGGGCGGGCTGTTCGTCGCGACCTTCTTGACCGTGCTGTTCCTGCCGGCGCTCTATGCGCTGTGGTTCCGCCGCCGGCTCGGCGATGTGCTGGTCGAGACGCCGCCGCCCGCCCCCGCCGAATTCGCCTACGCCGATCTCGCCGAGAGGGCGGCGGAATGAGCGGGAGCGTCGCGCCGGCCGTTGCGCGCAGCGCAGAGCAGCGCGCCCGCATCGTCGCGACGGCGGAGCGCCTGTTCCGGCTGATGGGCTTTCAGAAGACGACGGTCGCCGACATAGCGCGAGAGCTCGGCATGTCGCCGGCCAATGTCTATCGCTTCTTCAGCGCCAAATCGGAGATCAACGCCGCCGTCGCGCGCCTGCTGACGGGAGAGGTGGAGGCGGTCATCGACGCTATCGCCGATGGGCCGGGCACGGCCGCCGAGCGGCTGCTGTGGCTGGTCGAGACCAATGAGGCGATGAATCGCGAGCGCTATGTCGATGATCGCAAGCTGCACGACATCGTCGAGGCGGCGATGGCCGAGCAATGGCCGATCATCGGCGAGCACATCGCCCATATCGACGCGGCGATCGAGCGGGTCATCGCCTCCGGCATGGAGGCTGGCGAATTTCGGCGCGGCGACGCGCATCTCACAGCGCGGCTCGTCTATTCGGCCTGCATCCGCTATTGCCATCCGCGCATGCAGGTGGAATGCGCCGACCCCAGCGCGCCGAGCGCGGCGCAGATGATGGCTTTCTGCCTGACGGCGCTGCGCGCCGGGCGGTGAAGCGGGGCTTCTCGCGCAAAGCTGGATATGAGCGAGCCTCTAAGGCTCGCGGTCCAAAGCGCGCCCTGGACCGCGAGCCTTAGAGGCTCGCATCACGAGAGTCGGCCGAGCTGAAAAAGCTCAGCCGCCGTTCTTCTTCTTGGTCAGATCGCTGGCGATGGGCGAGGCGTCGCTCAGCCCTTTGTCGATCTTCTCGAGGATCTTCGGCAGATCATCGGGATCGGGGCTCATGTCGCGCGCATGGTTCCATTGGAAGCGCGCCTCGAGCTTGCGATTGACGCGCCAATAGGCGTCGCCGAGATGATCGTTGATCACCGGATCGGAGGGCTTGAGATCGACCGCCTTCTCGAGCTCGCGCACCGCCTCCTCATAGCGGCCGAGCCGATAATAGGCCCAGCCGAGACTGTCGACGACATAGCCGTCGCGGGCGCGCAGATCGACGGCGCGGCGCAGCATCTTGAACGCCTCGTCGAGATTGACGCCCTGATCCACCCAGGAGTAGCCGAGATAATTCAAAACCAAAGGCTGGTCCGGATAGAGCTCCAGCGCCTTTTTGAGGTCGGCCTCGGCGGTCGGCCAGTTCTTGCGGCGCTCATTGGCGATGCCGCGATAATAATAGAGCAGCCACTGGCTCTTGTCGGCCTGCGGCTGGAGGTCGAGCACCTTTGTGTAGGTGGTGACCGAATCGGCGAACAGCTTGCGCGAGCGCTGAATATTGCCGAGCGCGGTCAGCGCCTCCTGATCCTTTGGATTGTCGGCGATGACGGACTGAAGGTGGTCGGTCGCCTCCTTGGTCTTGCCGAGCGTCTCCAGCAGCAGCGCCGCCTGCACATCGGCGTTGACGCGCAGCGGGTTCTCCTTCGGCACGCTGTCGTAGAGATCGATGGCGATCTCCTCCTGCTTCATGCGCTCGTATATGTCGGCGAGCGTGATCGTCGCCAGCGCATTGTCGGGCGCGAGGAAGAGCGAGAGGCGCAGATAGATCAGCGAGGCGAGCTCGTCGCCCTGCCGTCCGCCGATCGCGCCCAGACCATAGAGCACTTCCGCCGCGCCGGCGTCGGCGTCGCGCACGAAGGGGGCGAGCGGCTTGCCGGCGTCGATATCGGCGATCGCCGCGGTGACGATCGGATGGCGCGGGGCGAGATCGTCGAAGGCGCGATAGACGCGGCGCGCCTCCTCGCGGCTGCCATGCGCGACGAGGAAGCGCGCATAGGCGTCGACGAGCCGCAGCGTGTTGCGCTCGGAGCCATAGGCGGCCTTGAAGCGCTTCGTCGCCTCGGCCTTGTCGCCATTCTTCGCGGCATCGACGATCAGCGCCGCGTGATAGTCGCGGAAGACGGCGAAAGCGTCTTCCTTCAACTTGTCCGCCGTGGCCAGCGCCTGCTTGGTCTCGCCGGCGCCGGCATAGGCCCAGGCGGTGAGCAGGGTGGAGGTGACGTCGTGCTTGCGGTCGAGTCCGCCCTTGGCGAGAACCGTGCGGGCGCGGGCGAATTTCCGGGCCTTTATCGCCTCGACGCCGAGCGTCAGATTGGCGAGGCCATTGGTCTTGTCGAAGGCGGCGACGCGGGCGGCGAGAGTGAAGGCCTCCTGCATGTTGCCATTGGCGAGAGCGGCGACGAAGGCGCGCTCGGTCAGCTCGCGATTGCGCGGATCATTGCGCAGCGCCTCGCGGAAAAATGTGGAGGCGGCGAGCGTGTCGCGCTCCGCCCCGGCGACGATCGCGGCGAGATAATTGCCGGACGCGCTCTCGCCGACCTCGAAGGGCGTGGCGATGGAGAGGCTGGTCTCGCGGGCGTGGGCCAAGCCTTTGCCGACAAAACCGCCTTTGCCGACAAAACCGCCCTTGCCGACGAAGCCCCCGTTGACGAGGCCCTTGCCGACAAAATCATCGGCTCCGAGCGAAAGTGCGCAAAACGCCGCCGCGGCGCAGGCCGCGCGGGTCGCGAAAGAGCGAACGCGGCGCCGTTTCGGCGTATCGGACGAGAAAATTCTGTTCACGTGCTGTTTCCCGCAATCGGCCGCAGCGGCGCGGCGCCGGATCACCTCGAAAGAGGTCGCCGAGCGCCACCATCATGCGGGAAGATGGCTGTTTTGAGCCGCCCCCGCAAGTGCGAATTATCCCAGCAGGGACGGCCGCCGCATCACTCGAAAGCGCCGCGTCAGCTTCGTCCGCGCACGGCGGCCACGATTTTCTGCGCGGCGTCGTCGAGGTCGTCGGCCGAAATCACGTCGAGGCCCGAATTGGAGACGATCTCCTTGCCGAGCTCGACATTGGTGCCCTCGAGCCGCACCACCAGCGGCACGGCGAGGCCCACCTCCTTCACCGCGGCGATGACGCCCTCGGCGATGACGTCGCAGCGCATGATGCCGCCGAAGATGTTGACGAGAATGCCCTTCACCTTGGGGTCGGCGGTGATGATCTTGAACGCCGCGGTGACTTTTTCCTTGGTCGCGCCGCCGCCGACATCGAGGAAGTTGGCGGGGTTCTCGCCATAGAGCTTGATGATGTCCATCGTCGCCATGGCGAGGCCGGCGCCGTTCACCATGCAGCCGATGGTGCCGTCGAGCGCGATATAGGCGAGCTCGTATTTCGAGGCCTCGATCTCCTTCTCGTCCTCCTCGGTCTTGTCGCGCAGCGCGACGACGTCCGGGTGGCGGTAGAGAGCGTTGTCGTCGAAGGACACCTTGGCGTCGAGGCAGCGCAGGCGCCCGTCCTTGGTGACGATCAGCGGATTGATCTCGAGCAGCTCCATATCCTTGGCCACGAAGGCCGTGAAGAGCCGCTCGGTGAGCGAGACCGCCTCTTTGACGAGCGGGCCGGTGAGGCCGAGAGCGTCGGCGACGCGGCGGCCATGATGCGGCAGCACGCCGGTCGCCGGATCGACGGAGAAGGTCACGATCTTCTCGGGCGTCGCATGGGCGACGGCCTCGATATCCGTGCCGCCTTCGGTCGAGACGACGAAGGAGACGCGCGAGGTGGCGCGGTCGATCAGCAAGGAGAGGTAGAATTCCTTGTCGATGTCGGCGCCGTCCTCGATATAGAGGCGGCTCACCTGCTTGCCGGCCTCGCCCGTCTGCACGGTGACCAGCGTCGCGCCCAGCATTTCCTTGGCGTAGGTCTCGACCTCGTCGAGCGAGCGGGCGAGGCGCACGCCGCCCTTGTCGCCGGCGGAGGCCTCCTTGAACTTGCCCTTGCCGCGGCCGCCGGCGTGGATCTGCGCCTTCACCACATAGACGGGGCCGGGCAGGCCGCTCGCCGCCTGGCGCGCTTCGGCCGCCGCCAGCGCCGGGGCGCCTTCGGCGACCGGAGCGCCGAACTCGCGCAGAATGGCTTTGGCCTGATATTCGTGGATGTTCATCGTTCGTCGATCCTGATGGTTGCAGCGCCACGACGCCCCCCGAAAGGGGCGGAACAACGGCCCCTTCGCGTGGGTTGCGCGGCGGGTTACGCGAAGGCCGGGTCGAGCGCCTTGCTGGCGGCGATCAGCGTTTGCACCGAGGCCACCGATTTGTCGAACATTTGCCGCTCGGCCGCGTCGAGCGATATTTCGAGGACGCGCTCCACGCCATTCGCGCCGATGACCACCGGCACGCCGACATAGAGTCCGCTGACGCCGTATTGGCCGTCGAGATAGGCGGCGCAGGGCAGCACGCGGCGCTTGTCCTTCAGATAGCTCTCGGCCATGGCGATGGCCGCGGAGGCGGGCGCGTAATAGGCCGAGCCGGTCTTGAGCAGGCCGACGATCTCGCCGCCGCCCTTGCGCGTGCGGTCGACGATGGCGTCGATCCTCGCCTGCGTCGTCCAGCCCATGGCGACGAGATCGGGCAGCGGAACGCCCGCCACTGTCGAGTAGCGCACCGAGGGGACCATGTCATCGCCATGCCCGCCGAGCACGAAGGCGCTGACGTCCTCGACCGAGACGTTCAGCTCCTCGGCCAAAAAGAAGCGGAAGCGGGCCGAATCGAGCACGCCGGCCATGCCGACGACCTTATTGGTCGGCAGTCCGCTCGCCTTCTGCAGCGCCCAGACCATGACGTCGAGCGGATTGGTGATGCAGATGACGAAAGCGTCCGGCGCATAGGTCTTGATGCCGGCGCCGACCTTGGAGACGACGCCGAGATTGATGGTGAGCAGATCGTCGCGGCTCATGCCCGGCTGGCGGGGCACGCCGGCTGTCACGATGACGACGTCGGCGCCGGCGATCGCCGCATAGTCGGTGGCGCCGGCGATGCGCGCGTCGAACCCCTCGATCGGCGAGGATTGGGAGAGGTCGAGCGCCTTGCCCTCGGGAACGCCGCTCGCAATATCGAACAATACGACATCGCCGAGCTCCTTGAGGCCGATGAGATGAGCCAGCGTGCCGCCGATATGGCCGGCGCCGATCAGGGCGATTTTCTTGCGCGCCATCGTTTCTCCTATGGGCGTGCCTGGAATTAAACTGCTAGCGCGCTTTTCCGCGTCTGAAAAGGCGCGATTCGCCTCTAACGAAGCTTCGCACGAAAATTGAGCAAGAACACGGGCGGACGCATCGCGGCTGCGAAATTGGGCTTTCCTAGAGCGCGTCCACGCCGCCGAGCGAAAGGATGAGCTTCCACTCCTCCTCGGCGACCGGCTGCACCGAGAGACGAGAATTATTGACCAGCACCATTTCGGCGAGGCGCGGATCGGCCTTGATCTGCGCGAGCGAGATGGGCGTCTTCAAGGGCGCGACCGCCTTTATGTCGACCATGCCGAATTTGCCGCTCTCGTCGGTATGGTCGGGATAATACGTCTTGATGACTTCCACCACGCCGACGACGGCCTTGTCCTCGTTGGAATGATAGAAGAAGCCGCGCTCGCCGATCTGCATCGCCATCAGCTGCTTCTTGGCGAGATGGTTGCGCACGCCGTTCCAGAACGTGCCCTTCGCGCCGGCCGCGACCTGCTGGTCCCAGGACCAGGTCTTGGGCTCGCTCTTGAACAGCCAATGCGCCATCAGAGCTCGGCCCCGACCACGCGTTTCCACGGCTTGATCTCGACGCTCGAGAAGAGGCCGGCCGCGGCGTAAGGGTCCTCGGCGAGCAGCGCCTGCGCCGCCGCTTCATCCGCCGCCTCGACGATCAGCAGCGAGCCGACGGGCTGTTCGGCCGCATCGAGAAAGGGACCGCCGAGCTTCACCTGCGCCGCATGAGCGGCGAGAAAGGCGAGATGCGCCTCGCGGGTGGCGAGGCGGAGCGCGACATGATTCGGCTTGTCCAGGCAGAGGGCGACGAAGAGCGGCAAAGCGGCCTCGTGAAAAGGGAAGCGGCGACGGGGCGGTGATTAGCAGATTGCCGGGGGGAGGTCGACAGAATTGGGCGCGCGACTCCCTCTCCCGCTCGCGGGACAAGGTGGCCCTCGCTTAAGCGGGGGTCGGATGAGGGTCAGGGCCGTCACCTCCAGAATGGCGCGTCAAACGATTGTTATGACGTTCGGTTTTGATACGCCGCTTGCATCAGTTCTTTCAGTAGCTCGTGGTTTTTCGCGATATCGCTTTCATGTAGGGAAAGCCTGTAGGCTCCCCATCTTGTCGCATACTCGAGCGCCTCAATACCTGCTTTTTCAATTTTGGTGTCGACCTCGTCTGTGCGAGGAAGTTTGACTTCGAAATTGAGCCAGCTTTTTTTGGGACGGAATATAGCAAAATTGAATGGTTGGCCGTCTTTGGAAAGACCAATATAGAATTTGTTGTATTTTAGCTCTAAAGATGGCTCGATTTCCCGCGCGATAGAGAGCATTTCATCAGCCAGTTTAACCGTGCTTTTTGTTCCCCGTTTCTCCCAATACGATCGGTCTGTCGGCGCAGCTTTGGCGTCCTCATCATCATCTACGACACCTCGCGATAGCTCATCCATTACCTTGGTGAATACAAGCGTCGTATGACTTCCCACCTTCAACGCCTGCATTTGGAGGGCGATGAGAGGGATCGCTCCATTGAATAAGGCGACGACGTTGAGGAAGCGGCTCGTAATGTCTTCGGCAATTAGTACTGCGCAGTGCTCATATTGAGGGTAGCGCTTTCTCTCTATGTCCCAATATTCAATAGTCCTGATAATATGAGCTTCGTCCGTCGCGCCGAGCTGAATTTCCACTTCATATCTCTTCATTTCAAGATCTTGAAGCAAAAGGTCAAGCCGTCCAGCTCGAGGTTGTACGCGCTCTTTGTCTCGGAGGACTAGCTCGCCGAGCCCGAGAATCGTCGGATCAGACGCTATGAGGTTTTGGATCCACCTCTCATTCAGCTCTTGATGTGATTTCAGATGGATGCGTTCTGATCGCACAAATTCCATTTTTCTGCCCCGTCAATAATTTCGGGCATTGTTTCACGGCATGATTAGCGGGTGCAAAGAGTTTTGCGCACGGCCTTGCTCGGCTACCGTGAATGAGCGCCATCAAATCCAAGGTGGCGCCCCACTGGAACTCGCCCTCGTGCTTCGCGACGGCGGCTTCTCCTCCTCGGCTCGAGGGCGAGGGCGCTGGCCTTTTCGCATCTGCCCACCCCGGCTTGCCCCCACCGCCGTTCTCGCCTATAAGCCGCGCCATCCCACAGGCGAAAGTCTTACGGCTCCTGCTTCAAGGCGCCGTTCCGGTGGCCGGTTCTCCGGCTTCTCCACGCTTTCGCCGAGGCTAGAACCGGAGAAAAAACAATGGCGCTTCCCGATTTCACCATGCGCGGCCTGCTCGAGTCCGGCGCTCATTTCGGCCACCAGTCGCATCGCTGGAACCCGAAAATGGCGCCCTTCATCTTCGGCGCCCGCAACAATATCCACATTATCGACCTCGCCCAGACGGTGCCGTTGCTGCATCAGGCGCTGAAGGTCGTCTCCGACACTGTCGCGCGCGGCGGCCGCGTGCTGTTCGTCGGCACCAAGCGCCAGGCGCAGGACCAGATCGCCGACTCCGCTCGGCGCAGCGCGCAATATTTCATCAACTCCCGTTGGCTGGGCGGCACGCTCACCAATTGGAAGACCATCTCCGGCTCCATCCAGCGCCTGCGCAAGCTCGACGAGCAGCTCGGCGTGGGCGCCGGCGGCGTCACCAAGAAAGAGCGCCTGCTGCTCACCCGCGAGCGCGACAAGCTCGAGAAGGCGCTCGGCGGCATCAAGGACATGGGCGGCACGCCCGACCTCATCTTCGTCATCGACACCAATAAGGAGCAGCTGGCGATCAAGGAGGCCAACCGCCTGAAGATCCCGGTGGTGGCGATCCTCGACACCAATTGCGATCCGGACGGCATCACCTTCCCGATCCCCGGCAATGATGACGCCGGCCGCGCCATCGCGCTCTATTGCGATCTCATCGCTCGCGCGGCGATCGACGGCATCTCGCGCAGCCAGGGCCTGTCGGGCATCGACATCGGCGCCATGGAGCAGCCGACGGCGGAGCCGGCGCTCGGCCGCGTCCACGCCGATCTGCGCACGTCCGAGGAAGTCGCCGCCGATGCGGTCGTCGAGCTCGATGTCGCGCTCGAGCCCTTCGAGCTGCTCACCGCCCCGCGCGGCGCGCCGGACGATCTCGCCAAGCTGCATGGCGTCGGCCCGCAGCTGGTCAAGAAGCTCAATGACGGCGGCATCTTCCATTATTGGCAGATCGCGTCCATGGCGCCGGCCGATGTCGAGAAGCTCGACCTCGATCTGAAGCTCAACGGGCGCATCGCGCGCGACGGCTGGGTCGATCAGGCGCGCTCGCTGGCCTCCGCCTGATTTCGCGCCAGAGCGCTTTCCGATCGAACGGAATCGTTCGATCGATCAGAATCGCTCCCGAACAGAAAATCGCGAGCGTCATTCGATCCGAGTGGATCGGATGACGCTCCAGCGTCACATTCACGAAAGATTATCGCGCCGGCTCCCAAAGGGGCCGGCGTTAGCTCTAGCTAGAGGTGTCTAACCCCATGGCCCAGATCACCGCCGCTCTCGTCAAGGAACTGCGCGAGAGCACGGGCGCCGGCATGATGGATTGCAAGGCCGCCCTCAACGAGACCAATGGCGATATCGAGGCGGCCGTCGACTGGCTGCGCAAGAAGGGCCTCTCCAAGGCCGCCAAAAAGTCCGGCCGCGTGGCCGCCGAGGGTCTCGTCGCCGCGATCGTCGAGGATGGCGTCGGCGTCGTCGTCGAGGTGAATTCCGAGACCGACTTCGTCGCCCGCAACGACGACTTCCAGAAGCTCGTCAATAATATCGCGCGAGTCGCGCTGGAGACCGGCGCCGCCGACGCCGGGGAGCTCGCCGGCAAGGCCTATCCGGGCGGCGGCACGGTCGCCGACGCCATCACCAGCGGCATCGCCACCATCGGCGAGAATCTGACGCTGCGCCGCGTCGCGCCGCTGAAGGTGGAGGGCGCGGTCAATCGCTACGTCCATACGCAGATCGCCGACGGCCTCGGCAAGATCGCGGTGATCGTCGCGCTCGAGTCGAAGGGCGACAAGGACGTGCTCTCGACTCTCGCGCGTCAGATCGCCATGCATGTCGCTTCGGCCAATCCGCTGGCGCTCGACGCCTCCGGTCTCGATCCGGCGACGGTGGAGCGCGAGAAGGCGTTGCTCGCCGAGAAGAACGCCGGCAAGCCGGCCAATGTGCTGGAGAAGATCATCGATTCGGGCCTCAAGACCTATTACAAGGAGGTCTTGCTGCTCGATCAGGTCTCGAATCACCCGGATCACGGCGGCAAGACCATCACCCAGACGCTCAAGGAGCATGAGGGCAAGGCCGGCGCGCCCGTCACGATCAAGGGCTTCGCCCGCTATGCGCTCGGCGAGGGCATCGAGAAAGAGACCAGCGATTTCGCCGCGGAAGTGGCGGCGGCCGCCAAGGGCTGATCGCTCTCGAGAATTCCCCGGCCGCTGCGGCGGCCGGGAGCCGGTCTCCGGCCAGCCGATCTTCCAAAAGAAAAAGGCGAAGCGGACCAATGGTCGCTTCGCCTTTTTTGATTTTTACGCCGGCTATCCCGCGTCCGCATGGCCCCGGGAGGGGCCATGCGGCGTCGAGGCTAGAACAGGTTGAAGTGGTAGTTCACGCCGGCGCGGACCGTGTGGAACTTGGCGCGCTGCGGGCCGATGGCGAAGCCGCCATTGTTGGTGAGGTCGGTGTAGAGATACTCGACCTTGGCCGACCAGTTCGGCAGGAAGGCGTATTCCACGCCGCCGCCGGCGGTCCAGCCGGTGCGGGTGTCGCTGCCGAAGGGCGTGTTCAGCTCGCCATAGGCGAAGCCGCCCGTGCCATAGACGAAGAGCTTCGACTCGAGCAGGGCGAAGCCGGCGCGGCCGCGCACAGTGCCGAACCAAGGCAGGCTGGCGTTGCCGAAGCCATTGTTGGAGCGCAGGCTCGTGCCCTGGAAGTCGGTCTCGATGCCGACGACGAAGAGCGGCGAGATCTGGTAATTATAGCCGATCTGGCCGCCGCCCACGACGCCGCTGACGTCGCCGCCGAAGCTGTTGTCGGCCTTGAAGCCGCCGCCGACATTGAGGCCGACATAGGCTCCCGTCCAGGAGAAGACCGGCGGCGGCGGCGCGAAGGCCGGCGCGTCCTTGCGATAGGGCAGATCCGCCGCGTGAGCGGCGCCGGCGCAGAGAGCGGCGGCGACCGCGAGAGCCGAAAGGCTGTTCTTGATATGCATGAAACCTCCGAGGTGCGTTGAAAGAAACGCTTCAGTCGCCGCCCTCGACTTGAGCGAAGCTATGAGGCCGAAATGCATCGAATCGGCCCGGTTTGTCAACCATCGTTGATATCTGCGGCGAACCCGCCCCGAGCGCGTCGGACGTGGCGTCCTGTCGAGCCCTGCGTGGGTTCACCATGCGGATGACGAGCGTGACCTTGGCCTGCGAAAGGTTCACATTTCCCTAATAGGTAAAATCCCGCACAATTTTGGCGTTATTTCGTCAGGCCGCGTGATTGACGATTGACGGCGCCGCGCGCTCCGCCAATTGTGATTACATATCGAAGGATTCTCGATGCGGCCGGAAAATTCGGAGAAGCGCTCGGGTGACGCGACGCGACGGCGCATCCTCGCCGCGGCGATCGCGCGTTTCGCGCACGCCTCCTATGAGGAGGTGAAGCTGCGCGACATTGCGGCGGATGTGGGCGTCGATGTGGCGCTCGTGCATCGATCCTTCGGCTCCAAGGAGCAGCTGTTCGCCGCCGCGGTCGTCGAGGCCTGTCCCTCGGCGCTTTTGTCGCAGGACCGCGGCCGGCTGAGCGGCTTGTTCGCGAGCTTCGCGCTCGAATCGCAGCAGCATGACGGTCTGCATATTTTCGTTCGCTCGCTGACCAGCCCGCTGGCGCGCGATCTCATTCGCGCCTGCTGCTATCGGGATTTCATCGGGCCGCTCGCCGCCAAGCTCGACGGGCCGGACGCTCAGCAGCGGGCGGCGCTGTTCGTCTCCTGCCTCATCGGCTTCTCGATCTTGCGCGAGGTGCTGCGGGTCGAGCCGCTCCTCGCCGGGCAGGACAGCGGGCCGCTGATCGAGCGTCTCCTCGCCGCCTGTCTCGACGACGCCGCGCCGCTCGCTGCCGATCAGAACGCCTCCCAATCGTCCTGAGCCGCCTGCGGCTTGCGCTGGGCGGCGCCGCGTCCGGCGACGGCGACCGTCTTCAGCGCGGGCCGCGGCGCATGGGCGGGCGCGGCGCCGAGCCGGAAGCTCGCGACGGATCGCGTCAGCCCCTCCGTCTCCTTGCGCAGGCCGTGGCTCGCCGCGGTGGTCTCCTCGACCATTGCGGCGTTCTTCTGCGTGTTCTGATCCATCTGCGTGACGGCGGCGTTGATCTCGGCGAGGCCGGTCGCCTGCTCGCGCGCGCCGGCGGCGATGTCGGTGACCACCTTGTCGATCTCCGCCACCTGGGCGACGATCCGCTCCAGCGCCCTTCCGGTCGCGCCGACGAGATCGACGCCTTGCTCGACCTCTATCGTCGAAGTGGAGATGAGCCCCTTGATCTCCTTGGCGGCCTCGGCGGAGCGCTGCGCCAGCGCGCGCACTTCCGAGGCGACGACCGCGAAGCCCTTGCCGGCCTCGCCGGCGCGCGCCGCCTCGACGCCGGCGTTGAGCGCCAGCAGATTGGTCTGGAAGGCGATCTCGTCGATGACGCCGATGATCTGGCCGATCTGCTGGGAGGATTTCTCGATCCGGCCCATGGCGTCGACCGCCCGGCGGACGATCTGGCCGCTCTTCTCGGCCTCGGTCTTGGTGGCGCCGACGATGTCGCTCGCATGGCCCGCGCCCTCGGCGCTCTTCTTCACCGTGGTGGTGATCTCCTCCAGCGCGGCGGCCGTCTGCTCGAGGCTCGCCGCCTGCTGCTCGGTGCGGCGCGCGAGATCGTCCGCGGCCACGGCGATCTGGCCGACCCCCGAGCCGAGGGCGTGCGCGCCGCCGGCAACGACCGCCAGCGCCGTTTCGAGCTGGCCGATCGCCGCGTTGAAATCATTCTGCAGGCCGCGATAGGCGGCGGGCATGTCCTCGGCGAGGCGATAGACGAGATCTTTGGAGGCGAGCTTCTCGAGCCCCTTGCCGATCGCCCGCAGCGCCGCCTCGCGCTCTCTGTCGGCGAGCGCCTGCTCGGCTCTGCGTTGCGCCTCGGCCTCGTCGCCGCGGCGCTTCGCCTCGGCGGCGCGGGCCTCGACCGCCCGCAGCTCGAGCGCATTGCGCTTGAATGTGTCGAGGGCTTTCGCCATCGCCCCCACCTCGTCGCCGCGTCCGACGCCCTCGACGGCGACGCTCAGATCGCCTCCGGCGATGGCGCTCATCTGCCCTGTCAGCCGCGCGAGGGGCGCTCCGATCTTGCGGCTCGCCACGAAGATCGCGGAGGCGCCGCCGCCGACCAGCGCCAGCGCGCCGACAATGAGCATCGTCCAGATCGTCTGCTGGGTCTGACGACGCAGCTCGTCGCCGACGCGCTGATTGTCGTTCAGCACCGTGGCGTTGTATGTCTTCATATCGTCGGTGAGCTTATCGAGCTGCATGTCGACGCCGCGCATGATCGCCATGCATTCGGCGAGCGCGTCGAGCTCATGCGGCCGCAGGCGCGAGCCGACCTCGACGCCCGGTATGTCCTTGGCGATGCGGACCGCCGGCCCGGCGGCCTCGATGATCTTGTCGATCCGCTCATGGAAGGTCTCGATCGCCGGAGCGCGCGGCGGATCGAGCTGCGCCGCCGCGTTCGAATGCCCGTCGATGCGCTCGCGGGCGCTGTCGAAATTCGTCTCGGCGATCTTGAACAATTCGGTGTCGGATTCATACGCGATCATCGAATGGACCGCATAGCCCACCTCGATCGCGGTGCGGTTCATTCGCAGCAGCCTCGCCAGCGCGGCGTCGGAATGTTCGGTCAGATATTGGTAGCGGCGGCCGAGATCGTCGATCCGATGGACGCCGAGCGCCGTCACGCCGAGGAACAGCAGGCAGGTGAGGGCGAGCGGCAGGAGGCTCTTGGTCGTGAGTTTGAGATCGTCGAAGCGCATCGAGGAACGGTCCTTCGAGACGGAGCAGGGACGCGCGCCGCCGCCAGGCAGGCGCATTCGCTCCGCGGTGAAAAGGGGGCGATCGCCGACGCGCGCGGACAATTTCCGGCGGGCGTCATGCCTTTGGTCGACGGAGCCAATGTCGACGCTAGGCCCGGAAAGTTTCAGAAATACCAATGGCTTTGACAAGTCGGCGCCGATTTCGACGTTTCGGGGCGCCTGCGACAAGAGGACGCGGGGCGCGACGAAGGGCGTCGTCAGGCGTCCGCGTCGCGCTCCGGCGCGGCCCACAATTCCTCGGCGTAGCCGCGCCTGATCCAGCTGCGGAAGCGGTAGCGGCGTCTAAAGCCGTAATCGGGCAGCAGCGCGCCGACCACGGACTGCCGGCCGGAGGCGTCGACCTCCCGATTGGCCTCCTGATTGACGCTGAGCAGCAGCGGGGCCCAACGACCGATCCGCGCGAAATAGCTGCGGCATACGGCGTCGCCCATCTCGGGAAAGGAGTCGCAATTGACGATGATGTCGCTGTCGATGACGGTGGTGTCGTCGATCTGCGGCGCGAGGACGAGGTCGACGCCCTCGCCGCGCGACGGCTCGCGAGGGTGGCGAAATTGCACGGGCGCCTCGGGCAGGGCGCGGCGCAGCGCGAAGAATTGCATGGCCGCGACGGTCGGCAGGTCGACGATCGTGTAATGGCGCGCGCCGGCCAGCAGCGCATAGCGCGCCGCCTTGCCGAAGCCGCCGCCGATCTCGCAGATCTTCGGCCGCGCGACGCCGCTCGCCTCGATCGCGCGCATGGCCAGATAGAGCGCCTGAATATCGCGTCCGTGCAGGACGTTCTCGCCCATCCCTAGTCCATAGAGCCCGTCGAAGACCGCGGGCGGCGTGATCGAAAAGCCGAGCGCATCCTCGATCTCGGCGACGAGACGCCGCGAGGAGGCGACGAGCGTCTCGCCGACGTAATCCTGCTCGGCGCATTCCACCCGGGCGAGGCCGATATATTGCGCGAGCGAGGCCAGCATGTCGTGGAACGGCGCCACGGCGGCCCGGCGACCCTCCGGCGAGGCGGCGAGAAAGTCCTGGTAGGCGCGCACGCCCTGCTCGAGCCCGGTGGCGGCCGAGGATTTCTGCACGTCGACGAGACATTGCGCGAGGGCGCGCGGATCGCCGCCGTCGAGAAGGCCGAGGAGCGGCCGATGGCGGTTGGAGACGATGTCGGTCCACATGGCGCCGCCGCCGCCCAGCTGCCGCCCGCCCGCGCCGCCGGCATGGCGCGTCCAGGCGCTCTGCAGCTCGGCGGCGATTTCGACGTCGCGGTCGTCGACCGCGCGAAGCGACAGCGTCGCCTCCAGCCGCGGCAGGCCGCGTCGCGTGGCGTTGATCAGCCCGTCTGCGAAGGTTCCCCGGCCCGAGCTGTCGAGCAGCCAGAAACCCTCGCCGCGCACGCGCGCAGCCAGAGTCTCGTCCGGATAGTCGCCGTCCGGCAGATCGAAATGAAAGCCGTAGCGGCCGTCGCCGAATCCGGCTTGCGCCAGATCCTCGCGCAGCGCGTCGGCGCGCGCGACGCCGATGATCGCTCCGGCGGAGCAGATCTCCACATCGAAGCGATCGCGCGTCCGCAGGCGATCATAGACCCAGCCGGAAACCCGCCCGCCGCTCGCGCGGTCGATATAGCCCGAGAATTCCCTTTGACGCTTGCGCATGAAGAACATCGGCCGTGCTCCATTGCCGCGGGCGGCAGGTCGTCATTTGCGCGCAAAAATCGAAACCGCGGAAGAGTGGCCGCGCTCCGCCTCGCGAATGTCTGAAAATCCGGCTTCTCGCAATGTTTCGATCAGATCGCGACGCGAGAGCGGCGCCGTTCCGGTTATTTGCGAATGGATGAAGACGGCGTCGGCGCGGCGCGCGAGCAGCGCGACGCTCGCGAGCGGATCGGCGAAACGATGCAGCGCTTCGCAGGCGACGACGAGATCGTAGCGCGCGTCCGTCTCGCGCAGAAATCCGTCCAGATCGCCGAGCCGGAAGCGCGTGCGCGAGAGGCGCATGACCTCCTTGGCGACGAGGCAGCGTATGAATCCCGCGCGGCTCGGCTCGATCGCGTCCACGCGCGCGCCCGCGGATTCGAGAAGGAAGCTATGGCCCGCTTCGCCGGGCGCGAGCTCGAGCACCGAGCGGCCCTCGAGCGAGCCGAAACAATCGATCGCCCATCGAATGCGCGCGTCGTCATAGGCCGGGACCTCGCCCGCCGAGACATCGCAATGGGGCGGAAAGGCGCAGCGCCAGTCGCCGATCGCATCGACGGCGTTCTGTAGACGCGGAACGGTCGACACATAGGTGTCGAAAACGTCCGCCGAGCGGCGCTTCGGCAATTTGTCGCGCAGCTTCCTCAGCATCGGTCCGATCGTCCCTCGTCGATTGTTCGTCGGGCGCGACATTCGATCGCCCGAACCGGGCCGTTCGAGCAGAAAGCGCTTCCGGCTGCGTGGCGCGCCCCGGGACGGGGCGCGATGGACTACGCTGTCGCGGCGCATTTGGCAATCGCGCGACGTCGTTCAAACGCGGAAATGCCGTCCCGGCGGAAGGCTGCTCAGCAGTTGCAAGCGCGGCGCGGCATTGTCGCGGCTGTACCAGGGGTTGAAAGCCGGGTCCACATAGTCGACCAGTCCGTATTTCTTGCGCAGCGTGTCCTGCTCGCGTCGAAAGCGGGCGATATTGGCGTTGGTCTCGTCGCTGCCACGGCTCGCCGATTCATGATGATAGAGCGTCGCGAAGGGCGTCCATACGACGCGAAAGCCCGCGCGGCCGGCGCGCATGCAATAGTCCGTGTCATTATACGCGATGGCGAAATTCTGCTCGTCGAGCGCGCCGACCGCTTCGAGACAAGCGCGTGTGATCAGCATGCAGGCTCCGGTCACCGCGGCCAGCGATTGGCGGACTTCGAGCCGTCCCATGGGGCCGGGATAATCGCCGGGCATTCCGCAGAACCAATGTCCCGCCACCGAGCCGAGGCCGACGATGACGCCCGCATGCTGCAATGTCCCATTGGGATAGAGCAGCCGCGCGCCGACGACGCCGGTCGACGGATAGGCGAGGCACGAGACCATCTCCTTCAGCCAGCCCGCGTCGATGACTTGAATGTCGTTGTTGAGCAGCAATATGCAGTCGCCGCGCGCCGCCCGCAGGCCGCGATTGACCTGCCGTGCGAAATTGAACGTCTCTTCGACGATGTCCACCGAAAAGAAAGGGCAGGCGGCCTTCGTCCGTTCATAGAGCTCGAGAACGCGGCTGTCCTGCGTGCCATTGTCGACGACGATGATCTCCAAATTCGGATAGTCGGTCCGGCGCAGGAGATCGTCGAGCAGGCGCGTGACGAGCGAGAACGAATCGCGGCTCGGCACGACGATGGAGACGAGCGGCCTGGCGTCGTTTTTCGGGTCGAGCCGCACGCGATGCAGATCGGCGTTGAGCGCCGGCTCGACGATCGCCGGCGCGCCGCCGACAGAGTAATTCTCCGCGAGAGAGCGGCGCGCGCTCGTCGTGGCGCGGTCGAGGAAGCTCACCGAATAGCTCTTGCCGTCGCGTCGCCAGAGATAGGCCGGATAGGGAAGATGGACGAGCTCCTCCGTCGCGAGGCCGCGCGTGTAACGCAGCAGCAGATCATAGTCCTGCGAGCCGTCGAAGCCCTGACGCAGTCCGCCGAGCGCCAGCAGCCGCTCGCGGCGATAGAGCGAGAGGTGATTGACGTAATTGACGCCGGAGAGCAGCACCGGGTCGAAGGCGGGCTTCAGCGAATAATGCTTGGGCTGCAGCTGCGCGTCGGCCACGATCTCGTCGGTGAAGACGAATTGCGCGCCAGGCGTTCGCGCGATCGTCTCCAGCAGCGCGTCCACGGCGTAAGGCGCGAGCGCGTCGTCGTGGTCGATGAAGCCGACCCACTCGCCGCGCGCCGCGGCGAGCCCGCTATTGGTGGCGGCGGCGATGCCGCCATTCTGCGCCGCGCGCAAAATCGTCACATTGGGCGCGCCGCGATGACGCTCGAGCCAGTCGATCGTCTCGCGCGACGTCGAGCCGTCGTCGGAGAGGATCAGCTCATAGGCGCCGGCTCTCTGAATACGAAAGGAGTCGAGCAATTGATCGAGATAGAGCGCCGGCGCGTCATAGACCGGCGTGACGAAAGAAAGAGCCGGCCTGTCGTCGGCCCAGGGCGGAGCGCCGGCGAATCGGTCGTTCGCCATGGCGATCACCTGCTCGAAATGCGGCGTCGCGCCGCGCACTCTGGCGACGCGCGCGCCGACGCCGGAAAGCTCGGGCGCGCCCGGCCGCGCTATGACCTCGCAGAGCGGCGCCGCGCGCTCGCCCCTGGCCGCCGCGCGCAGTCTTTTGCCGACGAAAGCGCGCACGGATTTCTCGTCATAGGCGACAAAGGCGCGAAAGCAGAAACGCGAAGGGTAGGAGGAGGGATCGAAGCGGACCTTGTGGACGCGGCCGAAACTGCGGAGCGACACCACATAGACGCCATTGCGGGTGTGCTTGAGCTCGATCTCCTCGTCCGGCTCGAAACCCTTGCCGAAATCGATATAGATGCGGGGGTCGAGCGTCTGATCGGCGTCGGCGACCTCGAGGATGATATAGGCGGCGCGCAGCAACCGCGGCGCGAAGACGAAGAGCGGATCCGCATCGACGCCCTGCCAGCTCTCCCAACCGAGCCGGCGCAGGCCGGAGCGGCGCACAGAAGGAATTCTCAGCAACAAGGCCCGGGCTTTCCAAAAGTGAGAGGCGGAGGTCGGTTCCGAGGTCGTATAGTCGAGCCGCGGCGCCTTGGCCATAGAGCGCGAGCGGACGACAGGATGGGCGGCGCGTAGGGAGTCCGCGCAGGCCAAAAGTGGCGAAAATAGGCCGACGCGCGCGCGTGGACGAGGCGGGCGCGCTGCGCTATAAGGACCGCGGTTCATGTCGTTGGCGGCTCCGGGCGAGACCGACTTAAGAGAAGATGATCCAGCTTTTAGACGTCTTCAAATTCTATAAGACCGAGCGGCACTCGAAGATCATCCTGGACCATGTGTCGATGGTCTTCGATACGAGCTATTCGTACGGCTTGCTCGGCGTCAACGGCGCCGGAAAGTCGACGACGCTCAAGATCCTCGCCGGCACCGAATTGCCGAACTCCGGCAAGGTGCGCCGCACCGTGCGCGTGTCTTGGCCGCTCGGCTTCGGCTCGGGGTTCCATCCGTCGATGACCGGCCGCGAGAATGTGCATTTCGTGGCGAGGGTCTATGGCGCCGATCCGCGCAAGACGGCGATGTTCGTCGAAGAGTTCTCCGAGCTCGGCGATTATTTCGACGCGCCAGTCAAGACCTATTCGTCCGGCATGGGCGCGCGCCTCGCCTTCGGCATGTCGATGTCCATCGAATTCGACGTCTATCTCATCGACGAGATCACTGGCGTCGGCGACATGAGATTCCAGAAGCGGTGCCAAGAGGCCTTCGACCAGCGGCGCAAGAATTCGAGCGTGATCTTCGTCTCGCATTCGATGCAGGCGGTCAGCGATTATTGCGATCGCGGCGGCGTGCTCGTCGACGGCCGTCTCTTCATGTTCGACACCGTCGCCAAGGCGATCGAAATGTACAATCGCTTGAACAGATAGGGGCGAGGATGGACGAACCTCCGAAATCTCCCGAGCTTCGCACGATCAATGCGCTGGAACGCGCCGAGGCCGTGTCCCGCTTCCTGTCCGAAGCCGCGCGGCGCGCGCGATTTTCGGCGCGCGCGCGCGGCGCCTATCAAAAATCCAGCTTCGCGGAGCGCCGCGGCGCCAAGGCGATGCGCATTGCTTTTCTCGTCCTGCTGGTCGTGATGGTGGCGATCCCCAATTTTGTGGGGGCGGTCTATTACGGTCTGCTCGCTTCCGATCAATATGTCGCGGAGGCGAAATTCACCGTGAGCAGCGCGGCTATTCCGAAACTCGATGGACTGGGCTCCGTGACCGGCCTGCCGCAGATGATGATCTTTCAGGATTCGATGATCATCGTCGATTATGTCGAGAGCCGGTCGATGGTCGAGCAGCTCGAGCGGCAGGTCGATCTGCGCGAGCTCTATGGCTCCGACCGGATCGACTGGTGGGCGCGATTCCAGAAATCGAAATCGATCGAGAAGTTTACGGCCTATTGGAAGAAGATGGCTTCGGCGACGATCACCTTACCGTCCGGAATCGTCACGCTGACGGTCCGCGCCTTCTCGCCCGCCGACGCCAAGAGCATCGCCGACAGGGTCGTCGCCGATTGCGAGACTCTGGTCAACGACCTCAATGAGCGGATGCGGCAGGATACGGTCCGCGCCTCCGAGCAGGATCTCGCGCGCGCCGGCGAGCGGCTCAAGGTCGCGCGGGTGAATTTGGAGCGTGCGCGCAATGCGGAAGGGCTGATCGACGTCCGCCAGACGAGCAAGTCGCAGAGCGAGGTGCTCTCCGGGATCGAATCCGATCTGCTGAAATATCAGCAGGAATATCTCACTCAGTCGCGCTATGTCGACGAGAGCGCGCCGCAAATGCGCGTGTTGAAGCGGCGCATCGAATCGCTCGAGAAGCAGGTCGCCGATCGCAAGTCGGAGATCACCGCGCGCGAGGAGCTGGGGCTCGACGCGCTCGCGCGGAAAACGCTCTCCGGCAAGATGACGACCTTCGCCAATCTCGACCTCGAGCATAAGATCGCCGAGACGAGCTATGAGATCGCGACGGCCTCGCTCGACGGCGCGCGCCTGCTCAGCGAGCGCAAGCTGCTCTATCTCCATCAGATCGAGTCGCCGGCGCTGCCGGAGGAGGCGCGCTATCCGCGGCGGTGGCTCTATTCGGGCATCTTGCTCGCGGCTTCGCTGGCGCTCTATGGCGCCGTCGTCGGCCTGATCGCCTTCGTGCGCAACAATATGGCCTGACGCGCGATCAGCGCTCGCGGGCCACCTGCGCGAGATAGGCGCCATATTGGCTCTTGGCGAATTTCTGCGCGGCGGCGCCCAGCGCCTCGGCGTCGATCCAGCCCTGGCGGAAGGCGATCTCCTCGAGGCAGGCGATGCGCTGACCCTGACGAAGCTCTATGGCGCGGACATATTCGGCCGCCTCCAGCAGCGAGGCGGGCGTGCCCGTGTCGAGCCAGGCGAAGCCGCGTCCCAATCGCTCGACGGTCAATTCGCCGCGCTGAAGATAGATGTTGTTGAGATCGGTGATCTCCAATTCGCCGCGTGGCGAGGGTTTCAGATCCGCCGCGAAATGCGGCGCGCGCTCGTCGTAGAAATAGAGGCCGGTCACCGCCCAATTGGACTTGGGCGCCTTCGGCTTTTCCTCGAGCGATAGCGCGCGGCCCTCGGCGTCGAAATCGACGACGCCGTAACGCTCTGGATCGGCGACATGATAGGCGAAGACGGTGGCGCCGCGGCCGCCCTTGGCGTTGGTCAGCGATTCGGTGAGGCCGTGGCCGTAGAAGATATTGTCGCCGAGCACCAGCACGGAGCTCTGCCCTTCGACGAAGCTCGCGCCGATGATATAGGCCTGCGCCAGCCCGTCCGGACGCGGCTGGACGGCGTAGGTGAATGACACGCCCCATTGCGCGCCGGAGCCGAGCAGGCGCCGGAAGGCCGTTTCGTCGTCCGGCGTCGTGATGACGAGAATCTCGCGCACGCCTGCGAGCATCAGCGCGCTCAGCGGATAATAGACCATCGGCTTGTCGTAGACCGGTAGCAATTGCTTGGACACGGCGAGCGTCGCCGGGTGAAGGCGCGTGCCGCTGCCGCCAGCGAGAATAATTCCACGCATGATCTGATCCTCCATGATCCGATCTTCAATGAATGGGGCCGGCCAGCAGCCGGTCGACGCAATATGCGAGCGAGGCGCGCCAGTCGGGCAGAGCGACGCCATGGACGCGCGAAAGCTTCGCGTTGTCGAGGCGCGAATTGGCCGGGCGTCGCGCCGGCGTCGGATAATCGGCGGTCGTGATGCGGCGAACGCGCACCGGCGCGCGGCCGTGCTCTGTGGCGCGCGCGAAGATCGCCTCGGCGACATCGGCCCAGCTCGCTTCGCCCGCGCCCGTCATATGGAACGTCCCGCGCAGCTCCGGCGCGTCGTCGCGACACAGGCGCGCCGCGACGAGGAGCGTCGCATCGGCGATGTCGAGCGCGCTGGTCGGATTGCCGAGCTGATCGGCGACGACGCCGACCTCCTCGCGCGTCTCGCCGAGCCGCAGCATGGTGCGCACGAAATTCGAGCCGAACGGGCTGTAGACCCAGGCCGTGCGCAGGATCGTGGCATTCGGGCAGAGCGCTGCGACGCGCCTCTCGCCCTCGAGCTTGGAATGGCCATAGACGCCGAGCGGCGCGGTTGCGTCGTCCTCGCGATAGGGACGCGTGGCGGTGCCGTCGAACACATAATCGGTCGAAAAATGGATGAGCGGAACGCCGAGCTCGGCTGCCGCCTCGGCGACATGGCCGGCGCCCTCGCCATTCACGCGCATGGCGAGGGCTTCCTCCTGCTCGGCCTTATCGACGGCGGTATAGGCGGCGGCGTTGACGATGACGTCGCAGCGCGCCTCGCGCAATGCGGCGCGCACGCTCTCGCGATCGGAAAGATCGAGAAGTGGCCGGCCGAGCGCGACGATCTCCGCCTCGCCCGTCGCGCGGTCGCGCAGGCAAGAGACGCGCTCGCGCAGGCAAGAGACGATCTGGCCCTGCGTTCCGGTGACGGCGATGCGCATCATCGCCTCAAGCGAATGCGTCGGAGAGATCGCGCAGCCGTGGCCAGCGGCGATCCTTGTCCGACAGAATGACGCGATCGGGCGTGACCGGCCAGGGGATGTCGAGATCCGGATCGTCGAAGGCGAGCCCGCGATCATGCGGCGCCGAATAGAAATTCGTGACCTTATAGACGACTTCCGTATCGGGCTCGAGCGTGCAGAAGCCATGCGCGAAGCCGATGGGAACGAGCAATTGCCGCCAATTTTCCGCGGAGAGCTCGACCGCGACATGGCGTCCGAAGGTCGACGACGCGCGGCGAATGTCGACGGCGATGTCCAGAACGCGGCCGCGCGTGACGCGCACCAGCTTGTCCTGCGCGAAAGGCGCGGTCTGGAAGTGCAGCCCGCGGAGGACGCCGACATTGCATGAGAGCGAATGATTGTCCTGCACGAAGCAGAAAGGCGGCAGGCCGCGCTCCTCCCAGCGCCTCTGATTATAGCTCTCGGAAAAAAAGCCGCGCGCGTCGCCGAACCGGTCCGGCGTGACGATCTTGACGCCCTCGAGCGCCGTGTCTTCGACTTTCATCATGCCCTCTTCGGCGGAAGGCGTCAGGCGACGCAGCCGAGACGCTCGCCGCGATATTTGCCGGAGCGGATCGCTTTCCACCACTCCTCATTGTCGAGATACCAGCGCACGGTTTTATGAAGCCCGCTCGCGAAGCTCTCCTGTGCGCGCCAACCGAGCTCGCGCTCGATCTTCGAGCAATCGATCGCATAGCGCAGGTCATGGCCCGGCCTGTCCTGGACGAAGGCGATCAACTCGCGATAGGAGCCGCGCGTGCGCGGTTTGATGTCGTCGAGACTGTCGCAGATCGCCTGCACCACCTCTATGTTGCGCATTTCCGAGCGGCCGCCGACATTATAGGTCTGGCCGACGACGCCCGCGCGCGCGACGGTGAGCAGCGCCTCGGCGTGATCCTCGACATAGAGCCAATCGCGCACATTCTCGCCGCGCCCATAGACGGGCAGCGGCTTTTCCTCCAGCGCATTGATGATGGTGAGCGGAATGAGCTTCTCCGGGAAATGATAGGGCCCGTAGTTGTTGGAGCAATTGGTGACGAGCGTCGGCAGGCCATAGGTCTCGCGCCAGGCGCGCGCCAAATGGTCCGAGCCCGCCTTGGAGGCCGAATAGGGCGAGTTGGGCGCATAGGGCGTGTCCTCGCGGAACAGCCCCTCGGCCCCGAGGGCGCCGAAGACCTCATCGGTCGAGACATGCAGAAAGCGAAAGGCGGCGGCTTTCTCCGCGCCGAGCCGGCGCCAATAGTCGAGCGCGGCGGCGAGCAGGGTGAAAGTGCCGACGACATTGGTCTCGACGAAGGCGGCGGGGCCGTCGATGGAGCGATCGACATGGCTCTCGGCGGCGAGATGCATCACCGTATCGGGCTGGAACGCCTCGAAGGCGGCGGCGACGGCGGCGCGGTCGCATATGTCGGCGCGGCGGAAGGAATAGCGCGGATCGTCGGCGATGGGCGCGAGCGAATCGAGATTGCCGGCATAGGTGAGCTTGTCGAAGACGAGCAGCTCATGCGGCGTCGTCTCGATGATGCGGCGGGCGACGGCCGAGCCGATGAAGCCGGCGCCGCCGGTCACGAGCACGCGCATCCTATCGATCGATCCGTCGGGGATGGGCGGGGCTCGTCGCTCTCGCGTCGAGGAAGCAAAAGGAAAGACGCATCCGCGTGAAACACCCTGTTCCTGGTCGCGAGGCCGGATCGTCGCGAGGCCGGATCGCGCCGTCTTCGACGCCGAATGATTTTTATCCCAATCCACGCCTATTGAAAGATCGCGCGCCCCCTGTCAACTCCGGCTCGTTCCACCGTTCTGGGGCGATTGTCATAACTCATTGTTTTACAATATATTATAAGCCTCTCGGCAGGTGGCCGGCGGCGCCGGGGCCTCGGCCGGGAAAAATTGGAGTCGTTCCAGACTCCTTGCGTGGGACGGCGGTTTCGGGCTATCCCGCGATAGGTCGGGCGGCGATGAATCGCGGCCGTACGAAAGAGTAATCGATGTTTCAGCGTCCCGGCAAGGCGGCCTTCGCCTTCATCTTGGTCACCGTCGTGCTCGACATGCTGGCGCTCGGCGTGATGATCCCGGTGCTTCCCAAGCTCATCGTGGAATTCGAGGGCGGCGATCTCCAGAGCGCGACGATCGCGACGGGCGTCTTTGGTTTCGCCTGGGCCTTCATGCAATTCCTGTTTCAGCCCGTGCTCGGGGCGCTGTCCGACCGTTTCGGCCGTCGGCCCGTGGTGCTGCTGTCCAATCTGGGCATGGGGCTCGACTATGTGTTCATGGCGCTCGCGCCCTCCTTGCCCTTCCTCTTCATCGGCCGGCTGATTTCGGGCCTGACGGCGGCGAGCGTCTCGACGGCGACGGCCTACATCGCCGACATCACCGAGCCGGAGAAGCGCGCCGGCCGTTTCGGCATGATCGGCGCGGCTTTCGGCGTCGGCTTCATCCTCGGCCCGGCGCTCGGCGGCGTGCTCGGCAATTACGGCTTGCGCTATCCGTTCTGGGCGGCGGCGGCGCTGAGCCTCCTCAACGCGGCTTACGGCTATTTCATCCTGCCGGAGTCGCTCGCGCCGGAGAAGCGCACGAGCGCGATTCTGTGGCGCAGCGCCAATGTGCTGGGCTCGCTCGATTTTCTGCGCCGCGACCGCTCGCTCGGCCTGCTCGCCGTGGCGATCTTCCTCTCCTATCTCGCGCATGAGTCGCTGCCGAGCCTCTTCGTGCTCTACACCGAATATCGCTATCATTGGGATGCGGCGACGACCGGCTGGGCGCTCGCCATCGTCGGCGTCTCGCAGACGGTGGTGTCCGGCGGATTGGTGCGGCCGGCGGTCAAGCGTTTCGGCGAGCGGGCGACGCTCGTCGTCGCTCTGGCGGCCGGGGCGCTGGGCTTCGCGGCCTACGCCTTCGCGCCGACGGGCGGGATCTTCATGGCGGCGCCGCCGCTCATCGCGCTCTGGGCCATGGCCAATCCGGCCTTTCAGGGCTTGGCGACGCGTTTCGCCTCGGCCTCGGAGCAGGGGCGGCTGCAAGGGGCGCTGTCGAGCCTGCGCGGCGTCTCGGGCATGGTCGGGCCATTGTTCTTCACGCAGATTCTCTCCCTCTCGATCGGCGCCGGCAGCTTTCCGGGGGCCGGCTATTTCGTGGCGGCGCTGCTGCTCGCGGCGAGCCTCGTCGTGGCCCGCAACGCCGTGAGCGCCGCAGCGGCGGAGCCCGCCTCGGTCTGACGTCGCATTCCGCCGCGCGGCCGCTTATATTGATCCCGAACCCCGGCCCGGCGGCCGGCGGTTTCGGAGATGCGCATGAGCCTCGTCGCAACGTCGGTCTATCTCGCCATTCTCGCCTCCGCGGCGCTGGGCGTCTATCTGAAGACCCGCCAGAGCCGCGCCGCGCGCGCCGATCGTGAGACGCCGCCGCCCGAATTCGCCGCGACGGTCACTGTCGACGAGCATCGCCGCGCCGCCGATTACACGGTGGCGCGCATGCGCCTCTCCGTCGCCGAGACCGTGTTCGACGCGGCGCTCGCCCTCGCCTGGCTCGCCCTGCTGCTCGGACCGCTCTATGGGCTGCTCGCGCAATTCATCGCGCCGGGATTGACGCTCAGCGTCGCCGTCGTCGTCGCCGTGGCGATCGTCGACCATCTGCTGCGCCTGCCCTTCTCGCTCGTTGAGACCTTCGGCCTGGAGACGCGTTTCGGCTTCAACCGCTCGACGCTGACGATGTTCTTCCTCGACGAGGCGAAAGGCGCGGCGCTCTGGCTGCTGTTCTTCATGCCCTTGCTCTATGGTCTGTTCCTCGCGGCGCGCGTCTCGCCGGACTATTGGTGGCTCGCGGGCTTCGTCGCCGCGCTGGCGCTGCTGCTGGCCATGACGTTGATCTATCCCACCTTCATCGCGCCTCTGTTCAACGATTTCGCGCCGCTCGAAGATGCGGCGCTGAAGGCGCGCATGGAGGAATTGCTGGCGCGCTGCGGATTTCAATCGGGCGGGCTGTTCGTCATGGACGCCTCGACGCGCTCCACCCATGGCAACGCCTATTTCTCCGGCTTCGGCAAGGCGAAGCGCATCGTCTTCTTCGACACATTGCTGCGCAAGCACAGCGCGGACGAGATTCTCGCCATTCTCGCGCATGAGCTCGGCCATTATAAATTCGGCCATGTGCGGCAGCGGATGATGCAGGCGGCGGCCTTTCTCTTCATCGGCTTCGCGGCGCTGCATCTCGCCTTCGCCCGGGGGCTCGGCGACGCCTTCGGCCTGCCGAATGATCCGGGCGTCATCTTCGTCATCGCGCTGACGGCGGCCGCGCCCATTCTCCATCTTCTGTCGCCGCTGACCAATTTCCTGTCGCGCCGCGCCGAATTCGAGGCCGACGGCTTCGCCAGGTCGATCTATGGCAAGGAGCCCATGGTCAGCGCGCTCACCAAGCTCTCGCGCGACAATCTCGCCACGCTGACGCCGGACCGGCTCTATGCGCTGTTCTATTATTCGCATCCGCCGGCGCCGATCCGCATCGCCGCGCTGGAGGAGGCGAGGGGCGGCTGACGGTCAGGCGGCGTGCGCCTTGCCGCGGAAATAATGGAAATCGCCGCGCGTGATCAGCATATCGCCGGGCGCGATCTCATGCGGCTCGAGATCAGCCTCCGTCCGCAGCCGGTCGTAGAGGGGGACGAAGTCGCGGTAGCAGGCGTCGAGCAGGCGCTCGAACCCATCGACGACGAAATAGCACTGCTGAAAATCGTCGATGATGTACCGCGCGCGCATCACCCGCTCGAGATCGAAGGCGATGCGATTGGGCGATGAATCCTCGATCGAGAAGATCGTCTCGGCCGGCGAGGAGAGAATCCCCGCGCCGAAGATGCGCAGCCCCGCCGGCGTCGCCAGCAGCCCGAACTCGACCGTATACCAATAGAGCCGCGCGAGATTGGCGAGCTGGCCGCGCGCCAGCGCCCGCCGTCCGCCCTCGCCATAGGCCTGCAGGAAGCGCGCGTAGACCGGATTCGCGAGCAATGGGACATGGCCGAAGATGTCGTGAAAGACATCCGGCTCCTCCAGATAGTCGAGCGCCTCCTCCGGGCGGATGAAGGCGCCGGCGGGAAAGCGCCGATTGGCGAGATGCTCGAAGAAAACATCGTCCGGCACGAGGCCGGCGACCGCGACGACACGCCAGCCGGTCAGAGCCGCGAGCCGCGCGCTCAGCGCGTCGAAATCGGGAACGCCGTCCGGCGACAGCTTCAGCGCGTCCATCGAGGCGAGATATTCGTCGCAGGCGCGGCCGGGCAGCAGCGCGGCCTGGCGGGCGTAGAGCCGGCGCCAGCGGTCGTGCTCGGCCGCGCTGTAGGACGGCCAATCCTGGTCGATCGTCCAATCGGCGCGGCGTGGCGCGTCGGCGTAGCGGTTCTCGTCTCGCTCCATGCCGCCCTCCTCGGGAAAAAGCCGGGACTCGCCAGAGATAGATAGGTGCGCGCATTCCCTGCGCAACGCGGTCAGGCGGGCGCGAAATGCGCGGTGAAATGGCGCAGGAAGGGCGCCTGCCGCACGATGCGAAACGGCGGAATGGCGGCGCGCGCGCGGAACACATTCTCGATCGTCTCGATCACATAGTCGAAATGGCTCTGCGTGTAGACGCGGCGCGGAAAGGCGAGACGCAGCAGCTCGCGCGGCGCCGGGGCTTCCGTTCCGTCCGCATTGCGGCGGCCGAACATCACGCTGCCGAGCTCGACGCCGCGCACGCCGCCCTCGAGATAGAGCGCGGCGGCGAGGCCGATGCCGGGAAAATCCGCCGCCGAAAGATGCGGACAGAATCCGGCCGCGTCGATGAAGACGGCGTGGCCGCCCGCCGGCCGCACGATCGGCACGCCGCGCTCTATGAGCCGCGAGGCGAGATAGTCCACCGTCGCATGGCGATAGCGTTGGTAATCCTCCTCCAGCGCCTCCTCGAGCCCGACGGCGATCGCCTCGAGATCGCGTCCGGCGAGGCCGCCATAGGTCGGAAAGCCTTCGGTCAGGATCAGGAGATTGCGGAAATCCTCCGCCCAGCCGTCGTCGTTGCAGGCGAAGAATCCGCCTATGTTGGCGAGCCCGTCCTTCTTCGCGCTCATCGTCGCGCCGTCGCAGAGCGAGAACATCTCGCGCGCAATGTCGATGAGCGCGCGATCGGCGTAGCCTTCCTCCCACAGCTTGATGAAATAGGCGTTTTCGGCGAAGCGGCAGGCGTCGAGCACCAGCGGAACTCCGCGCCGCGCCAGCAGAGCCTTGGCCTCGCGAATATTGCGCAGCGAGACGGGCTGGCCGCCGCCGGTATTGTTCGTCGCCGTTATCATGCAGAAGGGAATTTTCTTCCCGTCGCGCTCCAGCGCGCGCTGCAGCGCTTCGAGATCGATGTCGCCCTTGAAGCGCGTTTCCGCATAAATGTCGGCCGCCTTGGCGCTCGGCAGATCGAGCGCGGTCGCGCCGACATATTCGACATTGGCGCGCGTCGTGTCGAAATGGCTGTTGTTGGGGACGATGTCGCCCGGCTTCAGTCGCGTCGCAGCGAGAATGCGCTCCGCCGCGCGGCCCTGATGCGTCGGAAAAATATGCTTGAAACCGGTGATGTCGCGAATGGTTTTCTCGAAGCGTCGCCAGGACCTGCTTCCGGCGTAGCTTTCGTCTCCCATCATGAGCGCGGCCCATTGCCGGTCGGACATGGCGCCTGTGCCGCTGTCGGTCAGAAGATCGATGGTGATGTCCTCGGCGTCGAGCAGAAACACATTGCAATGCGCCGCCGTCAGCCGCTCCTCGCGCCTCGCGCGCGTGGTGATCGGCAGAGCTTCGGTCATTTTTATGCGGAAGGGCTCGATGATGGTGCGCATGTCAGCCTCGTCGTCGAGTGAGATAGGGCGTGCGGCGCCACGGCGCTTTGCGTAATGTCGCCCGGTGTGGCAAAAACGTCGGCGCGAAAAGAGGAGACCTCATGGCGGCCGACGTCACTTTTCCTGCCGCAGCGGCGGCGGGCCTGCTCTCTTTCCTGAGCCCCTGCGTGCTGCCTCTGGTGCCGCCCTATCTCACCTTCATCGCGGGCGCGAGCCTCGAGGAGCTGACGGTCGTCGGCAAATCGCGCGCGCGTCGCGACGTTTTCATCGCCTCGCTGCTCTTCGTCGCCGGCTTCTCGACCGTGTTCGTCGCGCTCGGCGCGACCGCGAGCGTGTTCGGCAAAGCGCTGCGCGCCAATCTGGAAATATTGTCGATCGCCGCCGGCGTCGCCATCATCCTCATGGGGCTGCACTTCCTCGGCGTGTTCAAGATCGGCCTGCTCTATCGCGAGAAGCGTTTCGAGGTCGGCCGCCCGGTCGGGCGTCTCGGCGCTTATGTGATGGGCCTCGCCTTCGCCTTCGGCTGGACGCCCTGCATCGGGCCTATTCTCGCGGCCATTCTCGCCGTCGCCGGCTCGCAGGAGACTGTGGCCAAAGGCGCCGTGCTGCTCGGCGTCTATTCCGCCGGACTGGGCCTTCCCTTCCTCGCTGCGGCGGCGGCGATAGGGCCGTTCATGGGCTTCATGCAGAAGTTCAAGAGGCATTTCGGCAAGGTGGAGAAAGTCGTCGGCGCGCTGCTGGTGCTGACGGGCCTGGCGTTTCTCACCGGCGGGATGCAGAGCTTCTCCTTCTGGCTGCTGCAGACCTTTCCGGGTCTCGCGAATTTCGGGTGATCGCCATGTCACAGCGCATCGATGAAAATCTCTTCACCGGACCGATCGGCGCCGAATACCGCATGCTGGAGCTCATCTGCCCCAATGCGGCGCTGCTCGCCCGCCGCGTGGCGGAGCGCGTCGCGCATTGGCGCGAGGGCGTTGCGCTCGAGGGTCTGGAGATCGGCTGCGGCACCGGCGTGAGCACGCTGCCGCTGGTCGCTGGCCGCGACGATCTTCATGTCACCGCCATCGACAGCGCCGGCAAGATGCTGGATCAGGCGAGGTCCAATCTCGCCGATTTCGTCGCGGCCGGCCGCGTCCAATTCGTCGAGGCCGATGCGCTCGGCTTTCTTCGCGGCCTTCCCGACGCCAGCCTCGACGTCGTCTCCTCCAATTACGCGGTTCACAATTTTCTCGACGATTATCGCCGGGAATTTCTCACCGAGATTTTCCGCGTGCTGAAGCCGGGCGGCCTTTTCGTCAATGGCGACCGCTATGCGATGGACGACCGCGCCGCGCATCTTTCCGCGACGCAGGCGGAGGTGCGGAGCTGGTTCGCCAAGCTCGGGGCGATCGGCCGCTATGATCTGCTCGAGGATTGGATCGCGCATCTCTTCAGCGACGAATCGCCCGAGCATGTGATGTATCTGGCGCCGGCGCTGGAGCGCATGGCGGCGGCAGGCTTCGCCGATATTCGCGTCGAATATCGCGAAGGGGTGGACACGCTGCTGACGGCGGTCAGGCCGTGACGGGTCCCACAAAAGAAAAACGCCGGACGTACCTCCGGCCCGGCGTTAGAGCCCTCGCTGGCGTGTAGCCGTCGATTGCCCTTCTCGAGAATTAGCGTTCGGTCATGACCAGACAATGACAGCAGCGCCGCGCCTCGAGCGAATTCTCGCGCGGGCGGTCACGGCGAGCGGCCGCTGCGGCCGTCTCACACCACGGCGAGGCGCTCGGCCAGCTCGGTCACATCGTCCCAAGTCAAATGATGGGCGCCGTCCGCCGTTTCCACATGAACGCCGTCTTGCCGGACCGCCGCCGAGAATTCTCCGTCGCCTCCGAGCGGGCTCAGATAGAGGAAATCGACGCGCCGCCAGTCGAAGGCCACCGCGGTGAAATTGCGCGACAATGTCCGGCCCTCTTCGAGCGTCAGGTCGAAATAGACCCGCTCGCTCAACATCATCCGCAGCATTTCGCCGAACAGCCGATGCGACACGCGTTTGACGAGGGGATAATCCATAGGCCTTCGCTCGATCTCGTGGCCGGCACCGCCTCGAGCGCCAGCGCTCTCCGGCGGCGGCCGCAGCGATCGGCGCTCTTTGGCCGGCAAGCAGGAGCCACGTCCGCTCGGAGGAGAAACGAAGCTATGGCTCCCGTAAAAACAAAGCAACGCTCATGCCAATGGACATGAGCGTCGGAGCGCTCGATCACGCGGCTAGAGCGTGCGAACGTCCTCGGGCTTCGCGATGAACTCCAAACGATCGGCGCGATCGAAGTCCGCCGCCGGGATCTCGAACACGAAGCGGTTCGGATACCAGAAATTGGCGTAGGGCAGGAACAGGCTGCTCGAGGACAGGCTGGCCAATTGCTCCGAGCCCGCGAACAGAGCCGCCTCGAAACCGACTCCGTTCGTCGGCGCCGCCGTATTGTCGCCGAACACCTCGAACTGGACGAAGACCTTGGCGGTCGTGACGTCGGCCTCGAGCGTCTTGATCCCGATGACCCGGAGATCCTGGAAGCGGCGGCCGATTGCGCCGTCGGTCAGAAGTTGCGGAAACTCGTGCGCGCGCCCCTTCTTGACCGCGGCGGCGTCGTCCAATGGCGCCCCCAGATCGGCTAATCCGGTCGGCTTCGCGGGCGCCAAGGTCACGTTGGCGCGGGCTTCTTGCAATGAAGGCAAGATCGGCTCCTTGTCGTTTTCGATGGTGGAGACCCGGCCGAATTCCGGGTCGGACCGCCCGACGCATTTTGCGCGCCAAATCGCCGTCCGCGCCGCTGCGGAGCGGGCAGGGCGGTCGAATCGACTATATGTTCGCGTTCCCCGACGGTCGGGGCGCGCCGAGACGGACTTTCGCATTCAGCATGAGAACCGACATGAGGACGACCTATCTCGCGCGCGTCACCGCGGCGGATCACGAGGAGCTGCGGCGCCTGGTCGACAATTACCCGGCCGATTCCTACGAAAAATGGCTCTTTCTCCAATCGAAGGAGATTGGAAATTGGGAGAGGAGCGGATGGAAGGTCGTCCTGATCGACGTCAGCGCCGACGACTTCCTGCGCTATTGCCGCGACACCAGGGCGAGCCCGAATTTTCATACCTTCAGGGCGATCGCCTCCGCCAAGGCTATCGGAAAATTCAATTGATTTTCAGAGGATCGGAGCCGGATCGCGCCAGCCGCGGCGGGGCCGGCGTCGAAAAACGATCCCGCACGAAAAAAGGCCGCCGATTACGGCGGCCTTCTTCATGAGCGGTCGCGACGGATAGCCGTCACGAATGGCGTCAAAGCGCCTTCAGCTGATCCGCAGAGGACTTGCCGGAGCGGCGGTCCTGCGTGATTTCGTAGCTCAGCTTCTGACCTTCGTTGAGATCGCGCAGACCGGCGCGCTCGACGGCGCTGATGTGGACGAAAACGTCGCTTCCGCCGTCATCCGGCTGAATGAAGCCGAAGCCCTTTTGCGAGTTGAACCATTTGACGGTGCCGTTAGCCATGTCTCTCTCCAAGCAAGTTCAGGAGAAGGCCCGCATGCGCGGGGCCGGGTCGATCGATGTTTGGAAGAGTTCGTCAGCGGCCTCGTTTCCGAAGCATGTCCAAGTCGTTCAGGCCGAAAAATCGATGGGCGACGATAACGATGTAGCGGGCCGACGGCAAGAGCGGACACGCGTTCTGCGGTCAAATCTTCACGAATTCCGAGGCGGATGGCTTCAGCGAAAGCGTGTCGGCCCCCGTTCTTCGTGAGCGTGGCTATTGCGATCGGGGGCGCCGCTCGGCGGTTGGACGCTTCTTGGGCCTTCCGGCCTTCTTCGCCGGCGGCTCGAAGCTCGCCTGATCGGCATCGGCGTTCAGCCGTTCGACGCGGATGTTGTCGCCGCCCGGGCGCCGCATATCCCGCAGAAAATTCGCCGCCACCGCTTCCGCGACCTCGACTTTCGTCTCGTGCTCGAAGATTCGAATCGCGCCGACATCCTGCCGCGTGATGTTGCCTTTGCGGCAGAGCATCGGCAGCAGCCATTTCGCATCGGCGTTCTTCGAGCGACCGATATCGAGCCGGAACCACGCCTTCCCGCCCGCCAGAACAGAGCGTGTCGGTCGCTCGCCCCGCGCCGCCTTGCCGGGTTTCTCCGCGCGCGCGGGCTCCTCGCCGGGGTCGATCACATCTTCCACCGCCGGAAGGCGCGACCGGTAGATCTTGACCAGAGCGGCGGCGATTTGCTCGGCGGAGCGCTCGGCGAGCAGAAGCCGCGCCATCCGAACGTCCTCCTCCTCCGGCGGCGCCGTCAGCAGCGGATCGCTCAGCAATCGCTCCTGATCGAGCTTGCGGATATCGTCCATCGTCGGCGGCCTCGTCCACCAGGCGCGCACGCCGGCGTCGCGCAGCAATCGTTCGGCGCGGCTGCGTCGAGAGGCCGGCACCAGCAGCGCGCTCACGCCCTTGCGGCCGGCGCGGCCGGTCCGCCCGCTGCGATGCTGCAAGGTCTCGGCGTCATTCGGCAGCTCGGCGTGGACGACCAGCCCGAGATTGGGCAGATCGATGCCGCGCGCGGCGACGTCGGTCGCGACGCAAACGCGCGCGCGGCCGTCGCGCAGCGCCGCCATCGATTGGTTGCGCTCATGCTGGCTGAGCTCGCCGGACAGCAGCACGGCGGAGAAGCCGCGCTCGAGCAATGTCGCCTGCAAATGGCGGACGGCCTCGCGCGTGTTGCAGAACACGATCGCCGTCTGCGCCTCGACGGAGCGCAGCAGATTGACGACCGCGTGCTCCGTGTCCTTGGGCGCCACGCTGATCGCGCGATATTCGATATCGGCGTGACCGCGCTCGCCGCCGGCGACCTCGATTCGCAGCGCGTTTCGCTGATAGCGGCGGGCGAGATTGGCGATGCCCTTCGGCATGGTCGCCGAAAACATCAGCGTGCGGCGGCCGGCCGGCGCGGAATCGAGAATGAACTCCAGATCCTCGCGAAAGCCGAGATCGAGCATCTCGTCGGCCTCGTCGAGCACCACCGCGGCGAAGCCGGAGGTGTCCAGTCCGCCACGCTCGATATGATCGCGCAGGCGCCCGGGCGTGCCGACGACGATATGCGCGCCTTCGGCCAGCTTGCGGCGCTCGAGCCGGGCATCCATGCCGCCGACGCAAGTGACGAGCCGCGCGCCGACATAGAGGTAGAGCCATTCGAGCTCATGCGCGACTTGCAGCGCGAGCTCGCGCGTCGGCGCGATGACGAGCGCGAGCGGAACGCCGGCTTCGGCGATCTCGGCGTCGCCGACGATGGTCGGGGCGATCGCCAATCCATAGGCGACGGTTTTGCCGGAGCCGGTCTGCGCCGAAACGAGAATGTCCCGCCCCGCGGCTTCGTCGGTCAGAACCGCAGACTGAACGGGAGTGGGATCGGTGTACTGCCGTTCGGCGAGGGCGCGGGCCAGTGCTGGGCTTGTTTCGAAGAAGGACATTAGTGCTGATTGCTCTTTCCCGCAGCCGCTCGTGACGAAAGGTTCGCCGATGGCGCAATCCGCGATCGATTATGAGGTTTACGTCATCCGACCCGCCGACGCCATAGCGTGGACGCCTTCCATTGTCGCGGCGCAGACGGGAGAATCGACGGTGCGACCAAAATATAGCGGGTCTTCGCGCCTGGCCCATGCCGCTGTCGGATGATGGAGATGCGCCCCCGCGTCCATGCGACGCGATCGCGCGCTCCTCGCGCCGCTATTGGCGTCCATCAAATCGTACTCGGCAAGCGCGCGATCACGGCCGACGCCGATTTGCGCCTGGCGCGCTATTTCGGCACATCCGAGGGGTTCTTTCTCGGCTTGCAGACGGACCACGATCTCATGGAGCGGCGTCGGCAAGTCGGCCCGGACCTCGAGGATCGAACCGCGCGCCGCCTGAACGAGCCCGTCGCTCGAAAGCGATCGCGCTCGGGCGACGACGCGCTCGCGTCGATGCGCAACGGCGCGGCGATCACGTAACCCGTTCGAGGACTGAGAGAGATATCGCGCGTCAGAGGCCTACGGTCGGATTTGGCGGGCGCGACGCGCGATCTGCGACCCATGCGCAACCCGAGGCTGCAAAGGCCGCCGCGCCGTGGGGCGGCGCGTTATGCTCGTCAGATTTTCCTCTCGGAAAAATGGTGGGCGCACAAGGGCTCGAACCTTGGACCCGCTGATTAAGAGTCAGCTGCTCTACCAACTGAGCTATGCGCCCGTCCGTTGCTTCGGCTGGCGCCGAATGAGCGGAACGAGGCGTGCAAATACCCAATGACATCGCTCATGTCCAGCTCCGAAAAGAAAAAATCGTCACATTTTCGTCTGAGCCTTCACGGGCGCCACTCCGGCGCGGGCTCGGCCGCCTGCGCTTCCTCGCGCGCCGCCGTCTCCTTGGCCGCCGCCAAAGCTCGCAGAGCCGTGGTCACGCCCTCGCCCGTCGCGGAGGACAGCAGAAGCAGGGTAGGGCGCTCAGCGGCCTCCGTAGGTCCGGCGGAGGCCATCGCGCGCTTCAGCCGCTCCTTCTGCTTCTTCAAATGCTCGGGGTCGGCCGCGTCGGTTTTCGAGAGCGCGACGATCTCCCGCTTCTCGTCGAGCTCGGCTCCATAGGCGGCGAGCTCGCGCCGCACGATCTTATAATCTTTCCCGGCGTGCTCGCCGGTGGCGTCCACGAGATGCAGCAGCGCGCGGCAGCGCTCCACATGGCCCAGGAATCGGTCGCCCAGCCCATGGCCCTCATGCGCGCCTTCGATGAGCCCGGGAATGTCGGCGAGCACGAATTCGCGCTCGTCCACCGCCACCACGCCGAGCCCGGGATGCAGCGTCGTGAAGGGGTAATCGGCGATCTTGGGCTTGGCGGCGCTGACGGTGGCCAGAAAAGTCGATTTGCCGGCGTTGGGCAGGCCGATCAGACCGGCGTCGGCGATGAGCTTCAGCCGCAGAATCAGCGTGCGCTCGACGCCCTCCAGGCCGGGGTTGGCGCGGCGCGGGGCGCGATTCGTCGAGGTGGTGAAATGCAGATTGCCGAAGCCGCCATTGCCGCCGCGCGCGATGACGGCGGTCTGTCCCACCTCGGTCAGATCGGCGATCAGCGTCTCGCCGTCCTCCTCGAGAATCTGCGTGCCGGCGGGCACTTTCAGCACGGCGTCGGCGCCCTTGGCGCCATGACGGTTCTTGCCCATGCCGTGCACGCCGGTCTTGGCCTTGAAATGCTGCTGATAGCGATAGTCGATGAGCGTGTTGAGCCCGTCGACGCAAATCGCCACCACATCGCCGCCGCGGCCGCCGTCGCCGCCGTCCGGCCCGCCGAACTCGATGAATTTCTCGCGACGGAAGGAGACGCAGCCGGCTCCGCCATCGCCCGAACGCACGTAGATTTTCGCCTGATCGAGAAACTTCATGACTGTTTCGAACTCATGTCGCTTGCAGCTTCGGACGTCGCGCGCCGAAGCTCGTCGGAATGGCGCCGCGCCGCAGGTCGAAAAGCTCCGCATCGACCTCGCCGCCCCGCGCCGGAGCCGGGAATTTGCCGCGTCCCGCGCGGGTGAAGCCGAGCTTCTCGTGAACGCGCAGCGAGGCGGCGTTGGTCGGCAGGGCCGAGGAGACGATGCGCTCTAGGCTCGTCATGCCGAAAACGACGTCGATGAAGGCGGTCGCCGCTTCGCTCATCAGTCCGCGTCCCCAATATGGCCGTCCCAGCCAGAAGCCGATCATGCCGGCCCCGCGCGAATTCGCGCCATGCACGCCGATCACGCCGATCGCCTCGTCCGCCTGGCGCTTCTGCGTCAAGGCGAGGGTGAGGCCGGCGCCGCTGGCGTTCTCGGCGCGGACGGCGAGAATGAAGGCCGCCGCGTGATAGGCCTCATATGGGTGCGGAATGCGCGCCGTCTTCAGGGCGACCTCCGGATCGCCGGCAAGACGGCAGATGGAGCCCTCATCGGCGGCGCGCGGCCAGCGCAGCCACAGCCTCGGGGTCTCCAATCTGAAAATGTCGTCGCGCGCAATTTCCGGAAACATCCGAGGCTCCATGGCGGCCAAGTGCGAAAAGAGGCCGAAAAATGACGAAGGGGAAGCGGCGTTCCGCTTCCCCTATCGACCCTTTGAGGCCTTTTTCCGGATTTCGCGCCTGGAGCGTCGCCTTATCGCGACTGCTCGAGGACCAAATCCGCCGGGGATCGAAACGCCGGCGGAGGGTCCTCGAAGATCCTCCGCCTATTCGGCGGCCGCGGCGACCGGCGGCACGACGGCTACCGAGGCGCGGCCGCCGCTCGATTTGAACAGGACGACGCCGTCGACGAGAGCGAACAGCGTATGGTCCTTGCCGATGCCGACATTGCGGCCGGGATGCCATTTGGTGCCGCGTTGACGCACGATGATATTGCCGCCGATCACGGCCTCGCCGCCGAACTTCTTCACGCCGAGACGGCGACCGTCGGAGTCGCGACCGTTGCGCGACGAGCCGCCCGCTTTCTTGTGAGCCATTGTTCTCGCTCCCGATTCTCGAACCGAGCCGGCTTGCCGGCGGCTCGGGGCCGCGCTCGGCGGCCGCTGAATTGCTGCGCGCGCCGCTCTCACGGCGCGCATATTCCCTCTATACGCCGATCAGCGGCGTTTCGCCACGCCCCGCGAGGCTCAGGCGCCGGCCTCTATGCCGGTGATGCGCACGATCGTCAGATCCTGACGATGGCCGCGCTTGCGCTTGGAGTTCTGGCGGCGGCGCTTCTTGAAGGAGATCGTCTTGGGGCCGCGCGCCTGCTCGGCGATCTCGGCGGTGACGCTCGCGCCCGCGACGAGCGGAGCGCCGATCTTGGCGCCGGCTTCGGTCTCGACGAGGAGCACCTCGCCGAAAGTGATCTTGTCTCCCGCGACGCCCTCGAGGGCCATGACGGTTATCGTGTCTCCGGCGGCGACGCTATATTGCTTCCCGCCGGTCTTGATGACTGCGAACATCTCGTTGTCCTGTGTTCGTTCCGGCTCTGGCGGCGATCCGCCGGCCGGCTTTTTTGCAGTTGACCGGTTTTGCGCTTCGCTTCTCGCGCCGGATCATTGCCGACGCAAAAAGAAATCGCGGCGAAACCGCCGCGACGAAGCGAGACAGCCCTAAACGGGCGCCGGTCCATTGTCAATCGGATGTCGCAAGTCGATTCGGCCGAGCAAGTCGGTTCGGCCCGGCGCGCGAATCGGTCGGATCATCGCGCCTCGGAGCGCTCGGGATCGCCCGGAGCGTCCGCGCTCTTCGTCGCGGCGATCTCGGCCGCCTCGAGCTTCTGCCGTTCATAGGCGGAAATGATCGATTGCACCATCGGGCCGAAGCGCTCGGCGAGCTCCGCGCAGCGCGTCGAATTGATGAGCTCGACGCCGCGCCGCTCGCTGCGGACGAGTCCCGCCTCGCGCAGGATGCGGAAATGCTGCGAGAGCGTCGATTTGGCTAGCGGAGAGTCCTGAATATTCAGGAATTTCGAGCAGTTCTGGGCGCATTCGGAGGCCGCGAGCCGCGTGAAGATCTGCACCCGCACGGGATCGGCCAAGGCGTAGAGTATCGCCTCGACAGTGATCTCCTCGAGCCGCGGATGATGAAGCTTCCTCATGCGCCAATTTAGCACGAATTGACATTCGCGCATTAGTTCCGTATTCCTGAACTATTGAATTTAGCGCGAAAGGAGCGCGAGCATGGGTCGGCTTTCTGGAAAGATCGCGGTCGTCACCGGCGGCAATAGCGGCATTGGCCTCGCGACGGCGGAGCTATTCGTGAAGGAGGGGGCGCAGGTCGTCGTCACGGGCCGCCGAAAGGCGGAGCTGGACGCCGCGATCGCCCGCATCGGCGGCGGCGCCATCGGCGTGCAGGGCGACGTCTCCGCGCTCGCGGATCTCGATCGCCTCTATGCCGAGGTGAAGGAGCGCTTCGGCCGCATCGACATTCTATTCGCCAATGCCGGCGTCGTCCGGCTCGCACCGATCGAGGCTGTGGACGAGGCGCTGTTCGACCAACTGTTCGACATCAATGTCAAAGGCCTGCTGTTCACCGTGCAGAAGGCGTTGCCGCTGTTCTCGGACGGCGGCGCGATCGTGCTCAACTCCTCCATCGCCAATACGGTGGGAACGCCCGGCTTCGGCGTCTATTCGGCGACCAAAGCCGCGGTCCGCTCCTTCGCCCGCACTTGGACGAGCGAGCTGAGGGACCGCAAGATCCGCGTGAATGTGGTGAGTCCCGGGCCGATCGAGACGCCGATCTTCGACACGATGGGCCTCTCCACGCAACAGCACGACGAATTGGCGGAGCAATTGAAGACCAATGTGCCGCTCGGCCGTTTCGGCGCGCCCGAGGAGGTCGCCGAGGCCGTGCTGTTTTTGGCCTCCGGCGCGAGCAGCTATGTGGCGGGCGTCGATCTCTATGTCGACGGCGGGCTCGTGGCGGTCTGATCGACGCGCGAAGGGCGCGCGTCGACGATGGCCGAGCGCGCATGCTGTTCTCGAAAATTCACCGCCGCGCGATCGGATCGGCGATCGGCGGCGGTTCTTCCGGTCAAAGGCCGAGATCGCGTCTTATCTCGTCATTCGCCCTGGCGAGATGACGCTCGACGGTGCGCACGGATACGCCGACGCGCGCCGCGATCTCGGCGCTGGTCAGATGCTCGAGACGCTTCAGCAGAAAGATTTCCCGATAGAGCGCGGGCAAGCGCGCGAGCGACTCGCGCAGCTTTTGGAATTCCATCAGCGTGGCGACCGTGTCGCCGGAGTTGGATTGCTCGGCCTGATCGGCGCGCGCCGCTTCCTGGACATAGCGCGAGCGGATGCGATCCCGGCGTATCGAGTCGACCGAGAGATTGGCGGCGATGCGGAAGAGATAGGCGCGCGGGCTCTCCAGCTTGGCGACATCGACGCGCTGCAGCGCATGGAGATAAATGTCCTGCACGATGTCCTCCGACTCTTGCGCGCCGACGCGCCGACGGGCGAAGCGGCGCAGCGCCGGCGCATAATCCTGGTAGAGCGCATCGAGGACTTTCTCCGAGGAGGTCATCGCGCGGCCTCCGTCGTCGCGACGCGAGAAAGACGAGCGGCGGCGCCAATTCGTGGCTCTGGTTTCGACATTGGAAATCCCCTTCATCGAGGGCGGAGCTCCGTCGAGCTCGCATCGTTTTTGAAAAAAATGGCGAAGGTCGGCGCTGCGCGCGCAAGACATTGCGCGCGACAAATCTCTGGCCGTGCGACATCGTCCGCGCGGCGCGACATCGGGAGATGTCGCGCTAGGCAGGCTGCGGTCGCGGCTCGCGAATGGGAGAGAAGAGGGAGCTTTGAAAAAGGGTCAGATCGCCGGTGGGCCGCGCGCGACGAATCCGACGCTCGCCATGAGACGGCGAGCCGTCGATTCCCCCGGCCGGCGCAGGGGTGACCGCATCGACCAGCGATCGTGAAGCATGCGGGCGAAGGCCGCCTCGAGATATGCGGCGTCATGCGCCGCGCAGCCGAGCGCGCAACATTGGAGCGTGCGGCAATTGCGATCGTGGAGCGGTTCGCCGCCGCCGCCCATGGCGCTCGAAGCGCAAATCGAAGCGCGAGAGAGGCCCTGCTCGTCGAACGCCGAAGAGCGGAGATAGAGCAGCGATTGAAGGACGGTGGCGCAGAGCAGGATCGCGACGCTTCTCGAAACGTGGCGACTCGCGATTAAACTGCCGAAAATCCACTGCATGGAAAGGAGATATAACATCGACGCCACCCGTATGCAACTAATACATGTATTCACATTGGCGTCAACCTATGGACGAATTGCGTCGTCGTTACGACAAGCGGGCGTTGTTTCGATTGGCGTCGTCGTCGGAAATTCGCAGCGCGGCAAGCGCGTCGAGACGGCGCGTCAGGCGCCGCGCCAGCGTCCGGAATCGGCGACGAATTCGCCGATGGCGTCGGCGATATAGGCGATCTGCGCCTCGCTCAATCCGGGATAGACGCCGACCCAGAATGTGCTGCGCATGACGATGTCGGTCGCGGCGAGCGCGCCCGCGACGCGATGCGGACGATCCTTCATATAAGGCTGGCGCAGCAGATTGCCGCCGAACAACAGCCGCGCGCCGATGCGGCGCTCCGCGAGATGTCGCAGCAGCGCCTCGCGCCCGAAAGGCGCATCCTCCCGCAAGGTCAACGCGAAGCCGAACCAGGAGGGGTCGCTGCGCGGCGTCGCCTCGGGCAGGATGAAAATCGACTCCAGCGGCCGCAGCGCTTCCTTCAGCAGCGCGAAATTGCGCTTGCGCGCTTCAATGAAGCCCGGCAGGCGCTCCATCTGCGCCAGCGCCACGGCGGCCTGCATATCGGTGATCTTCAGATTATAGCCGAGATGCTGATAGACATATTTATGATCATAGCCGAAGGGCAGATCGCCGGATTGCCACTCGTAGCGCTTCTTGCAGGTGTCGTCCTTGCCCGGCGCGCACCAGCAATCGCGGCCCCAATCGCGGAAGGATTCGACGCTGCGGCGCAGCACGGAGCGCGAGGTGAACACCGCGCCGCCTTCGCCCATGGTGATGTGATGCGCGGGATAGAAGCTCAGCGTGCCGATGTCGCCGAATGTGCCGACATGGCGTCCGTCATAGAGCGAGCCGAGCGCGTCGCAGCAATCCTCGACCAACCACAGGCCATGCTTCTCGGCGATGCGCGTCACCTCGGCGAGATCGAAAGGATTGCCCAGCGTATGGGCGATCATGATGGCGCGCGTGCGCGGCGAGATCGCCGCCTCGACGAGATCGGCGCGGATATTATAGGTCGGTATGTCGACATCGACGAAGACCGGCGTCATCCCATTCTGCAATATGGGATTGAGCGTCGTCGGAAAGCCGGCGGCGACGGTGATCGCCTCGTCGCCGGGGACGAGCGCGCGCTCCTTCAGCAGCGGCGAGGTCAGCGCTGTGAGCGCCAGAAGATTGGCGGAGGAGCCGGAATTGGCGGTCAGCGCGTGGCGGACGCCGATGAAGTCTTCCAGCGCCTTCTCGAAGGCCGCGTTGAACCGCCCGGTGGTGAGCCAGAAGTCGAGCGCCGAATCGACGAGCATCTGCATCTCGCTCGCGCCATAGACCTTGCCGGACACCGGAACGGCGGAGGCGCCGGGCCGGAACTCCGGCGTCGCATGGGCGATCTCGGCGTAGCGGCCGACGAGCCGCAAAATCTGCTCGCGCAGCGCTTCCTTCTCGTCCGTCGCATCGGCGGGGGCTTGCAAGGCTGCGGGCGGGGTCATGAATGTGCTCCGGGCGCGCTCGCGCCGTCCATGCGTCTCGTATAGGCGTCGATCTGATCGAGCGAGATGGTCTCGACCGTCTCGCCGCGGCGACGGCGCGCGTCCCACTCGACGATCGCCGCCAGCGCCTCGTCGATCGACCATTGCGGGCGCCAGCCCAGCCGGCCGCGCGCCTTGGCGGAATCGAGCTTCAAGAGATGCGCCTCATGCGGCTCGTCGCCGCCGCCGCCGGTCCAGCCGGCGCCCTCGCCATAGGCGCGGCAGAGCGTGTCGGCGATCTCCGCGACCGTGCGCTCGCCAGAGGGATCGGGACCGAAGTTCCAGGCTTCGGCGAAGGGCGCGCCGTCGCTCCACAGACGCTCGGCCAGCGTCAGATAGCCGGCGAGCGGCTCCAGCACGTGTTGCCAGGGACGCACCGCATTTGGAAAACGTACGGCGACCGTCTCGCCGCGCTCCAGCGCGCGCAAAATATCGGGCACGAGGCGGTCCGCGGCCCAATCGCCGCCGCCGATGACATTTCCCGCGCGCGCCGTGGCCAGCGCGGCGCCGCGCGTGGGATGATCGGGCGTCGCGAAATAGGAATTGCGGAAGGAGGCGGCGATGAGCTCCGCGCAGCCTTTGCTGGCGCTATAGGGGTCGAAGCCGCCCATCGCCTCATTCTCGCGATAGGCCCAGGGCCATTCGCGATTCTCATAGCATTTGTCGCTGGTGACGATGACGATGGCGCGGGCCGAAGGCGCGTCGCGCAGCGCCTCGAGCAGATGCGCCGTTCCGAGCGCATTGACCTCGAAGGTCTCGATCGGATTGGCGTAGGAATAGCGAACCAGCGGTTGCGCCGCGAGATGGAAGACGATCTGCGGCTCGAACTCCCGCACCCTGCGCGCGAGCAGCGCGGCGTCGCGAATATCGCCGATGACGCTGTCGATCTTGCGCTCGAGGCCCGCCAGCGCGAAGAGGCTGGGATCGGTCGGCGGCGGCAGGGCGTAGCCCGCCAGAGTCGCGCCGAGCCGCGTCAGCCATAAGGAGAGCCAGCCGCCCTTGAAGCCGGTGTGTCCGGTGACGAGGACGCGCTTGCCGGCCCAAAAGGACACGTTCACGCCCAGACCTTCCAGGGCGCTTCGCCGCCGCTCCACAATTGCTCGAGGAAACGCTTGTCGCGCAGCGTGTCCATGCATTGCCAGAAGCCGTCGTGACGAAAGGCGCGCAATTGCCCATCGGCGGCGATGCGGACGAGGGGCTGCTGCTCGAGCGCGGTCGAATCGCCGTCGATATAGTCGAGCGCCTTCTTCCACATCACGAAGAAGCCGCCATTGATCCAGCCGCCGTCGCCGCGCGGCTTCTCGTCGAAGGAGAGAATGTCGTCGCCCTCCATGGTGACGGCGCCGAAGCGGCCGGGCGGGCGCACCACGGTCATGGTCGCGAGACGGCCATGGGCGAGGTGATAGTCGATCTCGCCGGCGATATCGATATTGGCGACGCCGTCGCCATAGGTGAGGCAGAAGGGCTCATTGTCGGGCAGATAATCGGCGATGCGCTTCAAGCGGCCGCCCGTCATCGTCTCTACGCCCGTGTCGACCAGCGTGATTCGCCAGGGCTCGGCCTTTTTATTGTGGACGATGGTCTTGTTCTCGGCGAGGTCGAAGGTGACGTCGCTCATATGCAGGAAGTAGTTCGTAAAATAATCCTTGATGAAATAGCCTCTATAGCCGAGGCACACGATGAACTCGTTGACCCCGTGCTGCGAGTATATTTTCATGATGTGCCACAGGATCGGCTTGCCGCCGATCTCGATCATGGGCTTGGGGCGATTGTCGGTCTCCTCGCTGAGGCGCGTGCCGAGACCGCCTGCGAATATTACGGCTTTCACGCGCGGTCTCCTCGAGGATGGGAGCGCGGTCCTCGGCGAATCGGGACGCGCCTTTCACGCAGTCTAGCCGCGCGCCTTGCGCGAGCCTGTCGCGCGGCGCGAGTGACCGAGGGGCGTGGTGCTTGCGTCCTCTCGTGCGCGGGCGCACATTATCTTTCATTGTGGCGCGCGAGAAGATCGCTCGGCGATCGACGTAGAATTTGTGGCCAAAAGGTCCCAGCAGCTTCGACCATCCTCCTACGATCGAAGCGGTATTCGAGCGATTGTTTCTTTAATCGAGGGCGGGGGCCGCGAATGCGTTGGTGTATTTGCAAATCGCACGGCATTATCGACTATCGTTCCGCGGACGCCCCGCCGGCGCGCAAGCCGGACGAGGTTCGAATTTCCGAATCCGTCGGCCTCGGCGGCGTCAATTCCTATTCTGATGTGCTGAAAATTCAGCAGCTTCTCGACAAGATTCCAAAGATCAACGGCGGTCCCGCGCCACTGTTGGCGACAGACGGAATATGCGGGCCGCTGACGCGAGGCGCCATTCTCGACTTCCAAAAAAAGCAGTTCCCGGCAAATCCGCAATTCCATGACGGCTGGCGCCCGGATGGGCGAGTCGATCCGGGAAAATGGACGATCGACAAGATGAATGTCATCGCCAATTGGGGGAGCCGAACCGATTTGCTGGAGATCGCGCGGAAACAGGCTCCGGTCGCGCGGGCGCGGGTGATGAACGCGCTCCACCGTCTTTCGGTCGTGCGGTCCTCCTACGCATTGCCGAGCCCGCTATTCTCCAATGCGCAGCTGAAACGCGAGGCGGATTGGCATTTCAAATTCCATGAGGCGGCCTACCCGCTGGACAATATCGACGCGGTGTCGACGATCTACCAGCGCATGAACGCCGCCCTGAGCAAATTCATCGCCGGCAGCTTCCCGCTCTTCCAATTGTCGGATCATTATCGCGAGGACGCCCTCGCCTATGCGCATGTGGGTGGATATTCTTTCAGCATCGCAGAAATCGAATCCGGCGAGCAGGGCGCTTACATCTACGTCGCCAATGAGCGGTTCGGCAGCCTCCCGGTGATCATTCACGAGCTGGGCCACTATTGTGGCGGCCGTTTCAAATCCGGGCGCGAGATCGATCACGTCAGCACGCCGCATCCCAAGCCGAATGGGGCGGCGCGCGAAGCGGGAAAGCACGACTACCGGCGCATGACGCCGGAGGAAGCATTGAAGAATGTCTATAGCTATCAAGTCTACGCCCTGCCGGAGATGGGCTATAGCCCACCCGAGTCGGGACAGATCTGAGCGCGGCGGCCGGAGCCCGCCCGCGGCGCGGCGCCAGGGTTAATCGCCCCTTAACCCCGCCTGCCTACGCTCGGCCGTCACGTCAGGCGAGGACGCCCGTTTTCCGGGCGCCTCGTTGTTTCCAATCGTCGCACGAGTGGGCTCATTCGTCATGATGCGCAGCAACGCATTCCGTCACGTCTCCGAGCCGGTGCGCGAATTCACGGCGCGGCGGGCGGCGGAGCTCGCCGGCGCGGCGCTCATCGCGGCGTCGGTCGCCGCGGCTCTGGCGCTGGTCTCCTGGTCGGCGCGCGATCCGTCCTTCAATCATGCGACGACCGGGCGGGTGCGCAATCTGCTCGGCTCCGGCGGCGCGGTCGCCGCCGATATATTGATGCAAATGCTCGGCCTGGCGGCGATCGCCGCGATTCTGCCGCTCGCCGCCCAGGGCCTGCGGCTGGTCACGCAGCGCGCGCTGCATCGGCCGCTGCTGCGCTTTGGCTTGTGGATCATCGGCGCGCTCGCGGCGTCGGCCGTCGTCTCGCTGCTGCCCGTCACCGATCGCTGGCCGCTGCCCACAGGGCTCGGCGGCGTGCTGGGCGACGCCGTGCTGGCGCTGCCGCGCCGCGTCTTCGGCGAATCGGCGGCCGCCATGGCCCTCGTCGCGCTGGTCGGGGCGGGGACCGCCATTCTGGCCCTCACCGGCGCCGCCGGCTTCGGCTTCGAGGCGCCTGCCGCCGGCGCGCATCCCGAGGACGAGCCGGTCGAGCGCAGAATCGACGAGGAAGAGGATGACGAGCCGGGCGTCGCCATCGTCTCGCTCGGCGCGCTCATCCACGCGGGTCTGACGATCAAGACGCTGGTCTCGCGCCGCCTCGCCGCGCTTCTGGCGCGCCGCGGCAAGCCGGTCGAGCCCGACGAGCCCTCGGGGCCGCCGCTGCTCTCCGCCCGTCGCGAGCCGGTCTTCGACGCTTTTTCCTTCGTCCCGCCGCCGGCCCCGGCGCGGGCCGCGGCCGCCGCGCCGCGCGAAGAGGAATATGACGAGCCGCAGCCGACGGCGCGCGTGATGGAGCCGGTCGGCCCGCTGAAGCAGGGCAAGCGCGTGATGCGCGAGCGTCAGCCCTCGCTGTTCGAGGGCCGCAACGAGCAGCATCGCTACGAGCTGCCGCCGCTGCTGCTGCTGAGCGAGCCCAAGAAGCAGGCGGCGGCCGCCAAAATCTCGCAGGATGCGCTGGAGCAGAACGCCCGCCTGCTGGAGGGCGTGCTCGAGGATTTCGGCGTCAAGGGCGAGATCATCAATGTGCGCCCGGGCCCGGTGGTGACGCTCTATGAGCTGGAGCCCGCGCCGGGGATCAAATCGTCTCGCGTGATCGGCCTCGCCGACGATATCGCGCGCTCGATGTCGGCGGTCTCGGCGCGCGTCGCCGTCGTCTCCGGCCGCAACGCCATCGGCATAGAGCTGCCCAACCATCGCCGCGAGACCGTCTTCCTGCGCGAATTGCTCGCCTGCGAGGATTTCGAGAAGACCAAGCATCGCCTGGCCATAGCGCTCGGCAAGACGATCGGCGGCGAGCCGGTGATCGTCGATCTCGCGAGAATGCCGCATCTGCTCGTCGCCGGCACGACCGGCTCCGGCAAGTCGGTCGCCATCAACACCATGATTCTGTCGCTGCTCTACCGGATGAAGCCGGAAGAGTGCCGCCTCATCATGGTCGATCCGAAAATGCTCGAGCTCTCGGTCTACGACAACATTCCCCATTTGCTGACGCCCGTCGTCACCGACCCCAAAAAGGCGGTGGTGGCGCTGAAATGGGCGGTGCGCGAGATGGAGGACCGCTACAAGAAAATGTCCAAGCTCGGCGTGCGCAACATCGAGGGCTTCAATCAGCGCGTCGTCGAGGCGCAGGCCAAGGGCGAGATCATCACCCGCACGGTGCAGACCGGCTTCGATCGCGAGACCGGCGAGGCGATCTTCGAGCGCGAGGAGATGGAGCTGCATCCGATCCCCTTCATCGTCGTCATCGTCGACGAGATGGCGGATCTGATGCTGGTCGCCGGCAAGGATATCGAGGGCGCGATTCAGCGCCTCGCGCAAATGGCGCGCGCGGCCGGCATTCACCTCATCATGGCGACGCAACGTCCCTCGGTCGATGTCATCACCGGCACGATCAAGGCGAATTTCCCGACGCGCATCTCCTTCCAGGTGACGTCGAAGATCGACAGCCGCACCATTCTGGGCGAAATGGGCGCCGAGCAGCTGCTGGGCCAGGGCGACATGTTGCATATGGCCGGCGGCGGGCGCATCTCGCGCGTGCATGGACCGTTCGTCTCGGATGTGGAGGTCGAGAAGATCGTCGCGCATCTGAAGACGCAGGGACAGCCGCAATATCTCGACGCCATCACCACCGAGGACGAGCCTTCCGACGAGGCCGTGGAGAGCGCCGCGCCGGGCTCGATGGATGCGGAGGAGGGCGCCGATCTCTACGATCGCGCCGTGGCGATCGTGCTGCGCGACCGCAAATGCTCGACGAGCTACATTCAGCGGCGCCTGTCGATCGGCTACAATAAGGCGGCCTCGCTGGTGGAGCAGATGGAGCGCGAAGGCGTGGTGGGTCAGGCCAATCACGCCGGCAAGCGCGAGATTCTGGTGGGCGGCGGGATCGATCGCGGGGCGTTCGACATAGACGCGGCATGAGGCGTTCCAGCGATCGTCGGATGACGATTTCCTCGTGCTTCGAGACGGCCGTTTCGCGACCTCCTCGGCATGAAAGGGAGAGCGTCGCTTCCTGAGAGCCAGAAGCCGGCGCCGCACCCCTCGCGCGGCTATCGCACCAGCTTGCGGCCCATCTCGATCGCCTCCGTGGCGAGGTTGGTCGCGACGATCCGCACGCTCAGCACAGCGCCTTGCGCGGGGACGATCCGCACCCAGCTCTGCGCCCCGACTTTCAGCGTCTCGACGGCCGCTCCGGCGGCGACTTCTATGTCGATGTAGGTTCCGACGCCCGTCGCTCCGGCGTTCCAGGCGTAGACGCCCTCGCCAAAATGCGCCGCCGCGCCCGTCGAGAGCCGCAGCGAGCCTTCCATCTCGATGCGCGCATAGCTGACGCCTTTCAGCTCCGAGGTGAGCGTATGGCGAAATATCCTCGACGATGTCAGCAATTCGGCGGTACGGATCGGGCTTTTGCCCTGCAGATCGACGATTGTCTTCTCGAGGCGGATCATCGCGGGGTTCGCCGCTATTCGCCCCGCGGCCTTGCGGGCGGCCCTTTGCGCAAGCAGCTTCAAGACCACTCTGCCGCCCTTCGTCGCGAGCTTGAGCAGGCCATAGCCCGCCATGACGTAGCTCAACGGGTCTTCCGACTCGAGGCCCGGCTCGCTCCCGCCGGAGCCCTGGATCGCCAGGATTTGGCCCTCGGGGTCGATCAGCAGCTCGAAATAATTCGGCCCGACATTGTTGAAGTGGGCGAAGGGGCCCCAATCGCCCGCATTCGGATAATCCTCTTCCACATAGGCGATATCCTGATCCAATATCGCCCGAAGGTCTTTTATGCGGCGCACGCTGTCATTCTCGGTCGCGAATTTGCGTCGAACGATGATGTTCTCGACCGGCACTCTCCCGAAATGCCCGATCACCGGATAAGCGGCGAATTTACCGAGAATCGGATAGTCGTAAGTATAGAAGGGCTTTTGATCGACGACCGGAGCGAGCGACATTTTCGTGCTGCGATTGGCGAAGAGCAGGCTGTAGCGCTTCTCCCACCGCGTCGCGAAATCCTCGAATTTCGTGCTCTGCGCGCGATAGAGATCCAAGGGCCGCATTTGCGTGGGAAGCAGCTGAAGGCCCGGGACGGAATCCTCGAAAGGCACGCGAACCCGGCCGCCATGGGCGTTGTCGCCCACGGTCTCCCATTCCTGCCGGGCCCATAATGTCGCATCGAGCAGGCTGCGATTGGCAATGGCTTCGTAATCCATGAAATTCTCCGGCGGCAATCGGCGCATTCTCGCTCTGGCGCCGAGGTTGGCGCGGATGCGCGCCGCCGCCTGTGCGCCAGCGCACGCTCGCGTGAGAGCGGCTGCCGGCGGACGCTCCCCCGACGTCAGGGCGACGCAATCGTTCTCGCCGAATATGATCCAACATTAGCCATATCGCCGTCCTAGTGAGGACGGCGGACGGCCCCGATCGGCCGCGCCGAATCGTCCCGGAGCACCCATTGCTGTGAAATCGCCTCTCGCCGCCGCGCTGGTCCTCGCCCTTCTCGCCGCTTCCGGCGCTCAGGCCGTGGAGCCGAAGAAAAAGCCGCATCCGGCGCCGGCCGCCAAGGCTCAGGCGGGAAAGCCCGCGGCCAAGGGCAAGCCGGCCGCCGACGCCAAAGCGAAGACGAAGCCCGACGATTCCAAAACCGCGCAGGCCAAGCCGGGCGACCCGAAAGCCGCCGACCCCAAAGCTGCTCCCCCCGCCGCCAAGCCGCCAGCCCCCGCTGTTCCGGACGCCGCCAAAGCGGCCGCGGGCGCCGCCGCCGTGGGCGGAGCCGCCGCCGCCGCCGTCGCGGTCGCCGCCCAGCCCCAGGCGCCGCTCACCCGCGACGAGGCCATCAAGCGCGCCGAGGCCTCGCTCAACGCCTCACCCGTCATGACCGCCGATTTCGTGCAGATCGGCGGCGACGGCCGCAGGGCCGAGGGCAAGCTCTATGTCCATAAGGTCGGGCGCATGCGTTTCGAATATGCGCAGCCGGCGACGATGGAGGTCGTCTCCGACGGCACGCAGGTCGCCGTGCGCGACCGCAAGCTCAATACGCAGGACCTCTATTTCATCAATCAGACGCCGCTGAAATTCCTGCTCAACGAGAAGATCGATCTCGAGAAGGACGTGAAGCTCGTCGATGTCGTCATCGACGACGCCGGCGTGTCCATTTCGATAGAGGATAAGGCGACGTTCGGCGGCACCTCGAAGATCAAGCTGATCTTCGAGTCCAAGACGTTCACGCTGAAGCAATGGCAGGTCTCCGATCCGCAGGGCTATGAGACGCTGGTGTCGCTGTTCAACGTCGACCGCAGCCGCTCGCCGGACCCCAATCTGTTCAAGATCGACAAGGGATCGCTGCTCGATTTCCATTAGAGCGCTTTCCGATCGAACGGAATCGTTCGATCGATCAGAATTCGCTCCAACGAAAGAAAGCGAGAGCGCCATCCGATCCAGATCGGATGGCGCTTAGAGTCGACGGCGCGTCGCGCCGTCGATCAGCAGGACCTCGCCGTCGCGCAACGCCTCATAAGGCAGGCCCTTCGCCTCCAGGAAGGCGATTTGCGCCGCGACCGCGCCCGGCTGCCAATGATCCGCGTCGAAATGCACGACGAGCGCATGACCGAGCAGGCCGAGCCCTTCCCATAGGATTTCGCGCGCATAGCCGGCCGGGGCGCTATGCGGATCATCAGCGGCCTCGAGGCCCGCGAGACTCTCCGCGACCACCACCGCCCCGGCGCTGAAGCCGCCATAGACGAAGGCGTCGCGCGCCAGCGCCTCTTTCGCGAGCCGGTCGAAGCCGCTCTGCCGCATCGCGCGGCGCAGGATGAAGACATTGCCGCCGCTCACCCAGACGAGATCGAGCGTCGCGAGCCGGGCGGCGAGAGCCTCGGCCTCGCCGAAATAATCGCGCAAGTCGAGCTCTTCCGCCGCATAGCCCAGCCGGCTCAATTTCTCGATCTGATCGGTCAGCCAATCGGCGCGGGCGCGGGGGCGGTCGTCGAGCGGATTGACGACGACCGCGGCGCGACGCCCGCCGCGCGTCAGCGCGACGAGCGCCTCGGCGTGATCGCCGAGATCGAAAGAGGAGAGATAGAGCCGCACGCCGGCGCGGATCAGGCGGCTTTCAGCGTCGCCATATCGATGACGAAGCGATATTTCACATCGCTTTTCACCATGCGGGCGTAGGCCGTCTCGATCTCCTGCATGGCGATCGTCTCTATGTCGGCGACGATGCCCTTCTCGGCGCAGAAGTCGAGCATCTCCTGCGTCTCCTTGATGCCGCCGATCAGCGAGCCGGCGATCTGCCGCCGCCGGAAGATGAGTCCGCCCGCCGACGGCGAGGGATGCGGCGTCTCCGGCACGCCGACCAGCGTCAGCACGCCGTCGCGCTTCAACAGATTCGTGTAGGCGTCGAGATCATGGGAGACGGCGACCGTGTCGAGGATGAAATCGAGGCTTCCCGCGCGCGCCGCCATGGCTTGCGTGTCTTTCGAGACGACGACCTCATCGGCGCCGAGCGCCAGAGCGGCCTCGCGCTTCGACGGCGAGGTGGTGAAGGCGACGACATGCGCGCCGAGCGCATGGGCGAGCTTCACGCCCATATGGCCGAGCCCGCCAATGCCGACGATCCCGACTGTCTTGCCCGGCCCGACGCCCCAATGCTTCAGCGGCGACCAGGTGGTGATGCCGGCGCAGAGCAGCGGCGCCACGGCGGCGAGCTGCGCTTCCGGATGGCGCACCGAGAGCACGAAATGCTCGTCGACGACGACGGCCGCCGAATAGCCGCCATAGGTGTTCTCGCCGGAGCCGTCGAGCGGGCCATTGTAGGTGGCGGTGAAGCCATGCTCGCAATATTGCTCGAGCCCATCGTCGCAGGAGATGCAGCGGCCGCAGCTGTCGACCATGCAGCCGACGGCGGCGATGTCTCCCACTTTGAACCGTGTCGCCTCCGCGCCGACGGCGGTCACGCGGCCGACGATCTCATGGCCCGGCACGCAGGGGTAGCGCGTGCCCGGCCATTCGCTGCGCGCGGTGTGGAGATCGGAATGGCAGACGCCGCAAAAGAGAATGTCGATCGCGACATCCTTCGGTCCCGGCGCGCGGCGCTCGATGGAGAAGGGCGCAAAAGGCGTGGTCGCGGATTGGACCGCATAGGCCTTGGTGGGCATGGGGGGCCTCGGGATTTTCGAAGGGGGGCTCGCCTCGGGCGGAGGCGGTTTCCAATAGCATGTTTCGGCGATCGGGTCGCGCCGGGTCGCGCTCGAATTGACGTGTGTCGCGTTACAAGTTACAAATTTTCATGATCGCAAGCTTTCGACACTGAAGAAGGCAGCGGCGATGATGAAAAATCCTGCCCATCCCGGTGGGCTCATCCGAGACAATATAGAGGATCTGGGCTTGAGCGTCGCCGAGGCGGCGAAGGGGCTCGGCGTGACGCGTCAGCAGCTCTATCGCCTCATCAGCGGCCGGCACGGCGTTACTCCCGAAATGGCGCTGCGGCTCGAGCAGGCTTTCGGCGGATCGGCCGACGCCTGGATGCGAATGCAGATCGCCTATGATCTGGCGCGGGCGCGGGCGCAGGCGAGCGTTTCCATTGCGCGACTCGCGCCGAAGGTGGCGTGACCTCGCCCACGGATCTCACCCCCACAACTCCCTCTCCGGCGGAAACACCAGCGACCCCTCATAGCGCAGCCCTGGCTCGCGATCCTTCGCCAGCAGCAGCGGCCCGTCGAGATCGACGAATTCCGCCCCTTGCGCGACGATCAGCGCCGGCGCCATGGCGAGCGAGGTGCCGACCATGCAGCCGGCCATGATCGAGAAGCCCAGACGCCGCGCCTCGGCGGCGAGCGCCAGCGCCTCGGTGAGGCCGCCGGCCTTGTCCAGCTTCACATTCACCGCATCATAGCGCCCGACCAGCGTCGCAAGTCCGACGCGGTCATGGACGCTCTCATCGGCGCAGATCGGCACGGGATGGGGCAGGTGCGCCAGCGCCGCATCCGCGCCGGCCGGCAGAGGCTGCTCGATCAGCCGCACCCGGGCGCGGGCGCAGGCCTCGCTATTGGCGATGAAGGCCGCCTCGGTCCAAGCCTCGTTGGCGTCCACCACCAGCTCGGCCTCGGGCGCACCGGCGCGCACGGCATTGATGCGCTCGGCGTCGCCTTCGCCGGCGAGCTTCACCTTCAGCAGCGGGCGATGCGCGGCCTTGGCCGCCGCCTCGCGCATCTCCTGCGGCGTCCCGACGGAAATCGTATAGGCCGTGACCAGCGGCTCCATCCGTTCGAGCCCGGCGAGTCGATAGGCCGGAACGCCGGTGCGCTTCGCCTCCAAATCCCAGAGCGCGCAATCGGCGGCGTTGCGAGCCGCGCCCGGCGGCAGCAGGGCGGCCAGCGCCGCGCGGTCGGCGCCGGCCTCGAGCAGTGCGCGCAGGCTCTCCAACTGATCGACGACGCTTTCCACGCTCTCGCCATAACGGGCGTAGGGCACGCATTCGCCGCGCCCCAGGGCGTCGCCGTCGCGCAAAGTCGCCGTCACGACGACGGCCTCGGTCTTGGCGCCGCGCGAGATGACGAAGCGCCCGGCGATGGGGAAGCGTTCGACGGAGACGGTCAGTTGGACGCTCATTCGGATTTTTCCAGTTGAAACAAATAGCCGCCCGCGGCTCCCGGCCACGGTCATGCTCGACTTCGGCTGCGCCGGAAGTTAAGACGCTGCGGGGCGCGGAGAAAGGGAGCCGCCGGCCCATAGGGCCGAAAATAGGCATGGCCACGGATCTCGACCATACGGCCCGCCTCTCGTCGCGGCGAGAGGGAGAGACCGCCGTCTTCGCGCTCGGCGGCGAATGGCTGCTCGCCGATTCGCAGGCCCTGGAGCGCGACGCCGCCGGCATGGCCGCTTCCGCCCACGGCGCCGCCCGCGCCATCGTCGATCTCGCGCGCATCGCCCGGCTGGACACCGCCGGCGCCTGGATCATCGGCCGGGCGCTGGACGAGCTCGCCCAGGCGGGCGTCGCCGTCTGCGTGGAGGGGGCGCGGCCGGAACATGCCGTGCTGCTGCGCGAGACGCGGTTTCGCCGCTTCGAGACGCCGGCGCGATGCCGCCGCCTGCTGGTCGTCGATATTCTCGCCGATCTCGGCCGCTCCGTCGTCTCGGCGGCCCAGGACGCCTATAATGGGATCGGCTTTCTCGGCGAATTCGTCGTCGCCGCCGGCGTCTCCGTCCTGGCGGTGGGGCGCTTTCGCTTCACCTCGCTGGTCTATCATATCGAGAGCTTCGGCTTCCGCAGCCTGCCGATCATCGCGCTGATCAATCTGCTGGTCGGCGCCATTGTCGCGCAGCAGGGCATTTTCCAGCTCCGCCGCTTCGGCGCGGGCGCCTATGCGGTCGATCTCATCGGCATATTGGTGCTGCGCGAGCTCGGCGTGCTGCTCACCTCCATCATGATCGCCGGCCGCTCGGGCTCCGCCATCACCGCCGAGCTGGGCTCGATGAAGATGCGCGAGGAGGTCGACGCGCTGCGCGTGATGGGCCTCTCGCCGATCGAGGCGCTGGTCACGCCGCGCATATTGGCGCTGGTGCTGTCGCTGCCGCTGCTCACCTTCGTCGCCGATATGTCGGCGCTGTTCGGCGGCCTGCTCGTGTGCTGGGTCTATGAGGGCATCAGCCCGGCCGCCTATCTCTCGCTGCTGCAGGGGGCGATCGGCCGCAACACTTTCTTCGTCGGCCTCATCAAGGCGCCATTCATGGCGCTGATCATCGGCATGGTCGCCGCCATGGAGGGCATGGCGACCAGGGGGTCGGCCGAATCGCTCGGGCGTCACGTCACCGCCTCGGTGGTGAAGGCGATCTTCATGGTCATCGTCGTCGACGGCTTCTTCGCCATCTTCTTCGCCTCGATCAAATATTAGCGCGCGATGACCGATCTCTCCTCGCAAACGATCGAAAAACCGGAGCCGAGCGCGGCGCGCGAGACGGTGATCCGCGTGCGCGATCTTTTCGTCGGCTTCGGCCAGACTTTGGTCATGCGCGGCCTCGATCTCGATGTCTATCGCGGCGAGGTCTTGGGCTTCGTCGGCGGCTCGGGGCAGGGCAAATCGGTGCTGATGCGCACCATTCTCGGCCTCGTCGACAAGCGCTCCGGCCTCATCGAGCTGTTCGGGCAGGACCGCGATCGGATGTCGTCGGCGGAGCGCCGCCGCGTCGAGCGCCGCTGGGGCGTGCTGTTTCAGAATGGGGCGTTGTTTTCCAGCCTCACCGTGCGGCAGAATATTCAAATGCCGATGCGCGAGAGCCGGCAGGTGTCGGCGCGGCTGATGGACGAGCTGGCGATGCTGAAGCTCGAGCTGGTCGGGCTACCGGCGAGCGCGGCGGACAAATTTCCGGCTGAATTGTCGGGCGGCATGATCAAGCGCGCGGCGCTCGCCCGGGCGCTGGCCCTCGATCCGGAGCTCGTCTTCCTCGACGAGCCGACCTCCGGGCTCGATCCGATCGGCGCGGCCGAATTCGACGAGCTGATCGCAACGCTGCAGCACACGCTGGGATTGACCGTCTTCATGGTCACGCATGACCTCGACAGCCTCTATTCCATCTGCGACCGCGTCGCGGCGCTGGCTGAGGGCAAGGTGATCGCCGCCGGGCCGATGGAGGAGATGCTCGCCTTCGATCACCCCTGGCTGAAGGCCTATTTCCACGGCGTGCGCGGCTCGCGCCTCGCCGGAGCGCTGGACGAGCGCAAATCGAAAGATCTGCGAGCGAAAGATCTGCTAGCGCAAGATCTTCGAGCGCAAGATATGCGAGGACGAGAGTAGCCCAATGGAAACCCGCGCCAATTTCGCGCTCATCGGCGCTTTCGCCCTCGCCGTGGTGTTCGCGGCCTTCGGCTTCGTCTTCTGGTTCTCGGGGGCGAGCCAGACGGCGCAATACAAGACGTTCGAGCTGCATTTCAGCGGCTCGGTCAGCGGCCTGCTGCGCGGAAACGACGTGCGCTTCAACGGCCTCAAGGTCGGCGAGGTGACGCAGCTCGCCATCTCCGATCAGGACCCGAGCCGAGTCGACGTGCTCATCAGCATCGACCGCAAGACGCCGGTCAAGACCAATACGCGCGCCCGCCTGGAGCAGACCGGCTTCACCGGCGTCGCCTATGTGTCGCTGACCGGCGGCACGCCCGGCGCCGAGGATTTGCGCGCCAAGCCGGGCGAGACCTATCCGATCATCGAGGCGGAGCGCTCCGAATTCCAGAATATTCTGGAGAATGTGCAGAAGCTCTCGTCGACCGCCACCGAGGTTCTCGACAAGGTGGGCAGATTGCTCGACGCCAATTCGCAGACCATCTCGGACACGCTGAAGAACACCGAGAAATTCACCAAGGCGCTGGCCGATAATTCCGGCGGCATCGACTCCTTCATCCACGATATGTCGGAGATCAGCGCCTCGATGAAGCCGCTGCCGGCGCGCATCGACAAATTGCTCGCGGCGATCGATCCCAAGAAGCTGAATAGCATAGCGACCGACATCGCCGGCGCCTCGGCCAATCTCAAGAGCTTCTCCGGCAGTGGGCTGAAGCAATATGAGCAGCTCGCCGTAGACGCGCGCAAGACGCTGGACACGGTCGAGCGCGCGGTGCGCTCGCTGGAGAAGAATCCGCAGCAGGTGATCTTCGGCGCGAGCCCGGGTCTACCCGAATATCGCGGCAAGTGAAGGGCGTCGCTCTTTGATGTCGCGCCGCCTTCGAGTAGTCTTCGGAATCATTGCCGACAGCGGCGCGGCGTCGCGCGCGGTCGGCGGGAAGGATCGATTCATGGCGCCGTCGCGAGCGTCGCTCTCACTCATTCTGCTCGCCGCTCTGGGGCTGCCCGCTTGCCTGGGGCTGTCCGCTTGCGGCGGCGCGCCGCAGCGCGAGAGCTTCGATCTCGGCGGTCCGGGCGGGGCGGCGCGGACGCTCGCGCGGCCCTTGCGCGGCACGCTCGCCGTCGCCGAGCCGCTGGCGGTGCAGCCCATCGACTCCGACCGCATCGTCGTGCGCACCGGGCCGAACGAGGTGGCCAATCTCGCCGAGGCGCAATGGGTGGATCGGCTGCCGCGGCTCGTGCAGGCCCGGCTCATCGCCGCCTTCGACATCGGCCGGGCGACCGGCTCCGTCGTGCGCGCTGGAATGATCGCCGATCGCGTTCTGGCGACGGAGATCCGTCGTTTCGAGATCGATGTGACCAGCGGCGAGGCGATCGTCGAGATCGCCGCCAAAATGCTGGATGCGCGCGGCGCGCCGGTCGGCCATGGCCGCGTCTTCTCGGGCCGCGCGCCGGCGCCGCATTCCACCGGCGCGGCGGCGACGCAGGCGCTGGACGAAGCGCTGACCGCGACCGTCGGCCAGATCGTGCGCTGGACCGCGGCGCAAGTCTGAAATCGGCCGTCCGACATCACCGCGTCGCAGGCTCGAGGAAAGACTAGCGCGCCCGCTCCGCCGATGATAACTGATCGCGCGAGAGGACGAGCGTCGGGCCGAAGCTTCGGGCGAAGGACTTCGGCGGCCCGCCGATTTTTGCGCCCGCGGCAGGCGCGCCGACACGTCAACGGAAGAGACGAGCACCATGGTGAAGACCAGCCTCTACGACCAAGCGACCCGCTACGGCGCCGAGCCCGGCGGCGGGGCTCCGACCAAGGCGAAGATCACTTTCGTCGACTCGCATGGTCAGGCCCGCACGGTCGAGGGCGAGACGGGCTCCACCGTCATGGAGACGGCGCGTCGCAACGACATACCGGAAATTCCGGCCGAATGCGGCGGCGCCTGCGCCTGCGCCACCTGCCATGTCTATGTGGACGAGGCCTGGGTGGAGAAGGTCGGCAAGCCCTCGCAGATGGAAGAGGACATGCTGGACTTCGCCTTCGACGTGAAGCCCAATTCGCGGCTGAGCTGCCAGATCACCGTGCGGCCGGAGCTCGACGGCCTGGTGGTGACGACGCCGTCGCAGCAGGGCTGAGCGCTCCGCTCCGGACGCCGATTTTTCGGACGACCCGAACGCCGCGGAAACGCGGCGTTTTTTTTCGCATCGGCGAGCCGATTCTCGTGCGCGGCCGGGCGCAACGCCGGAAGACATTACGACTTGAAGACATTTGCATGGCGGCGCGGATGCTAATAGACCAGAGCCGTGACGGATCGGGCGTCGACCGGGGCTTGCGCCTCGGCCGCGCCCGTTTCGACGGCGGCGGCCATGGTCGATCGAGACGGGCGGCGCCTCGGGTGTGGTCCCGAGCGCGCCCCGGCGCATTTTCGGTCCGATGAAGCCGCCTCGCCCCTCGCAAATTTCGTTTTGGACGCGGCGAAGGACAAGAAAATGAGTGAGACAATCGAAACCGACGCGCTGATCGTCGGGGCCGGCCCGGCCGGTCTGTTCGCGGTTTTCGAATTGGGGCTTTTGGATATTCGGGCTCATGTCATCGACATTCTGCCGCGCGCCGGCGGACAATGCTCGGAGCTCTATCCGGAAAAGCCGATCTACGACATTCCGGGCCATCCGCTCGTCACCGGCCAGGGCCTCACCGACAATCTGCTCGAGCAGATCAAGCCCTTCAATCCGACCTTCCATTTCAATGAAATGGTCGAGCAGCTCGTCCCCACCGGCACGCCCGAGTCTCCCTCCTTCGAGGTGACGACCGACGCCGGCACGAAATTCAAGACCAAGGTCGTCTTCGTCGCTGCGGGCGGCGGCTCGTTCCAGCCCAAGAAGCCGCCGATCGCCGGCATCGACGCCTATGAGAGCAAATCCGTCTTCTATGCGGTGCGCCGCATGGAGGATTTCCGCGATCGCGACGTCGTCATCGTCGGCGGCGGCGATTCCGCGCTCGATTGGACGCTCAATCTGCAGCCGATCGCCAGGAGCCTGACGCTGGTCCATCGCCGCGACCAGTTCCGCGCCGCGCCGCACTCGGTCAATGCGTTGCAGGAGCACATCGCCGCCAAGAGGGTCGACTTCCGCCTCGGCCAGATCACGGCGATCGAGGGCGCCGACGGCGAGCTCTCCTCGGTGACGATCCGCGGCAACGACAATGTCGACACGGTCGTCTCGGCGCATCGTCTCATGCCGTTTTTCGGCCTGACGATGAAGCTCGGCCCGGTCGCGGATTGGGGTCTCAACCTGCACGAGAATCTCGTTCCCGTGGACACGGAGAAATTCGAGACCAATCACCCGGGCATTTTCGCCATCGGCGACATCAACACCTATCCGGGCAAGCTGAAGCTCATTCTCTGCGGCTTCCACGAGGCCTCGCTGGCCGCGCAAAAGGCGCATCGCTACATCTATCCGGACAAGAAGCTGCTGTTCCAATACACGACGTCTTCGACCAATCTGCAGAAGAAGCTCGGCGTCTGATCGCCGAGCCGCTCGTCGATCGCGGAGGAGGGTGGCCATGTCTTCGCAAGACCAGTCGCAACGCTGGAATACCGTCGACGCCTATCTCGCGGATCGCCTGATCGGCGCGGATGCGGAGCTCGACTCCGCCCTCGCCTTCAACGCCGCCGCCGGGCTGCCGGCGATCGACGTCTCGCCGCCGCAGGGCAAGCTGCTGCATCTTCTCGCGCGCTCGATCGGCGCCAGGCGCATTCTCGAGGTGGGCGCGCTCGGCGGCTACAGCACCATATGGCTGGCGCGCGCGCTGCCGGAGGGCGGTCGTCTCGTGACGCTCGAGCTCGAGCAGAAGCACGCCGATGTCGCCGCCGCCAATCTCGCCCGCGCGGGGCTCGCCGAGCGCGTCGACATTCGTGTCGGCCCTGCGCTGGACACGCTGCCGAAGCTCGAGACGGAAGCGGCGGGGCCTTTCGATCTCGCCTTTATCGACGCGGACAAGCCCAATAACGCCAATTATTTCGCCTGGGCGCTGAAGCTCGCGCGGCCGGGGAGCCTCATCATCGTCGACAATGTCGTGCGGGATGGCTCCGTGCTCGCGGGGACAGACGCCCACGCCGTCGGCGCCCGCGCGCTATTCGACGCTCTCGCCGCGGAGCCGCGCGTGACGGCCACCGCCATTCAGACGGTCGGCTCCAAGGGCTGGGACGGTTTCGCGATCGCGCTCGTGAACGGGTGACGCGTCAGGGCGCTCGCTCGCGTCTCGCGCGGCGTTGCTCTGCGTCGGCGCCCGCCATCGCGCGACAGGCGGGCCGCAGAGGTCGACGCGCAGAAAGGTCCCGTCCGGACAATTCTGAAGAAATGCGGCCGGCAATCTCGCGCGCGCCGCAGTCCAGCGCCGCGGGCCTTCCTCGAGCGTGTGGAAACCGCTCGCGTCGAGCCGCGGATCGGCGAGATCGATTCGCCGATTCTCGCCGAAACCGTCGCAGAGCGTCAGAGCCGATATGCAGACGCCGAGCTCGCGCTCATCGCTCTGGCCCGCATCCGCCGGCCGGGCGATCGGCGACGCGAGCCGCACCTCCTGCGCGCCGGCGGGAATCTCGAAGCGGCAGGCCAGCCCGCGAATGACAGGCTCGATCCGCGCGCCGTCGACGATGAGATGCAGCTCGAGCGGCGGCTTTTCGTCGAGCGTCCAGCCGAGCGCTTTCGCCCGCAAGCGAAGCTGCGTCCGCAGAGCCTCGACGAGCGGGCCGCCGGCGTGGAAGGGGCGGCAGAAATCCGCATGGCTGCGGGTCGCCGGATCGACGGCCGGGCGGGCGCCGATCGAGACGACGTCATTCTCGACGAAGAAGGCGCGATTGCCGGTGTCGATATAGCTTTCCGAGGGCTGGTTCTCGGCGAGGAGAATGTCGTGCTCGTCGAGCTCGACATGCCAATAGGTCACGCGTTCGGCGTCGAGCTTCCGGATCGTCGCGCCATTGACGAGCGCGCCGGCGGGAATGAGCACCTCTCCCAGTATGTCGAAGCAGAGGGCGTGGTCATGGGAGACATGGAGGTCCCGAGCCGGTCGGTCGGGCCCCAAGGCATGGGCGGCGATGCGGACCGGCCGGATTTTGGCGGGGGCGTCCGCGCAATCGACCTCGCTGTGGCCGAGCCAGCGGATGGGCTTGTGCGCGCCGGAGGCGGTGACGACGAGATCGCCGACGACGAGCGCCTCGACCGGGACATCGCCGCGCGCTGTGCGAATGCGCGTGCCGGCGCAATAGCAGGCGACCACGGACGTGACCGGCAAGCTAGCGTTCGCAGCGTAGTAATTGCTGGAAGTTGCTCCCGTGTCGAAAGTGCGGCCATTGGCGGACTGGTAGATGACGCGACCGAGCGCGGTCGGGTTCTGGCCCGTAAAATACATGACGAAATTATAGTCGGAACCAAGGTTCGTCATGCCGACATTGTAGGTCCCGTCTTCATTGTCGCCGAAAGTGGCGATGTTCCCGCCGCTGCCGCCGACAGCGCTCAGAGCGTCCACGCCGTTGATGGTCAGCGACGACGCCGCCACCTTGCCGGCTGTGAAGTCGATCGTGAATTGGCCCGAAACGGTGTCGGTATTTCCAGCGTTGGAGCCGGTCCCGGGAATAGTCAGATTGGTAAAGGAGATCGTATACGTCGCCATGGCCGACAATCCGCGTCGAAATAAAATTATTATTTCAACGCTAGATTGCGGGACTGTGCTTGTCAACGCTCGGCAGCGCGGCGCTGGTCGCGGCGTTAGGGCTCTTCGGCGCCACGCCTTTGCGGTCGGAGATCGGAATTCATCTCCACCAGCCGATAGCGCTATCCGATTCAATTAGATCGGATAGCGCTCCGGGGGGCTGCGGCGGCCCGCGTCCGTCGGGTCGCCGAGCGAGCGCTCGGTCTGCTCGATCAGGCGTCGGCGAGCGCCCGGTCGCGCGCGGCGGCGCCCTTCTGGACCGGCTCGCCGGCGACGTCGTAGAAGGAGGCGTCGATCTGCCGGCCGCGCTCGTCATAGCTCCAGGCGATGCGGGCGACGCCGAGGCCCTTGCGCAGGGTCGGCTTGCCGTCGGCGTTGAAATAGGCCTCCTCGACCTTGTTGCCGCGCTCGTCATAGTGACGGGCGACGCGCGCCGCGCCTGTGCTCTTGCGCTTCACAGGGCGGCCGTCGGCGCCGAAATACGTCTCCAGCACCTCGATCCGGCGGCGCGTCGGCGCATTGGATTGGTCCTGACTGGGCGCAGCCGCGGTTCGCACGGCGCGCCGGCCTTCTCGGGGGGAAGCATCATAATCCATTGTTTTGTCTCGGTCTCTCGAGCGAATATTCGGATCGATCCTCCGCCGCGCGGCGCGCGTCTGCGGGGTCGAGCACGGTTTCGCTTTTGTCTTCTGGGGAAATGCGCCTTCCGCTCCCGAAGGCGGGAGCACGAAGACGCGCCAGTTAGCGCAGCCTCGGCTGCGGTCAGACGGAGAGGACCGGCGGAGCGCGCGCTCCGACGGGAAGCTGGGCGAGACGCTTGTGGCCGCCGGATTCGCGCAGCGGCGCGAGAACGCCGATCTCGGGCGAGCGCGGCGCGTCGAGCTCCGCGAAATCGCCGAGGACGCCGCCGTCGAGCCCCGTGCAATGCTGGAGGCAGCAGGCGTCCATCCGATGGGCGGGGGCGCGCGGCCCTTGCGAGCCCTCGTCGACGGTCGTCGCTTTGGCGCTGAGGCAGATCGCGCTATTGACGTTCTGTCCGGCGCGCGCGCCGACGACGAGGCCTGCGGCCAGTCCCTGCAGCACGAGCAGATAGGCGACGAGCAGCGTCGCCGCCGTCTGTCCATACTGCCGAGTTTTGTCGCTCTGCTGGGTCACGATCGGACCAAGATAGGCGGCCCGGCCGGCATGGTCAATGGAGCCGTCCCGGCCAATTCCTGGAGTTTGCTGAAAATGCGACGACTTCCGCCGGAAAAATGCAGCGGCCCGATCGGCGGCGGCGGGCAAATCTGGAATTGCGGAGCGGCGGCGACTGTTCTATTCCTACTTATAGGAATGAGGTCCGCCAATGGCTGAAATCCTGACGCATGCGCAGATCTGGGCGGCTCTCGACGCGCTCGGCGAGCGCTATGGCCTCACCGCGTCCGGCCTCGCCCGCAAGGCCGGGCTGGACCCGACCACATTCAACCGCTCCAAGCGGCAGACCGCCGATGGGCGGCTGCGCTGGCCCTCGACCGAATCGATCGCCAAGGTTCTGCAGGCGACGGGGGCGAGCCTGGACGAATTCATGAATCTGGTCATGGCCAAGGGGCAGCGGCCGGCGCGCAGCGCGCGTCCGCTCATCGGCCTCGCCCAGGCCGGGGTCGGCGGTTTCTTCGACGACGCCGGCTTCGCCACCGGCGCGGGCTGGGACGAGATCGACGTCTTCGCCGACGCCGACGAGCACTCTTATGCGCTCGAGATTTCCGGCGACTCCATGGCCCCGCTCTATCGTGACGGCGACATCGTCATCGTCTCGCCGGCCGCCCCGGTGCGCCGCGGCGACCGCGTGGTGGTGAAGACGACGGCCGGCGAGGTCCTCGCCAAGGAGCTGAAGCGCCAGACCGCCCGCATGATCGAGCTGAAGTCCTTCAACCCCGCCTATCCGGATCGCGTCGTGCCCCGGGAGGAGGTAAGCTGGATCGCGCGCATTCTGTGGGCGACCCAGTGAGCCGCCGGCGGCGTCATGTTCCGTCGACGTCGAGACGCTAGATTGCCGTCCGACGATCGACCTTTTCACGAAGAGGAGCGCGAATGTCTCTCGCCAAACGCAACGCCGTCGTCACCGGCTCCACCAGCGGCATCGGCCTCGCCGTCGCCCGCGCCCTCGCCAAGGAGGGCGCCAATGTCGTCATCAACGGCTTCGGAGAGGCCGCCGACATAGAAAAGGAGCGCGCCGCCATAGAGAAAGAGTTCGGCGTCACCGTCATCTACGACGGCGCCGACATGACCAAGCCCGAAGAGATCGCCGCGATGATCCACAATGCGGAGGAGACGCTCGGCTCGGTCGATATTCTCGTCAACAACGCCGGCATACAATTCGTCTCGCCGATCGAGGATTTCCCGATCGAGAAGTGGAATCAGATCATCGCCATCGATCTCTCCTCGGCCTTCCACACGATTCGCGCCGCGACGCCCGGAATGAAGAAGCGGCGCTGGGGCCGCATCGTCAACACCGCCTCGGCCCATTCGCTGGTCGCCTCGCCGTTCAAGGCCGCCTATGTCGCCGCCAAGCACGGCATCGCCGGGCTCAACAAGGTGGTGGCTCTGGAGCTGGCGACGTTCGGCGTCACCGCCAATTGCATCTCGCCCGGCTATGTCTGGACCCCGCTCGTCGAGAAGCAGATCCCGGACACGATGAAGGCCCGCAATCTCACCCGCGAGCAGGTCATCAATGACGTCCTTCTACAGGCGCAGCCGACCAAGGAGTTCGTGACCGTCGATCAGATCGCCGCGCTGGTCCTGTTCCTGTGCTCGGACGCCGCGGCGCAGATCACCGGCTCCAACATTTCCATCGACGGCGGCTGGACGGCCGGATGACGATCCCGAAGAAGAAGGTCACTCTGGCCTTGCAGGGTGGGGGCGCTCACGGCGCCTTCACCTGGGGCGTGCTCGACGCCTTTCTCGAGGACGGGCGGCTCGACGTCGTCGGCGTCAGCGGCGCGAGCGCCGGCGCGATGAACGCCGTCGTCTATGCCGATGGATTGCGCGAGGGCGGCCCGGCGCGCGCCCGCGCGCAGCTGCAGGAGTTCTGGCGCACGATCAGCGTCGATGGCGAGCTGAGCAAGGCGCAGCGCGATCTCTGCGACATGGTGTTCGGCTTCTGGGACCCGCTGAAGCTGCGCAAGGCGCTCACGCAGAATGCGGCGAGCTACTTCTCGCCCTACGACTTCAACCCGCTCGATATCAATCCGCTGCGCGATCTCATCGCCGGCCTCATCGATTTTGCGGCGCTGCGCGCCACCGACGATCTGAAGCTGTTCATCTCGGCGACCAATGTGCGCACCGGCAAGGTGCGCATTTTTCGCCGGCCGGAGCTGACCATCGACATGCTGATGGCCTCCGCCTGCCTGCCCACTGTGTTCCAGGCGGTGGAGGTGGAGGGCGAGGCCTATTGGGACGGCGGCTATATGGGCAATCCGGCGCTGTTCCCGCTCTACACCGAGACCGATTGCCGCGACATCGTGCTGGTGCAGATCAATCCGGTGGAGCGTGACGAGGTCCCGCGGACCTCGCATGACATCATGGACCGGCTGAACGAGATCACCTTCAACGCCTCGTTGCTGCACGAGTTCCGCGCCATCGACTTCGTCGCGCGCCTCATCGACGCCGGGCGGTTGGAGGGCACGCACTATAAGAAGGTGCTGCTGCATCTCGTCGAGGGCGGCGCGGCGATGAAGCGCTTCGGCGCCGACACCAAGCTCGACGCCGATTATGATTTCCTGCGGTCGCTGTTCGATATCGGACGGGACGCCGGCAAGGCGTTTCTCGACGAGCATTATGATGCGATCGGCGTCGCCGGAACGCTGCAATTGAAGGAGCAGCTCGTCTGAGCGCAGCGCCGCGGGGCGCTTTTCCCCAGGAGAATCGCCTTTGTCGCGTCGCGGCGCGCTGCGACAGCGGCAAAGATCGGCCACAATTCTCTCTATCTCTGAGTGGCGTGGCATGGAAAGCCGCGTGGAATTTCACGCCGACAGGGGTGTTTCGCGAATATTCGTGAAGGCCGCGATCGGCGAAAATCGCGAAAGATGGCGTCGGGCGTCGCGGGATTTGGACCGACGCGGCCGACGCAATCGGAGGACTGGAAGATGAACGCACCCGCCGACAAGAAGCTCATCGCGGAGTTCGAGGAGTTCAAGGAGCTGTTGCGTCACACCGGTCCGCAGCAGGAAGGTGACGATTCTCACGCCCGGCTGGATCACGCCGTCGAGCCGCCATCGACGGCGGAGCCGGAGGCCGTGCTGGCCCCGAACGAGGTCGATCGGAAGCTGCGCGCCCGCAGGCCGAAGGTCGCGCCCGGTCAAGAGCAGGGCCTAGAGCGCGGCACAGTGCGCCGACGCGGGCGCGGATGGCTGATCGCGGCCGCGGTCGTCATTCTGGTGGTCGGCGCGGGAGCGGTGGCGAGCATGTTCCTGCCGGGCGATGAGGAGGAGGAGCCCGTCGCCTCGGCGACGCAGCGCGAATCCATCGATCCCGCCGAGCCTGCTTCGAACGCCGCCGCCGTCGACAATGCCGGAGCCGAAGGCGACGCCATGGCCGCCGAATCGGCGCCCGCCGCCGCCGAGCCCGTTTCCGAAGAGCCGCCCGCCGCGGTGGTCAGCGAGCCCGCGCCGCCGTCGGCTCGGGCGCTGCCGGATGGCGCGCTGAGTCCGCCAGGCGCCGACGCCGTTCCGCTCACGGCGCCCACGGCCGCTCCCATTCGCATCATTCCGCAGCCGAAGGCGCCGTCGCCGCCGGTCGAGCCCGTCGCCGCGGAGCCCGCTCCGGCGCCCGAGCCAGTGGTCGCCGCGCCCGCGCCTCCGCCGGTCGTGAAGGCGCCGCACGCCGCTACCGCCAAACCGCCGCTGGAGAAGGCGCATGCGGCGCCGCCGGCCAAGCCTGTGGCGCCGCCGCCGGCCAAGCCCGTTGCGCAGCAGCAGGCCAAGCCCGCCAAGCCGAAACCCGTTCCCGCTCCGGCCGCGGCGGCTCCGGTCGCGCCTGCGCCCGCGCCGCTGGCGGAAGCGCCGATTGCGGCTCCGCCGCCGCGCGCGCCCGAGCCGAGTGAGCAGCCCGGCTTCATGCAGCGCGCCGTCGACACGGTCACCGGCGCGGTCGGCGATCTCGGCCGCATGGCGACCGGCGTCATTCCGCGCGATTAGACCCGGCTTTTCCGATCCGATCTGGGCGATCGGGGTGACCCCCGAGTCTTTCGCGTGGAACCCGCCCCGGGGGGAACACGCGTTCGACCGATCGTCCTGGAAAAAGCCGCGCGGCTCAGGCGACGCGGCGATCGACGCGGCGGCGACGCAGCAGCTTCGAGGCGTCGCCTATGGTCATGGCCTTGCCGAAATAGAAGCCCTGGCCGATCTCGCAGCCATTCTCGGCGAGGCGGCGCAGCACCTCCTCGGTCTCGACGCCTTCGGCGACCGTCGTCACGCCGAGATGCTTCAGCAGGCTCAATATGGCGTCGACAATTCTGCCGCTCTCTTCGTCGTGCTGCATGGCGAGCACGAAGGAGCGGTCGATCTTCACCTTGTCGAAATGGAAGGCGCGCAGATGATAGAGGCTCGAATAGCCGGCGCCGAAATCATCGAGCGAGATCCGCACGCCCTCGGCCTGCAGGGCGGCGAGCGTCGCGCGGGCGATGTCGACGTCGTCGATGAGCGCGCTCTCGGTAATCTCGACATCGAGGCGCGACGGCGGGAATTTCTCCTCCTCGAGCGTCGCCAGCAGGCGTGACGCGAGCAGCGGATCCTTGAGCTGCATCGGCGAGACATTGACCGACAGCCGCACCTGCGCGCCCCAATGCAACGACTCGCGGCAGGCGCGACGCACCACCGACCAGGTGAGATCGGCGATGACGCCGATCTGCTCGGCGAGCGGTATGAAGACGTCTGGCGGAATCGATCCGAGCTTGTCGTGCGTCCAGCGCGACAGCACCTCGAAGCCATAGATGCGGCTGTCGCGCAGATCGACGAGCGGCTGATAGAAGGGCCGTATGTCGCCGGCCGCGACGGCTTTCTTCAAGGCCGATTCGAGCGCGGCGCGCCGGCGCAGCTCCTCGTCCATGCTCTGCTCGAAAAAGCGGAACCGGCCGCGGCCGTCGCGCTTGGCGTGATACATTGCGATATCCGCCGCGCGCAGCAGCGTGCCCACGTCGAGACCATTCTCCGGACAGAGCGACACGCCGACGCTGGCGCTGAGCTCGATGCGCCGATCGCCGATCTCGATCGGCTCGGCGATGGCGGCGAGCGCGCGGCCGGCGACGCGCATCGCCTGATCCAAATGGGTCGCGGGAGTCATCTCGATCAATATCGCGAATTCGTCGCCGCCCAGACGCGCGACGATGTCGTTCTTGCGCGAGACCAGACGCAGGCGCCGCGCCACCTCGCAGAGCACGGCGTCGCCGATGCGATGACCCTCGAGATCATTGATCGGCTTGAAGCGGTCGAGATCGACGGAGAGCAGAGCGCAAGCGGCGGCGCCGTCCTCGACGCGCTCGATCGCGGCGTGCAGATCGGCGACCATCATGCGCCGATTGGGCAGGCCGGTGAGCAAATCCTGACGCGCGAGAATCTGCGCATGCTCCTGCGCCGCGCGCGTCGCCTCATGCGCGCGCTCCAGCGCCTGCGCATTGGCGCGGAACACATCGAAGGATTTCGCCATCGCGCCGATTTCGTCGTCGCGTTCGATCTCCGGAACCTCGATATGGCGATTCCCGGCCGCGAGCTGGGCGAGCGCCTCGGTGATCGCCGCGAGCGGCCGCGTGATCTGCTCCTTCACGCGAAACAGCAGCCAGATCGCCAGCGCGATCCCGAGCGATGCGGCGAGCAGTGTGATGTCGATCGCGCCTCTGGTGATGCGCCCGGCCGTTTCGGCCTCCGCGCCCGCCGACCATTTGAGCTCGTCTATGGCGGCGTCGGCCGCGTCGTCGGCGGCTTTGTAGGCCGCGTGCAGAGCGCTGACGCCGCGCGCCGCCCGGATCGACGCGAGATCCGGCTCGCGCTCCATCCATGCGTCATGCGCCGCGAGATAGGCCGCCAGCGCATCGCGGACTTTGGCGAGATCGGGGCGCGGCTCCGCGCCGAACAGCGCGAAATAGTCGCGTTGCAGCTGCTCGATGACGAGACGATTGGTCGCGGCGCGCTGCTCCGCCGCGATCCGATCTTCGTCGGTGTCCGCCAGCGCGCGATAGGTCTCGGCGATCCTGAACTCGGAAATTCGGTCCGATAATTCGCCGAGAAGGCGCGTGCCTTCGATCCATTTCGTCGCGAGCGCATCGGTCTTCGCGTCGACCGAACGCAGGCTCTGCATGGATAAAACCGCGAGTCCGAGCACGATCGCGAGGAATGCGCCGATAAACAGCGCCAGCTGCGCTTGCAGCGAGAAGCGAAAGCTCGTCATTGAGCGCGCCCGAAGCGGTGATCATGTCTCATCGTCTACGATAATTGTAATTTGATCGGCGTCTGTCCAGTTGCGCCGGACGCTATCGCAGGCGCCGAATCGACGCGGTCGCGCGATCAGGACGCCGCGCTTCCGTCTTCCGGCGCAAGCGCGGCGGCGGGATAGGCGCGCCGCGCTTTCGCCTGCGTCAGATAAAATCGCTCGCCTTCGCGATAGGCCGCGTTTCCGCTCACCACCTCGAACTCGCAGAAAGCGCGGGCCTCCGCCGGCGCGGCCAGCAGCCGCACGCAGCGCGGCAGCAGCGCGAAGCCCGCGCCATCGTCCTTCTCGAATATCGTCAGCGGTTCCATCGGCAGCGGCTCCATGCCGTTTCGCTTTATGCCCGTTTCGCTTTCTCGAGCTTCGTCACAGCGACGGATATGGCGCGCTCCTGCGGAACGATCCAATTGTCATTTGCGATTCGATGATGCATTTCTCGCATCATGGAGCTGCAATGGGTCGACGATTTCCTGGCGCTCTGCCAGACGCGCAACTTCACGCGGGCGGCGGAGGCGCGCGGCACGACGCAATCCGCCTATAGCCGCCGCATGCAGCGGCTGGAGGAATGGCTCGGCGCGCCGCTGTTCGATCGCGAGCGTCGTCCGGTGACGCTGACGCCGGCGGGCGAGGAGTTTCTCGCGCGCGCGCATCGCCTGCGCGACGAAATCTATGACGCGCGCCGCGCCGTGCTCTGCGTGTCGAGCCATTTGGAGAAGGCGCTGCGCATCTATGCGACCAACACGCTGGCCGCGACCTTTCTGTCGCCATGGTTGATGAAGCGTGAATTGCGCAATTACTCCGTCGTCGTCGCCTCCGTCTCCGGCTGCATAGAGGCGGTCAAGCGCGGCCATGCCGATCTGGCGATGGTTCCCGATTTCGGCGACGCCGACAATCTCGCCGGGCTCGAGCGCGAGGCGATCGGCGAGGATCGGCTGATCCTCGTGCAGCGCCGTGGCGCGGAGGACGTCGTCACGCTGGATGGCGGCGCGCTGAGCGGACGGCTGATGGTCTATGCGCCGGGCACGCATTATGGCGCGCGCATCGCCGCAATGCTCGCCGCGCATGATGTGCGCATGCGCGGGCGGCCGGTCTGCGAGAGCGCCTCGGCCGAGGCGCTGCTGGCGCAGGTCGAGGCCGGGCTCGGCGCCGCCTGGATTCCGGCGATTCTCTTGCGCGGCGAGACCGTCGCGCGCTGCGCGGCTCCCGACTATTTCGACATCCCGTACAAGATTCTTCTGGCGCGCGCGCCGAAAGGGAAGGGCGCGTGAGCGCTGCTATTTCTCGTCCAGATAGTCGAGCACGACCTCGCCCAGCGCGAGCGTGAGATCGGCGACGAAATGCGTCGCCGAAATAATTTCGCGCACCGGCAGGCGGGCGACGTCGCAGGCGACATGGGGATGCAGCGCGAGCGCCGCCGGCGAGGCCCAGGCGCCTTTCACGACGACATCCGTCATATGGTAGCGCACGAGCTCCAGCACGCGCGGCGAGCCGTCGACATGGGGGATGATCTTCAAAAGGAAATTCGGCTGCTGGATTGCCTCGGCGACGGGCGCCGTCTCCAATATGCGATGCTTGTAGCCGACCGAAGCCTCGACGCAGAGCGCCGGGCCGTAGCGCAGCGTGCAGAGAATGACGTCGCCGTCATGCTCGATCTTGGGCGAGGCGAGCTTCTTGGGAAAGCCCCACAGCTCGCGCCCGCCGGCGATGGGCGCGTCATCGTCGAGATACATGGCGTGGACGTAAGCGCCCTTCTGCCCGTTGAAGCGCACCGGGATCACCTGGCCGCTCTCGGTATAGTCGCCGAAGCCGGTGGAATCCGGCATGCGGATGAATTCATATTTGACGATCGGCTCGTCGATCTCGAGCGGCTCCGGAACCACGGCGCGGAGCGCGTCGATATCGGTGCGATAGGTGATGACGATGAATTCGCGATCGTAGAAACGATAGGGCCCGCGCGGATAGGCGGGATTGGTGAGCGGCATCGCAAAGGCCGTCCTGCGCACCTCGTCGATCTTCATCTTCGCGGGCTCCCTTTTCTATTCCAATGGAACGAACAAATAGCGCGGCTTCATGACGATCCGACGCCTACCCTCCCATTCAGGGGAGGGTCGCGCCATAGGTGCGGTGTGGGGTTCTCGCGATAGAGACTCGGGGATCACCCCACCCCGTCCTGCTTTGCAGGCCGACCCTCCCCCTGGAGGGGAGGGTGTTGCGCGCTCACTTGCCCGTCACTTGCCCGCGAGCTGTGGAAGATTTGCGAAAAAGTCGAGCGCTTCGGGATTGGACAATGCGCCGATATTCTTCACCGGACGTCCATGCACGATCTCCTTCACCGCGAGCTCGACCAGCTTGCCGGAGCGCGTATGCGGCAGATCGGGCGCCGCGACGATGATCGAGGGCACATGGCGCGGCGAGGCCTTCTCGAACAGCTCGCGCTTTATGCGGGCGGCGAGCGTATCGTCCAGCTCTGCGCCGTCGCGCGTCTTCACGAACAGCACGATGCGCGTCGTGCCTTCCCACTCCTGATCGATGGCGAGAGATTCGAGAATCTCCGGCAGGCGCTCGACGATATTGTAGATGTCCGCCGTGCCGATGCGCACGCCCTGCGGATTGAGCGTGGCGTCCGAGCGCCCGTGGATGAGGAAGCCCTCATGCTCCGTCTGCGTGGCGAAATCGCCATGACGCCAGATTCCCGGATGTTCGGCGAAATAGGCCTTGCGATATTTCTCGCCGTCGGCGTCGTTCCAGAAATAGATCGGCATCGAAGGAAAGGGCTGCGTGCAGACCAGCTCGCCCTCATGGCCGGTGACGCGCTTGCCCTCATCGTCCCAGACCTGCACCGCCATGCCGAGTCCCGCGCATTGAATCTCGCCGCGGTAGACGGGGCTCCACGGATTGCCGCCGACGAAGCAGGAGACGATGTCGGTGCCGCCGCTGATCGAGGCGAGCTGCACATCCGCTTTGAAATCGCGATAGACATAATCGAAGCTGTCCGGCAGCAGCGGCGAGCCGGTGGAGGCGATCGTCCGCACGGCGGAGAGATCATGGCTCTTGCGCGGCGTCAGCCCTTGCTTCTCGATCTGCTTCAGATAGCCGGCCGAGGTGCCGAAGAAGGTCGCCTTCTCCTTGGCGGCGAAATCGAGCAGGATCGCGCCATCCTTGCCGGCGTTGAAGAAGCCGTCATAGAGCAGCAGCGTCGCCTCGCTGGCGAGGCCGCTCGCCAGCCAGTTCCACATCATCCAGCCGGTGGAGGTCGCGTAGAAGAAGCGGTCGCCGGGCTTTATGTCGCTTTGCAGGCGATGCTCCTTCAAATGCTGCAGCAGCGTGCCGCCGGCGCCATGCACGATGCATTTGGGCGCGCCCGTCGTGCCGGAGGAGAACATGATGTAGAGCGGATGGTCGAAGGGCAGGCGCTCATAGCGCAGCGCCGCGCCCTCATGCGCCGCGATCGCCTCCGGCCAGAGCAGCGCATCGGCGAGTCCGTCGAGCGAGGGCGACGCGTTCGTATAGGGGACGAGCAGGATTTTCTGCACGCTCGGCAGCTTGCCGGCGATCTCGCGAATATTGTCGGCGCGGTCGAGCGTCTTGCCCTTGTAGAAATAGCCGTCCACCGCGATGAGAATGCGCGGCGCGATCTGGCCGAAGCGATCGAGCACGCTCTGCACGCCGAACTCCGGCGCGCAGGAGGACCAGACGGCGCCGAGCGAGGCGGCCGCCAGCATGCCGATGATCGCCTCCGGCCCATTGTGGATATAGGCGGCGATGCGGTCGCCGGGCTCGACGCCCTGCGCGCGGAAGAAGGCGGCGAGCGCGCCGGCCTGCCGCTCGATCTCGCCGAAGGAGAGCCGCCGCTCGACCTTGTCCTCGCCCCAGAAGACGATCGCCTCGGTCTCGGCCGGGCGTGGGCGCAGCAGATTCTCGGCGAAATTCAGCCGCGCGTCCGGGAACCAGCGCGCGCCGGGCATTTTGTCGGCGTCGATGAGAATGCGCTCGCCCTTTTCGCCGATGACGCCGCAAAAATCCCAGACGGACGACCAGAATTGCGGCGAATCCGAAAGGCTCCAGCGAAACAGCCCGTCATAGTCGAAGCGCTCGGCGAAGGGCTTGGTCGCCTCGAGGGATTGCGCGAAGCGGGTGAGAATGGCGTTTTTCCGGCGATCGAGGTCGGGCGTCCAGATCGGCATCGACTTGTCCTTGCGGCGCGGCGTTGGGCTCGCCAACTCATAGAATCTCCGAAATCCGCGCGATAGGGGCTCGGCCCGCGTATTTTGGGACCGGGGCCAGCCGGGCGACAAGCTCTGGTTTCGGGCTCGGCGCCGCTATGTTGGGCGCCGCGGCGGCTCGTTCGGCATTTATTCATCTTGGCCGCGGCATTGTTCGGGCGCGTCGCCCCGACGCCTCTCACTCAGAGGACAGATCATGACCAAAAAGCTGATCGCGACCTTGGCTCTCGGCCTCGCCGTCGCCCTGGCTCCGCTGGCCGCCTCGGCCCATCCCCGTCCCCACCGGCATCACCATCATCACCATCACCACCATCATCATCATCATCACCATTGACGATGGGCGACGCCGGGCGGCGCATATTTTCGCGCCGCTCGGTGTCGGCGTTTATCGCGCGGCCGCGTCGGCGCGCAGTTTTGCGCGCAATCGGACGGCGCGCTCGAGGGTGTGGCGCGCATTTTCATAATGGAAGGGCGAAACCCCTTTTATCGTCCCGTCGAGCGTCTGTCGAAACACGGCGATGGCCTCCTCGACATGCGAGGTTTTTTTCTCCCTCGCTCCGAGCCCGAGAAGCGTGACGCCGAGATTGTTCCGCGTTATCACCCATTCGACCGGCGCGCTTTCTCGGCTGAAAATACGCAACGCTTCGCGATAGGCGCCGACCGCCTCCGCGAGCCGTTGCGTCCCCTTTTTCTCGCGCTCCGCGAGAATGCCGAGCGCATTGCCGAAATTGCTCTGCGCCATGGCCCAGGCGCGCGGATTCGCGTCACGCGATTGGTCGTGCAGCGCCTCTCGAAAGGTCGTGATCGACTCCTCGAGTCGTCGCGTTTCGCGCTCTCTCGCGCCGAGATCCATGAGCGTGACCCCGAGATCGTTTTGCAGATCGACCCATTCGCGCGGCTGTCGCTCGCGCATTCGCTCTTTCGATGCTTCGCGATAGGCGGCGACCGCCGCCTCCAGGTTCCGCTTGCCCTGCTCGCGTTTCCCGCGTTCGCGGAGCGAATTGGCCATGTTGTGTTGCGTGCCGGCCCAATCCAATGGCGTGCATTCGCGCTTGTAGACCGTCAGCGCCGCGCGATAGGCCGCGATCGCCTCGTCGAAACGCCGCGTTCCTTGCTCCTTCGTTCCGAGCAGCTCGAGCGAGACGCCGAGATTGGTGTGGGTTTTCGCCCAGATGGCGGGCGCCTGCGTCAGCGCTTTTTCCGAGAGCGCGTCGCGAAGCGCTGCTACCGCTTCCTCGCTCGGCCGAGTCACGTTCTGCGCGCGGCCGAGCTGCGCCAGAGCGACGCCGAGCTTGCTCTGCGTGATCGCCCGATCCAGCGGGGCGCGCTCGCGCGTTCGTTCCTTCAGGGACTCGCGATAGGCGGCGGCGGCTTCGGCATAGCGCCGGGGATTTTCGTTCTCGAGATCGCCGAGCCGCACCAGAGCGTCGCCGATTGCGCTCTGCATTTCGGCCCAATAGAGCGGCGCGCGTTGGCGCTGCGCCAGAGGGAGAAGGACGGTCCATTTTTCGGCAGCCGCTTTCAGCGCGGAAGCGTCTTTCCGCTCGGCGCCCTGGCGATACCAGGCCGCTGCTTCCCGAAAGAGATAGAAGACGCGCATCTGCCGCTCGGTGTCGCCGCTCTGCTCGGCCAGGGCGGCGGCGGCGGCGAAATGGTCGGCCGCCTCGAGATTGCGCAGCCGCGTCATCGCGATTTCGCCGCGCAGGGCGCGCGCCGCAGCGGCGCCGGCGGGGGGCATCGTCGGGGCCGGCGCCGCGAATAGCGCGTCCGCGGCGTTCAGATCGCCCGCCTCCGCCAGCGGGGCGGCGCGGCTCTTGCGCGCGGCGAGCGCGGCGTCGTCGCCCTCTTGCGGGAGGAGCCGCTCGCGCAGCGACGCGAATTGCTGCGCGACTTCGGCGAGCCGCACCGAGAGCCGCTCGGTGGGAATATCGGTTTCCGCGAGTATGTCGAGACCTGCGGCCAGCTGTCGGCGATCGAGCCGGAGCTTGCTTTCGAGCGCCGAGAGCAGATGTTTTTGCGCATCGTCGAGCCCGTCCGGCCGATCGCCTCTCGCGGCGAGCAGCGATCGGAGCCTATCGCCGGAGACGAGCGGCGTATCGACGGTTCCACTCGCAGAGGCGGCGGCGCCGCCGCCGATGGCGGTGGCGTCGCAAATCTCCTCGGCGATCACGCGAGGCGGGGCGAGCAGAAGGAGAATGACGAGCAGCGCGCCGATGCGATCGATCGAACGGCTCCGTTCGGTCGGATTGCGCGCCGAGGCGCTGTCGCGGCGGGACGCGGTCGATTTCGAGCGGAGAGGGAAAAGGGAGATCGGGAGAACGCCGCGCATGAAAAAACTCGAAAGCCATTGATACGGAAAGGCTAGCACGCCTTTTCCGGCTTTGCTACCGTCGCGCCAGCGCCAATATGCGCGAGGTCAGCTCGTCCTGATCATAGGGCTTGGCGAGGAAGGGCGCGCCGCAGAGCGCCTCTGGCAATTGCCGCTGCAGATAGCCCGACAGCACGAAGAAGGGCAGCTTCCTGGCGCGCAGCGCGTCGGCGACGCTGGCGCTGCTGGAGCCGCGCAGATTGGCGTCGAGGATCACGCCGTCTATGTCCTCGTCCTCGATCAGCTTCAGCGCCTCGTCGACCGAGCTCGCCGTTCCGCCGATCTCATATCCGACCTCCTCCACGACGAAGCAGAGATCGGCGGCGATCGCCGGCTCGTCCTCGACGACGAGAATGCGGATCGGTTCGTTTCCGCTCATCTAATCCTCTCCCTGCGGGGGCTCGATCACATTGTCGAGCGGCGCGCTCACCTTCCAGACGACGCCGGTCGGCGCATAATCGAGCGTCACTCGTCCGCCGAGCGCATGCTTGGCCATTTGCAGAATCACCATATGGCCGAAGCCATGGCGCTTGGGCGCGACGACGCTCGGCCCGCCGCTCTCGCGCCACTCCATCTCGAAATGCGGCTCGCCGCCCTCGCTCGTCACGCCGAACGCGATGCGCACCACGCCCTTGTCGGTGGAGAGCGCGCCATATTTGCCGGCGTTGGTGGCCAGCTCGTGCAGGGCCATGCCGATGGCCTGGCTCGCCGCCGGCTTCACGATCGTCGTCGGCCCCTCGATGCGGATGCGCGAGCCGAACAAATCGTCGAAATGGGCGAGCTGCGAGCGCGTCAACGCATGCAGCTCGACGCCGCGCCATTCGTTCTGCACCAAGAGATCATGGCTCGCGCCGAGCGCCGCGATGCGTTGATCGAAGCGCTGCGCGAAGGCGATGGGCGAATCCCGCCGCGCCGTCTGGCGCGCCACCGCGCGCACGACCGTCAGCAGATTTTTGGCGCGATGGGTGACCTCGCGCAGCAGCAGCTCGACGCGTTCCTGCGCCTGCTTGCGTTCGGTGATGTCCTGAATGGTGCTGCGCAATCCGACGATCGCGTCGCGCTCGTCGCGCACCGCCTCGCCGCGAATGGTGACATGAATGGCGGCTCCGTCGGCGCGATGGGCGGGAAGGTCGAGCTCGAAGCTTTCGCCGGTGCGCAACGTCTCGCGCGTCGCGGCGTCGAGCCGCTCCCAATCGGCGGGGGCGTAGAGCCTGCCCTTCTGCTCGGAGAAGCTCGGCGGCGGCGCGTCGGGATCGAGGCCGAAGATGTGCGCCAGATAGGGCGAGGCGCCGCCGCGGTCGTCATGGCGTCCGCTCCAGCGCCAGCTGCCGATGCGGCCGAGCCGCTGCGCCTCGCGCAGCTCCGCCTCTGTGCGCCGCAGCGCCAGCTCGCGCACGCGGATCTCCTCGGCGCGCTCGCGCTCCGCCGCATAGGCGCGCGCGTCGGTCATGGAGGAGGCGATCTTGGCGGCGACGCGATCGAGAAAATAGGCATAGGCGGCGTCGAGCCGCTTGAACGGATTGACGGCGGCGATCAGCGCCGCCGCGGCGCGATCCTGGCCGAGCAGCACGATGGGAAACAGCACGGCCTCGTCCGCCGCCGCGGACCAGGGGCCGCAGGGCGTCTCGCCGAAGCGCGCGTCGATGGCGCGGATGGCGACGCGGCCGGGGGTGAGCCGGGCGACCTCGGCGAGGCCCCATATGTCGCCGCGGATCGGATCGGGATCGCCGAGCGGAATGCGAAGCGGGGCGACGGATCCGCCCGGCCGCACGCCGGTCGCGGCCATCAGCTCCGCCTCGCCGCGGCTCTCGTCGAAACGATAGATCGCCGAGAAGGGGAGGTCGTAGCCATTGACGGCGAGCACGCTGGCGGCGAGGCGGCAGGCCTCGCCCTCGTTCTCGGCGCGGCTCAGCGCGGCGAGGTCGCGCAGCGTGCGCAGCCGCCGCTCGCCGATGACGCGGTCGGTGGTCTCCACCACCGGGCAGAAGACCCCGCCTATGGTTCCGTCGTCGTCGGGAATGGGGCTGTAGGAGAAGGTGAAATAGCCCTCGTCGCGGCGGCCGTTGCGCATCATGTGCAGCTGCAGGTCTTCCGAGCGCGTCGGGACGCCGTCGGTGAGCGCGCCCTGCAGCATGGGGCCGATCACGTCCCAGATTTCCGGCCACACCTCGCGCGCCGGCCGGCCGAGCGCGCGCGGATGCTTGTCGGCGAGCAGGCCGTGATAGGCGTCGTTATAGAGCAGGCAGAGCTCGCCGCCCCAGAAGAGCGCGATGGGAAAGGCGCTGTTGAGGCAGATTTCCAGCGCGACGCGCAGGCGATTCGGCCAGGTTTGCGGCAGGCCGAGCGGCGATTTCGCCCAATTGGCGGCGGCGATCGCCGCAGCGGTCTCGCTGTCTCCGAAGAAGAACCGTCCGGATCGCCTCTCCGCGACGTTGATCCAGGCTGCGCCGGCTGTCACTTTCGACGACCCACAACTCTAGCAGCGCCAGCTCCCGACATCACATATCGAGCCGCGGTTTCGCCGAATCAAGCCTCGGGCGGCGAAACGCGCCGCTGGCCCTTCGGCGCGCCCTGGTGTAGCAATCGGCCGCGACCGCGAGGGATCATGAGCGAAGCCGAGGAAAAAAAGGGACTCTTCTCGCGCCTGTTCGGCCGTGGAGGAGCGCCCGCCGCAGAAGCCGGCGCCGATCGCCCGAAGAAGCGCTCCTGGTGGGAGCGGCTGACCGGGGGGCTGTCGCGCTCCTCGCAGGCCATCGTCCAGGGCATTTCCGATCTCTTCAGCAAGCGCAAGCTCGATGCGCTGACGCTCGAGGAGCTCGAGGACGTGCTGATCCGCGCCGATCTCGGCGTCGCCGCGGCGCAGCGCATCGCCGCCAAGGTCGGCGCCGCGCGCTATGAGAAGACGATCGGTCCGGACGAGGTGCGCGCCATTCTGGCGGAGGAGGTCGAGCGCTCGCTCGAGCCCGTCGCGCGTCCCTTCGAGATCGACGAGACGCAGAAGCCGTTCATCGTGCTCGTCGTCGGCGTCAACGGCTCCGGCAAGACGACGACGATCGCCAAGCTCGCCGCCAAATGGACCGGCGAGGGCAAGAAGGTGATGCTCGCCGCCGGCGACACTTTCCGCGCCGCCGCCGTGGAGCAGCTCCGAATCTGGGGCGAAAGGCTCGACTCGCCCGTATGTTATGCGCCGGAGGGCGCCGACGCCGCCGGCCTCGCCTTCGATGCGATCAAATCCGCGCGCGAGCGCGGCTCCGATATTCTGCTGATGGACACGGCCGGCCGCCTCCAAAACCGCGCCGAGCTGATGGCCGAGCTGGCCAAGATCGTGCGCGTGATGAAAAAGGCCGAGCCCAGCTCGCCGCACGCCGTTCTCCTGGTGCTGGACGCGACCGTCGGCCAGAACGCCATCGCCCAGGTCGACGTTTTCGGCAAGACGGCGGGCGTCACCGGCCTGGTGATGACCAAGCTGGACGGCACCGCGCGCGGCGGCATTCTGGTGGCGATCGCCGAGACCTACGGCCTTCCGATCCACTTCATCGGCGTCGGCGAAGGCTCCGACGATCTCGAGCCCTTCACCGCGCGCGATTTCGCCCGCGCCATCGCCGGGCTCGAATCCGACGGCGAAACAAGCGATCAGACGACATGACCGAAGACACTGCGGCGCCCACCAAGAGACGCCTTCACCCGGGACTGAAATTCGCGCTGGAGATGGGGCCGCTGGTCCTGTTCTTCGTCGTCAATCAGAAGTTCGGCATCTTCCAGGCGACGGCGGCGCTCATGGTCGCTGTGGTGGCGACGCTCGCCGTCTCCTATGCCATCACCCGCCATTTGCCGACCATGCCCATGGTCACGGCGGTCTTCGTGCTCGTCTTCGGCTCGCTGACCTTCTTTCTGCAGGACGAGAATTTCATCAAGCTGAAGGTGACGCTGCTCTACGCTCTGTTCGGCTCGGCGCTGCTCGGCGCGCTGTGGTTCGACAAGCTGCTCTTGCCGGCGGTGTTCGAATCCGCCTTTCGGCTGGACGACGCCGGCTGGCGCAAGCTCACCTGGCGCTGGGCGTTTTTCTTCTTCTTTCTCGCCGTGCTCAATGAATTCGTGCGGCGCAGCGTGGCGACCGACGTCTGGGTGGATTTCAAGGTCTTCGGCATATTGCCGCTGACCTTGCTCTTCGCTTTCGCGCAAATCCCGCTGATGATGCGCCACGAGCAGAAGGACGACGGCGCCGAGGAGCCGGACAGCCACTTCTGAGCGCTCGAGAGCGCGGGGTTTCCTTTCATTCTCGTCCGGCGCGTTTCGTGTGATTTCGCACAGGCGCCCGCCGGCGGCGGCGCTAGATGTCATGGCGCTCGCCGCCTCCGCGGCCGTTCTGACGCGAAGAAGTCCCGCCATGACCGAGTTCATCCAGCTCTTCGCCGCTCTGGTGGCCGCGATCGTCGTCGGCGCCGTTTTCTCGCTCATCGACGCCGACGCCGCCATCGCCTCGGCGCCGGTCGGCGCGGGGGCTATCCATTCGGTGATCTGCGGCGGCGGCTGGTGCGGCTGAGGGTCGCCGCGCACGCTCCGCAAAATCGCTTCTTTCTGTGCTAGCCGGGATGCGATCTCGATTCAGGAGCGCATTCTCATGGCCGTAGAAGAAGTGCTTTCGCCGCTCGCCCGTCCTTTCAGCCGTCGTGTCCTGCTCGGCTCGCTCGCCGCAATGACGGCGGGGGGCGCCGCCTTCCGCTCGGCGCGGGCGCAGGAGAGCGGCCTCTTTCCGATCCTGGCCGACGATGGCGCGCCGATCGCCAATTATCGTCTGCCCTCGGACGTCTCGCCCGCCGATCTGCCCGGCCTGCTCTGGCATGGGCCGGCGACCGCGGATGTGGTCGTGTTCGAGTTCTTCGACTATAATTGCCCCTATTGTCGCAAGGCCGCGGTCGATCTCGATGCGCTCGTGACCAAGGACAAGAATGTGCGGCTCGGCCTCGCGGACAACGCCGTGCTCGGCCTCGGCTCCTTTCTGACCGCGCGGGTGAAGCAGGCGGTGCTGCGCCTCTATGGCCCGGAGCGCGCCTATCAGTTCCACAAGCAATTATTCGCGCATCGCGGCGCCAATGACGGAATCTCCGCTCTCGCTGTCGCCCGAGCGATGGGCCTCGACACCTCTAAAATCGAGGAATCGGCGAATTCGGAGATGATCGGCGGCATTGTGAAACGCCATGTCCAGCTCGCCGCCGATCTCGGCTTCGCCGCCTCGCCGTCCTTCGCGCTGAGCTCGGTCGGCATCCTCGGCTATCCCGGCCCCAAATCGATGGCGCGGCTGATCGCCGCGAGCCGCAAATGCGACGCGCCGGTCTGCGGCTGACGTTCACGGCCGAGTGGATCGGCGCAAATCCGAGCGAGGGCGACGAATATGAAACATGCGTTGATGATCGCGCTGATGGTCCTCGCGTCGGGCCTCGGCTGGCGAGCCATGGCGGAGCCGGCGGATTATTACAAGGATCAGAAGGTCGTCTATCACAATGACGGCGGCGGTCCGGACAATGCCGCCTATTTCAAGCGAATGCTCAATTCGATCAAGAACCACATAGAGGCGGTCGGCGAGCGTCATGTCGAAATCCGCGTCGTCGATCATGCGGGCGGCGTCGAATTGTTTCAGCTCGCCAATGCGGACAAGGAGCTCGCCGCGCGTCTCGATGCGCTGAAGGCGCAGGGCGTGCGCTTCCTCGTCTGCGCCAACACGCTGCGCGAGCGCAATATCGATCGGCGCACGCTCTATGGCGTGGCCGAGAGCGACATTGTTCCGAGCGGCGTCGCCGAGCTGGCGCGCCTCCAGGCGCTGGGCTTCGTCTATATCCATCTGTGAGCGGAGCCGGGCGGGGCGGGGCGGCCCGCTTCGGAAGCGGGCCGGACTCGACTTTCACGGCGATCTCCCGCAGTTTGCGGGGCCCCGATCCCGTATCGGAACGACGCGCCGAGACGATTGCATGACCCTTCGAACCATTTCCATCTCGCTCGCCACCGAAGATATTTCCCGCTCCGTGAAATTCTATGTCGAGGAGCTGGGTTTCGTCTGCCTGCTCAAATTGGAGAGCTTTGCGCGCGTGCGCTCCGGCGCGGCGGACATCATGCTCGCCTCGCCCAATGCGCATCATCCCTGGCAGGGACCGCGTTTCACCGGGGCGATCTATCTCGGCGTCGACAATGTCGACGAATTATGGGAGCGGCTGAAGGATCGCGTCCGCGTCGTCTATCCGCTCGCGACGATGGATTACGGCGTGCGCGAGTTCGGCCTTTTGGACGACAGCGGCTATCAGCTCTCGCTGGCGCAGCCGGTCGCCGGCTGAGGCGAGAGAGGCTCGCGTCAGACCGGCTCTTCCGCGTCTATCGCATAGGCGGCGAGCCGGCGGTCGTGAACGCCGAGCGCGTCCCAGGCGTCCCGCCATCGGCGCAGATGGTCGGATTGGAAATGCGTGGTCAGCGCCGCGCGGCTCTCCCATATCTCGGTCACGCGAATGAGCCCGGGCTTCCAGCACGTCTTCCGCATAGGAATAGGCGCGGCAGCCCGGCTCCGCGCGGCTCGCGCGGATCATCGCCGCCATCGCCGGCCGCGCCCGCTCGAGCGCGCCCGGCGGGATTCGAATGGTTCCGACGATCGAAATTCGCTTCTGCGGCATGTCGCCTCCGACTTCTCCTCCGCGAGGCGGCGTCGCATCATTGAAACAAACGCCGTGCAGTGATTATATTTCATCGCGCCGGCGTCGCCGGTCATTGCGTGAGTGGCTTTTTTTCCGCTTCGTTCCGGGAGCTCTCCCATGAAGCTCGCATCCTACAATCTCGAAAATCTCTTCCTGCGCGCCCATGCGCTCAATGGCGAGAGCTGGTCCGACGGCAAGAAGGCGCTGGAGGCGCAGGCCGAGCTCTCCGCCATTCTCGGCAAGCCGGTCTACACCGCCGCCGACAAGAAGAAGATCCTCGCGCTGCTCGGCGTGTTGAAGCTCGACAAATCCGACGACGGCGGCCCTTTCGCGATTTTGCGCCAGAATCGCGGCCATCTGGTCAAGCGCGCCAAGACCGGGACGGAGATCGTCGCCGGCGGCCGCAATGATTGGATCGGCTGGGTCGAGCTGAAACGCGAGGAGGTGAATGAGGAGGCGACGCGCAACACGGCGCGCGTCATCATCGATGTCGACGCCGATGTGCTCGGCGTCATCGAGGCGGAGAGCCGGCCGGCGCTGGTGCGCTTCAACGACAATATCGTCAAGGCGGAGGGCGGAAAGCCCTACGCCCACGCCATGCTCATCGACGGCAATGACGATCGCGGCATCGATGTCGGGCTCTATGCGCGCGCGGGCTATGAGATTGTCGCCATTCACAGCCATGTCGACGACGCCGACAAGACCGGCCGCATCTTCAGCCGCGATTGCGCGCATTATGAAATCCGCACGCCCAAGGGCCATACGCTGCATCTCTTGATCAATCACTTCAAGAGCAAGGGCTTCGGCTCGCAGACGACCTCCAACGCCAAGCGCGAGCGGCAGGCGGCGCGGGTGAAGGAAATTTACGACGCGCTGCGCAAGAGCGCGGATCACGTCGCCGTCATCGGCGATTTCAACGACACGCCGGACGGCGCGCCGCTGGCGCCGCTGCTGCATCAGACCGATTTGAAGGATATCAGCGAGCACGCCGCTTTCGACGATGGCGGCAGGCCGGGCACTTTCGCCGCCGGCACCGCGTCCAACAAGATCGACTATATTCTTCTGTCGCCGGCGCTCTTCGCCGCGGCGAAGGGCGGCGGCATTTTCCGCAAGGGCGTGTGGGGCGGCAAGAACGGGACGCTCTTCCCGCATTATCCGGAGATCACCAAGGCCTCGGAGGCCGCCTCCGATCATGCGGCGATCTTCGCCGAGATCGACGTGTAGCGGTCTGCTCTGGAGAAGCGAGCCTTCAGGCTCGCTCTTTTAAGACCCTTCAGCCTATCTGCCCCACTCGCGCTGATGCAGCTCCAAGTCCAGATGACGCAGGAATTTCGCATCCGGCAGCGCGCGCAGCGCATTTTCGATGCGATCGACATCGGCGCCGTCGACATCGGCCGCGAACAGGACCATCAAGCCGCCGTCGCCGCTTTCGACGATCACATCCTCGAGGCGTGAGACATCGCCGCCGCGCTCGCCCTTGACCACGGCGAAATCGAAGACGATCCGCAGGTCGGGCGACAGCAAGATGATCGGCTCCAGGCTTTCGAGCTCCGCCTGCGGAGCCTCATGGGCGAGCCGATAGGCGAATTCCGGATCGCCGGCCGCGACGACGGCGCGCTGGAGGTCCTCGCTCCAGCCTTGCTCGCGCAATCGACAGAGCGCTTCGACGAGAGACAGGGGGTCGGCGCGCAGCGCCATCGCTTGCGACATAGGCGGGGAGCCCTCCTCTTTTGTTCCGCGCGACGGAACGCTGTCTCGAGTTTCCTACAGAATGTCGCCCCCGAGGCCATCCGGCAAGCCTGTCCGGGCAAGCCTGTCCGCTGGCAAGCCTGTCCGCCGGCGACGGGGGAGGCGGCGTCGGCGTGGCTGTTACCGCTTCGTCAACCATAAAGAATGCTTCAGATTTACGATTAAAATTCAGGGTTTATTCTTGCCACTGTCCAGTTAGAGCAAGATGTTCGCGCCGCCGCTTTCCGGCGACGCGGGGGGCAGTGCGTTCCATGTCCAGAGTTCCTTATTTCGTCGCCGTCCTTCTCACTTCCGCGATCGGGACCGCCGTCGCCGCCCCGCGCGTGATCACCGGCATCGGCGAGCACGAGGCCGGCCGGCTGTTTCCGGTCGAGCAGCAGGCTGCCGAGCCGGCTCTCGTCGAGCCGCCGCCGGCCCCTGTCCAGCCGCCGCCGGCGCCCGCCTATGTTGCGCCGCGGCCGGCGCCGCAGCCGCGCATCGTCGCGGCGCGCGCCGAGCCCCCGGTCGCGCCCGGCGCCTATGGCGGCGGCTTCATCGAATTGCTCGTCACCGGCCAGACGCCTTCGCCGCAGCCGCAACGGCGCTATGCCGCGCTCGGCGCGCCGCCGGCCAATGTCCAGCGCCAGATCGATCCCGCCTTCTTCCGCACCGAGGTCGATTACGACGGCTCCGAGCGCGCCGGCACGATCGTCATCGATTCGGAGAATAAATTTCTCTATCTCGTGCAGGCGAGCGGTCGGGCGCTGCGATATGGCATCGGCGTCGGCCGGCCGGGCTTCACCTGGGCCGGCGTCAAGGCGATTTCCCGCAAGGCCGAATGGCCGGATTGGACGCCGCCCGGCGAGATGCTGTCCCGAAGGCCCGATCTGCCGCGTCACATGGAGGGCGGGCCGGCCAATCCGCTCGGCGCGCGGGCCATGTATCTCGGCTCCTCGCTCTACCGCATCCACGGCACCAACGAGCCCTACACGATCGGCCAGAACGTCTCCTCGGGCTGCATCCGCATGATGAACGACGACGTCGTCGACCTCTACGACCGCGTCCATGTGGGGACCAAAGTGGTGGTTCGTTGACTCTGGCGAGCGATCGCCGGTGGCGGAGCGGCGGCCGCGCGCCTATCTCTCGGGACGCGCGGACGGTTGCAAAACAACCGGCTTCGGGCGATAGCTTGCCATGTGTTTTCCTCGAAAGGGCCCGATTCTTGCCCAGCCTCATCCGTTTTCTGGTCATTGTCGGCGTGCTCGCGGCTCTCGGCTATGCGGGGATGCTGGCGCTCGTGGCCTATGTCTCGCCGCAGCCGCGCGAAATGACGCAGACGATCGCTCCACAGCGCCTCAACAAGTGAGACTTTCATGGGCGACGGCAAGCGCCATCCGCTGATCGCCGCCTTTCTGGACATGCTGGCCGCCGAGCGCGGCGCCGCGCGCAACACGCTCGACGCCTATCGTCGCGACCTCGCGGATTATTTCGCTTTTCTCGCAAAGGCCGGCGCCGATCCGCTGCGCGTCGGAACGGACGGCCTGCGCGACTATCTCGCGGCGCTGGAGGCGCGCGGCATGACCGGCGCGACCGCCGCGCGGCGGCTCTCGGCGCTGAAGCAATTCCATAAATTCCTCTATGTCGATCGCTATCGCGTCGACGATCCGGCCGCGCCGCTCGAGGGCCCGCGCCGGCATCGCAGCGCGCCGGATATTCTCTCGGTCGACGAGGTCACGCGCCTCATCGACACGGCGCGGGAGGGGATCGACGACGAGGCGCGTCCGCTCGGCGAACGTATGCGCGCCGCGCGTCTCTACGCCGCGCTCGAGACTCTCTACGCCAGCGGCCTGCGCGTGTCGGAGCTCGTCTCTCTGCCGGCGAGCGCGGCGCGCGCGCGCGAGCCTTTCGTCACCGTGCGCGGCAAGGGCGCGAAAGAGCGGCTCGTCCCGCTCTCGGAGCAGGCGCGGGCGGCGCTGAACGTCTATCGCGCGCTGCTCGCGAAGCAGTCGCCGGGCCTCGCGACGTCGCCCTTCCTGTTTCCGTCCGACGCGGCGGAGGGGCATCTCACGCGCCAGGCCTTCGCGCGCGATCTCAAAAGCGCGGCCGCCGCGGCAGGGCTGCCGTCTCGCGACATCAGCCCGCACGGGCTGCGCCACGCCTTCGCCAGCCATCTGCTGCAAAATGGCGCGGACCTGCGCGTCGTGCAGGAATTGCTCGGCCACGCCGACATCTCGACGACGCAGATCTACACGCATGTGCTGGACGAGCGCATCCGCGCCATGGTGCGGGACCTGCATCCGCTCGGCGACTGATTTGGCGTCGCAGCGGTTCATTCACCACGAAGACAGGCGCCACCAAGACAGGCGCCACGAAGACAGGAAGCGCTCACCCGTGGCGCTCGACGAAATCCCCGATCGCGGCGATCGTCGGCGCGTCGAGCAGCAGCGGCGCATGGCCCTGGCCGGGCACGGTCAGCCGCTCGAGCAGCGGATGGCCGTCGCCCATCGCCGCGAAAGTCTCGACGGAGAGCAGGTCCGAATTGCCGCCGCGGATGACGAGCGTCGGAATGGCGGCCATGGCCTTCCATTCGTCGTGGAACAGGATCGGCCCGCTGTCGGGCCCGACCTCGTCCAGCGTGTGGGAGAGCGCCGGATCATAGCAGAGCTGGAGCCGACCATCGGTCTCGACGAAGGTGCTCCGCGCCCATTCCTCCCATTCCGGCTGGGTGAGGCTGCCGAATTGCGCACCGGCGACGAGCTTCAGCGCGGCCAGCGCGATCGCCATCGAGGCGGAGCCAGGCTGGCGACCGACATAGCCCTTTATGCGCCGCAGCCCGCCGACATCGATGACCGGGCCTATGTCATTGAGGACCACGGCGCGCAAAATCTCCGGCTGGCGCGCGGCGAGGCGCATCAGGTGAATGCCGCCGCGCGAGGTGCCGACGAAAACCGCCGAGGCGACGTCGGCCGCCGCCAGCGTCGCCAGAATATCGGCCTCCTCGACGTCCAGGCTGTAGCGTGTCCAGTCGGCGTCCCAGTCCGAGAGGCCGCGGCCGCGATAGTCGAGCGCCAGCACACGCCGGCCGCGCCGCGCGAGCGCCTGCGCCAAAGCGTCGAAATCCAGCGCCGTGCGCGTGAGCCCGGCGAGGCAGACGACGGGAATGGCGCCGCTGTCGCTCGCCGGCCGATAATCGACATAGTGCAGCCGCAGCCCGTCCGGCGCGGCGAGAAAGCGGCTTTCGCGCCGCACGCTATGCTGATCCATGCGCGCCCTCGGTTTCGGCTCCTCGCCCGCGCGGGCGGCCGCTCGCCGGATATAGGCGCCGCGGCGCCGGAATGTCTTCCCCGGCGCGGTCGGCGCCTAGAAATTCTCCGGCTTCGTCGGCGGCCGCGCATTCTGCCGCTATTTCGCGCAGGAGCCGAGCCTGCTTCTGCGCCACTCAGCCTTGATGCGCGCGGCGTTTCTCAATAATTTGCGCTTTGCCGCTTTTCGAAACGGCAAAGACGCGTTTCGAGCGAGCAGATCGTCGCGCCGCCCGTGAATCGAGCGGGCGCGCTTTCCGAACAAGACTGGCGGCGCATCTGCGCCCCGACGCCCCAGGGGCTCGAATGTCCGTCCTCATCGACACGAACACCAAGGTCATCTGTCAAGGATTTACCGGCAAGACCGGCACGTTTCACTCGGAGCAGGCGGTGCGCTATGGAACGCGCATGGTCGGCGGCGTCTCGCCCGGCAAGGGCGGCTCCACCCACCTCGACCTGCCCGTCTTCGATACGGTGGCGCAAGCGCGGGAGCGGACCGGCGCCGACGCTTCGGTCATCTATGTGCCGCCGCCGGGCGCGGCCGACGCCATTTGCGAGGCGATCGACGCCGAGATCCCGCTCATCGTCGCCATCACCGAGGGCGTTCCGGTCCATGACATGATCCGCGTCAAGCGCGCGCTGTCGGGCTCCAAATCGCGCCTCATCGGGCCCAATTGCCCGGGCGTCGTCACCGCCGGCGAGTGCAAGATCGGCATCATGCCGGGCAATATCTTCAGCCGCGGCTCCGTTGGCGTCGTCTCGCGCTCCGGCACGCTGACCTATGAGGCCGTGTTCCAGACGACCCGCGAGGGATTGGGCCAGACCAGCGCCGTCGGAATCGGCGGCGATCCGGTCAAGGGAACCGACTTCATCGAGGTGCTGGAGTTGTTTCTGGCCGACGCCGCCACCAAATCCATCATCATGATCGGCGAGATCGGCGGCTCCGCCGAAGAAGACGCGGCCCAGTTCTTGAAGGACGAGGCCAAGCGGGGCCGCAGCAAGCCGATGGTGGGCTTCATCGCGGGCCGCACCGCCCCTCCCGGGCGGCGCATGGGTCACGCCGGGGCGATCGTCTCCGGCGGCAAAGGCGACGCCGAGAGCAAGATCGCCGCGATGGAATCGGCCGGGATCGTCGTCTCGCCGTCTCCGGCGCGGCTCGGCAAGACATTGGTCGAAACGCTGAACCGCTGAGGCTCGGCAATGCGCGTCGGCGAATCGCCGGCGCGCTCCCCGGAAAAATGAGCGCAGAGCGAAATCTTTAAAGAATTGTCAAAATGATTTCGCTCAACTTCGAGAAAGTTCTGCGCTCCGGAGACTGAACAGTATGGCGCGTCTCGAGACCAATAGCGGATCGGCGGGCGGCGAAAGACAGCCCTCGCCGCGTGGGAACGCTTCTGTTCAGAACTCGCTTCTGCAGAGCGTCGACGCGCGATACCTCGAACATCTGCTCGCGGCCTATGAGGCCGACCCCGCCGCGGTCGGCCCGGCTTGGCGCGACTATTTCGCGAGCCTCGGCGCGGAAGCGGCCGGCGGCTCGACCAATCGTCCGGCGAGCGGCCCGTCCTGGGCGCGCGCCGGCTGGCCGGCCACGCCGACGGATGAGCTGGTCGCCGCGCTCGGCGGCGAGACGCAGGAAAGCGCCGAGGCGGCGGGCAAATCGACTTCGGGCAAGTCTTCTTCGGTCAAGTCTTCGGCGGACAAGTCTGCGGGCGAGCGCGCGCCTTCGGCCGAGGAGATCCAGCGCGCCGCGCGAGACAGCGTGCGCGCGCTGATGATGATCCGCGCCTACCGCATGCGCGGCCATTTGCACGCCAATCTCGATCCGCTCGGCCTCGAGCAGCGCCACGACCATGGCGAGCTGCATCCCGAGACCTATGGCTTCACCGATGAGGATTACGATCGCAAGATCTTCATCGACGGCGTGATGGGCATGAAATACGCCAGCGTCTTCGAGATGGTGGCGATCCTGCGCCGCACTTACTGCGGCCCCATCGGCTATGAGTTCATGCATATCTCCAATCCGGAGGAGAAGGCCTGGATTCAAGCCCGCATCGAAGGTCCGAAGAAGGAGATCGTCTTCACCGACGAGGGCAAGAAGGCGATTCTGCGCAAGCTCGTCGAGGCGGAGGGCTTCGAGAAATTTTTGGACGTGAAATACACCGGCACCAAGCGTTTCGGTCTCGACGGCTCGGAGTCGATCATCCCGGCGCTGGAGCAGATCATCAAGCGCGGCGGCGCGCTGGGCGCCAAGGAGATCGTGCTCGGCATGGCGCATCGCGGCCGGCTGAACATTCTCTGCCAGGTGATGGCCAAGCCGCATCGCGCTCTGTTCCACGAGTTCAAGGGCGGCTCCTTCCTGCCGGACGAGGTCGAAGGCTCGGGCGACGTCAAATATCACCTCGGCGCCTCTTCCGATCGCGAGTTCGACAATAACAAGGTGCATCTCTCGCTCACCGCCAATCCGTCGCATCTCGAGATCGTCGATCCGGTCGTGCTCGGCAAGGTGCGCGCCAAGCAGGATCAATATCGCTGCCTGGACGATGAGCGGCGCGTGGTGATGCCGCTGCTGATCCATGGCGACGCGGCCTTCGCCGGCCAGGGCGTCGTGGCGGAATGTCTTGGCTTGTCGGGGCTGAAGGGCCATCGCACCGGCGGCTCGGTGCATTTCATCATCAATAATCAGATCGGCTTCACCACCTATCCGCGCTATTCGCGCTCCTCGCCCTATCCGTCCGATGTGGCGAAGATGGTCGAGGCGCCGATCTTCCATGTGAATGGCGACGATCCGGAGGCGGTCGTCTACGCCGCGCGCATCGCGACGGAGTTTCGTCAGCAGTTCCAGAAGCCCGTCGTCATCGACATGTGGTGCTACCGCCGCTTCGGCCATAATGAGGGCGACGAGCCGGCTTTCACTCAGCCGCTGATGTATAAGAAGATCCGCGCGCATAAGTCGACGCTGGAGCTCTATAGCGAGAGGCTGATCGCCGAAGGGCTGCTGACGCGCGAGGATGTCGACGCGATCAAGAACGAATGGCGCCAGCGGCTCGAGCAGGAGCTCGAATCCTCGCAATCCTACAAGCCCAATAAGGCGGATTGGCTCGACGGACGCTGGGCGGGCGTGAAGCCCGGCTATCAATCCTCCGAGGATGAGCGGCGCGGCAAGACCGGCGTGCCGGTGGAGACCTTGCGCCGCATCGGCATGGAGCTGACGCAGACGCCGGAGAATTTCCACATTCACCGGACGATCCAGCGTTTCCTCGACGCGCGCCGGGCGTCGATCACCAGCGGCGTCGGCATCGATTGGGCGACGGCGGAGGCGCTGGCCTTCGGCACGCTGCTGGCGGAAGGCTATAATATCCGCCTCTCCGGCCAGGACAGCGAGCGCGGCACCTTCTCGCAGCGCCATTCGGTGCTGATCGATCAGGAGGACGAATCCCGCTATCTGCCGCTCGACCATGTCGGCGTGGGGCAGGGGCGTTTCGAGGTCATCAATTCGATGCTCTCGGAAGAGGCGGTGCTCGGCTTCGAATATGGCTATTCGCTCGCCGAGCCGCGCTCGCTGGTTCTGTGGGAGGCGCAATTCGGCGATTTCGCCAATGGCGCGCAAGTGGTTTTCGACCAGTTCCTCTCCGCCGGCGAGCGCAAATGGCTGCGCATGTCGGGCCTCGTCTGCCTGCTGCCGCATGGCTACGAGGGGCAGGGGCCGGAGCATTCCTCGGCGCGGCTCGAGCGCTATCTGCAGCTCTGCGCGGAGGATAATCTGCAAGTCGCCAATTGCTCGACGCCGGCCAATTTCTTCCATATTCTGCGTCGGCAATTGCATCGCGACATTCGCAAGCCGCTGGTGCTGATGACGCCGAAGTCGCTGCTGCGCCACAAGCGCGGCGTGTCGCGTCTCGACGAGATGGGCGAGGGGACGATGTTCCATCGCTTCATCTCCGACGACGCCGAATTGCAGCCCTCGGAAAAATTCCGCCTCGTTCCCGACGATAAGATCGCGCGTGTGATCCTGTGCTCTGGCAAGGTCTATTACGATCTCTTCGAGGAGCGCGAGTCGCGCGGCGCCGATGATGTCTATCTGCTGCGCGTCGAGCAGCTCTATCCCTTCCCGCTGAAGGGGCTGGTGACGATGATGTCGCGCTTCAAGCAGGCCGATGTCTTCTGGTGCCAGGAGGAGCCCAAGAATATGGGCGCCTGGTCCTTCGTCGAGCCCTATCTCGAATGGGTGCTGACCCAGGTCGGCGGCAAGACCAAACGCGCCCGCTATATCGGCCGGCCGGCTTCGGCCTCGACGGCGGCGGGAACAATGTCCAAGCATCAGGCGCAGCTGCGGGCCTTCCTCGACGAGGCCTTCACGACGCGCATTTCTCTGGCGGCGGAGTGATCATGACGGAAATCCGCGTTCCCACGCTCGGGGAATCGGTGAGCGAGGCGACGATCGGCCGCTGGTTCAAGAAGCCCGGCGACGCCGTCGCCGTCGATGAGGCGCTCGTCGAGCTCGAGACCGACAAGGTCACGCTCGAGGTGAATGCGCCCGCCGCCGGCGTGCTGACCGATGTGATCGCCAAGGACGGCGAGACGGTCACGCCCGGCGCGCTGCTCGGCCAGATCGCCGAAGGCGCCGCCGCGCCGCGCGCCGCCCCCGCGGCGGCCATCGTCGCGCCGCCGCCTGCCGCGGCCGCGTCGATCGCGGCTCCTCTCGCCGAGGCGTCGGCTCGTCCGCCGGCGCCGTCCGCCGCCAAGATCGCGAAAGAGCAGGGCGTCGATCTCTCCGGCGTGCTGGGCTCCGGCAAGCAGGGGCAGGTGCTCAAGGGCGACGTGCTGGCGATCGCGGCGCGGCCTGCGCCCGTAGCGCCCGCGCCGGTGAGCGCCCCGCCGGCTGCGCCGCGCCCGGCCGCCCCGCCGGCCGACGCCGAGCGCGAGGAGCGGGTGCGCATGTCGCGCCTGCGCCAGACCATCGCCAAGCGCCTGAAGGAAGCGCAATCCAACGCCGCCATGCTGACGACCTTCAACGAGGTCGACATGTCGTCGGTGATGGCGCTGCGCAATCGCTACAAGGATTTGTTCGAGAAGAAGCATCAGGTGAAGCTCGGCTTCATGGGCTTCTTCGTGAAGGCCTGCTGCAAGGCGCTGGAGGAGGTGCCGGCCGTCAACGCCGAGATCGACGGCGCCGATGTCATCTATAAGCATTATTGTCACATCGGCGTCGCCGTGGGCACGGAGAAGGGCCTCGTCGTGCCGGTGGTGCGCGACGCCGACCGCATGAGCGTCGCCGAGATCGAGAAGGCGATCGGCGATTTCGGCAAGAAGGCGCGTGAGGGACGGCTCGATCTCGACGATCTCACCGGCGGCACTTTCACCATCTCCAATGGCGGCGTCTATGGCTCGCTGATGTCGACGCCCATTCTCAACGCCCCGCAATCGGGCATATTGGGCATGCATAAGATCGAGGAGCGGCCGGTCGTCGTCGCGGGCAAGATCGAGATCCGCCCCATGATGTATCTCGCCCTCTCTTATGATCACCGCATCGTCGACGGCAAAGAGGCGGTCACTTTCCTGGTGAGAGTCAAGGAACAGCTCGAGGACCCGGCGCGTCTCGTGCTGGATTTGTGACGGTTTCACGAAAAAACGGGACGGCGCCCCTGAAAATCGGCCGCTGCGATGCACAGATATCTCTCGTGCTACGAAAGTAGGCGTCCGCCGAGCGGGTCGATACGACCGCCGAGGAGTGTGAGATGGAAGGCAAGACCGCGACCGAGAAGAGAGCCCATCTGCTGACCCAAGAGCAATTCGCGCATCTGGGCGACGGAGCCATCGCCTATGTGCGGACGATGCGTTCGGAGGACGTCAGCCGGCTCTATCCGCAGGCTCCGGCCATAGAGCCCGGCCTCACCTTGTTTGCGCTGCTCGGCGCGGACGGCACGCCGATCGTGCTCGCCGACACCGAAGAGGGCGCGCTCGCCAACGCCTGGCAGCAGCAGCTCCAGACTGTCAGCCTCCACTGAGGCTGACGGGCCGGCGAAATTCGGCTAAGCTATGCTCGTGACGCGCTGCGGCGCGGCTCCTATGGTCGAGGCTGGGAGATTTCTCATGAGCGACTCGCTGTTGGATCGAAGCAAGATCATGGTCGAGCCACAGACAGAAAGCGCGAAAGAGGGAACGGCCGGCCGCCGGCTGGAGCGACTTTTTCGTCCGATCCTCGGTTTCATCCGATCGATGGCCGATGGAGTCGAGCCGATAAGACCGCTCGAGGACGATATTCGGACGATGTCCGCCCAGGCGCGAAGACTGTCGAAATCGATGCAGGATTATGGCTCGGAGCTGCGCGGTTACGGAGCCTGGGCAAAAAAATTCTGAATTTCTCGTAGCCTAAAGTTTTGTCGGTTGATTTGATTTACGGAGCTGGCCGCTTTGTTCGGAGGCACGAAGGACACGCTGGCTCAGCTCGCGGCGCGGCTGGCGGAACTCTATAAGGAAATCGTCACGACCACGGTGCAATTCGACGAGCTGCGTCGATACACCAAGGAATCGCTCGACGAATTCAAGCGGCTGCTCGAGCGGCAGAGCGACAAGATCGATCGCATAGAGCGCGAGCGGATCACGGCCGAGGCCGAGTTGACCGCGAGAATCAGATTTCTGGAGGGCCGGCTGGACGTGTTGAGCGAAAAAGCGCTCCACATAGCCGTCGCTGACATCGCCGCAGGTCATGTGAAGCGAGGCGGGGACGGCGAGGCGCTCAAAAGGCTCGCCGACGGAGGATGAGGGCCGGTCCGGCGCCGAGATTGCTTCGCTCTTCCGAACTTGTAGCGATTCCGAGGAGGAAAACGGTATGGAAGAGCCGGTAAGCGAAATCTTCGCCGTTTGCCATGTGAACGACGTCGCAAAACGGCGGGCCGTCGGCTATGTGCTGGCCCGCGTCAATGACGAGGGCCAGACTGTGCCCTTCCCTGTCGTCATCGTTCGCCATGTCGGCAAATACTATGGCTACGTCAACCGCTGCCCGCATCAGGGCAGCCGGCTCGATTTCGAGCCGAAATCCTTCCTCGACCCGACGCAGCGCTTCCTGCTCTGCGGCAAGCATGGCGCGCAATTCGACATTCCGACCGGCGTCTGCAACGACGGCCCCTGTGTCGGCGCGCAGCTCGAGAAGGTCGGGGTGGTGATAGACGACAATGAGGTCTGCCTCGTCGGCGTCACCATAGCCGAGGAGGACGGCCTCGACCGCGAGGAGAACGACGTCTATCCGGAGGTCGTCATCACCGCGGACTGAGGCGGGAATGGCCCTCTCGTTTTCTCCTTTCCTGGACCTTTCTGGCCGGGCGGCGCCGTCCTAGACTGCGCTTGTCCGGAATCGTCCAGCGAGGAAACGATGAAGACCGCCTTGGCCATACGTCATGTCGCCTTCGAGGATCTCGGCAGCTTCGCCGAGCCGCTCGTCGAGGCCGGCTTCTCGATCCGCTATGTCGAGGCGGGGATGCAGGCGATCCCCGCCGAGGCGGCCGCCGCCGATCTTCTGATCGTGCTCGGCGGCCCGATCGGCGTCTATCAGACCGATGATTATCCCTTTCTGGCCGACGAGACGGCGCTCATTCGCGCGCGGATCGGGCGCGACGCGCCGACGTTCGGCGTTTGTCTCGGCGCTCAGCTGATGGCCGCGGCGCTCGGGGCCCGCGTCTATCCGGGCGGCGCCGGCAAGGAGATCGGCTTCGCGCCGATCACGCTGACCGACGCCGGACGCGCCGGCGCGCTCGCGGCGCTGGTCGAGCCCGAGGCGGATGTGCTGCACTGGCACGGCGATAGTTTCGATCTTCCAGACGGCGCCGTTCTGCTCGCATCTTCGGCGCTCTATGCGCATCAGGCCTTCGCCGTCGGGCGACGCGGCCTCGCGCTGCAATTTCATCCGGAAGCGGAGAAGGACAGCCTCGAGCGCTGGCTCATCGGCCATACGGCGGAGCTTTCGGCCGCAGGCGTCTCTCTGGCGGGGCTGCGCGCCGATGCGGCAGCCAAAGCGCCCGGCCTGCGCGAGCGCAGCCGGCGTTTCATTGCGCGCTGGCTCGCGGACGTCGCCGCATAGCGAGCGCCAAAAAAAAGCGCGGTCCACAGACGCCGGGAATGCGTCGGGACCGCGCGAGAACGACGCCGCCGGGCCGAGGCGGCGTCGCTATCTCCACAACGAGATCAGCCGCGAACCGAGACCTTGCGGAACGGGTTCTCGTGGTTCGTCGTGAACACATGGCCGAATTCGGTCTTGGTCCACTCGACGGCCTCGGCGGCCAGGAATTTCAGCGTCGTGATGGTGATGGGGAAATCCTTGGTGGCGGAGACGCTCGCCAGCTTGATTTCCGTATTGCCCGGGCCGACCGAGAGGTCGGCGACCGGCGTGCCGTCGGCCTTCGAGAGCCGCGCCCAGCCGGGGGTGCCGATGCCGGTGGCGACAACCGTGTTCTCGACGAACAGCGGCGCGGCGGCGCCATCGGCCGCATCCGGGCCGAAAGCGGGAGACTGGAAGGTGAAAGTCGCCATCACCTCGCTACGGGTGATCTTATGGTCCGCACCGATCGGACGTCCGGTCGAATACAGAACCAGTTTACCGCCGTCGAGCGCCGCCTTGATATCGTCGAGCGTCGCCGAAGCCAAAGCCTCCGCCAGTCTCATATCGCTTTCTCCACTTTGCGAAATGCACGCCGCTTTTGCGACAAAAGCGACATGCGGGACAGGTTCTCGCCCCGAGCGTCGCAATTGTCGTGCCGTGCGTCTCACAATTTGAGGAGATAGAAATCTTTTGTTCGACGGCGTCAGCCTCCGAACAATTTCTCGAAAATATTCTTTTCCTCGCGTGGCGGGCCGCGTCGCGGACGCGGCGGAGCCTGGTTGGGAATATCGGCCGGCGGCAGTAGCGCCTCGAGCCCATGGACCGAGCCGGGCGGGAGGTCTTCGTCGTCGTCGCGCGCCTGACGGCGGCGCGAGGGTTTCTGGGCTTCGGGCTCTGGATCGGAGGAGAACAGGTTGAGCAGCGGCGCGATGGGCGAGGCGCTCTCCGGGACGGCGGCCGAGCGCCAGGAGCCCGAGGGCAGGGCGGCGATCGGCACGCCCTGATGCGCCGCCTTCATGAAGCGGCTCCACACTTCGACCGGCAGATTGCCGCCGGAGACTTTCTTCGTCGGCGAATTGTCGTCATTGCCGAGCCAGACGCCGGCGACGAGATGCGGCGTGTAGCCGACGAACCAGGCGTCGCGGAAATCCTGGCTGGTGCCGGTCTTGCCGGCGGCGCGCCAGCCGGGCAGCTCCGCCTTGCGCCCCGTGCCGGTGGAGAGCGTCTCCTCCATCATGGAGTTCATCATCGCCACATATTGCGGCTCGATCACGCGGCCATTGCTAGAGCCTCTGCGCGCATAGAGCTGCTTGCCGCTGGCCGTGCGCACCTTGAGGATGATGTGCGGCTGCACGCCGACTCCGCCATTGGCGAAGGGGGCGTAAGCGGTCACCAGCTCCAGCGGCGTGACCTCCGAAGTTCCGAGCGCGATGGAGGCGTTGGGCTGCAGCTCGGAGGCGACGCCGAGCCGATGCGCGGTCTTGACCACCGTCTTTGGGCCCACCTCGAGGCCGACGCGAACCGCCACCGTGTTGAGCGACAGGGCGAGCGCCTTGGTCAGCGTGACGGGCCCGAAATATTCATGGCTGTAATTTTCCGGCTGCCAGCCCTTCACATTGATCGGGCCGTCCTCGCGCACCGTGTCGGGCGTCAGCCCGTGCTCGAGCCCGGCGAGATAGACGAAAGGCTTGAAGGCCGAGCCCGGCTGCCGCTTGGCCGAGACCGCGCGGTCGAACTGGCTCTCGGCGTAATTGCGGCCGCCGACCAGAGCGCGAATGGCGCCATTGGGGTCGAGCGCGACCAGCGCGCCCTGGCTGACGCCGAATTTGTCGCCCTTCTTGTCGAGCTCGTCGGCGATCGACTTTTCGCCGACCTCCTGGAGCTTGCGGTCCAGCGTCGTCGTGACGACGATGTCCTGATCGATGGCGCCGATGGTGTCGTCGAGCATGTCCATCACATAATCGGCGGCGTAATTGATGGACCCCGCGCCGCGTTCCCGCCGCGCGACGGCCGGGCGGCCGAGGGCGAGCTTGGCCATCGCTTCGGTGATATGGCCTTCCTGCGCCATCGCGGTGACGACCTGCGCCGCGCGCTCGGTCGCGCCTTCCGGATTGCGGTCCGGCGCGAGCTTGCTCGGCGCTTTCATCAGCCCGGCGAGAACGGCCGCCTCGGCCAGCGTCACCTGGTTCGCGCCATGGCCGAAATAGCGCTGCGCCGCCGCCTCCACGCCATAGGCGCCGGAGCCGAAATAGACGCGGTTGAGATAAAGCTCCAGGATCTGGTCCTTGGAATACTTATGTTCAAGCCAGAGCGCGAGAATCGCCTCCTGAATCTTGCGGGAGATCGTGCGTTCCTGCGTCAAAAACAGGTTCTTGGCGAGCTGCTGGGTCAGCGTCGAGCCGCCCTGCACGCCGCCGCGTCCGGTGACGTTGCGCGTCAGCGCCCGCACGATGCCGAGCGGGTCGATTCCGAAATGGGAATAAAAGCGGCGGTCCTCGATGGCGACGAAAGCCTTGGGCAAATAGGGCGGCAGTTCCGAAAGACGGACCGCCGCGCCGCCGGTGTCGCCGCGATTGGCCAAAAGCTCGCCGTCGGCGGCGAGGATGGCGATGTTGGGCGGACGCTTGGGGATGGCGAGCTGGTCGATCGGCGGCAGCTGCGAGCCGTAATAGACAAAAACCCCGCCGGCGCCGATGCCGCCCCAGAGGCCGAGCACGAGGGTCCAGTAAATCAGCCCGCCGAACAGGAAGCCGGAGCGGCCTTGCGCGTTTTTGCGCGCGCGCGCGGGTTTTTCCGCGCCTTCATGCGCGTTTTTGCGCGCGCCGCGTCGTTCGGCCCGAAGGTCGTCGCCCCGGTCGTCGTCGAAAGCCGGTTCGCGGCGTCTGTCGCTACGCGCCATCGGATCTCCTGCGGCCGTCCGCCGGGGCTGGGAAATTGATTGATAAAGCTTAACGCCGGCGTTTTAAGGGCGGGTTAAGGGTGGAAAGGCGGACGGGCCGTTGGTGCGGCCCCTACAATGTGGCGCCCGCGAATCGGCCTCACGGGATTTGGCGCCCGAGCCAGCATTGTTTTCCTGTTCCCGAAGCGACCGCGCATCGTCCGTAATCACTTGATTAGTCCACTGTAATTCCAGCGACGGCGGATTCAATTAAATCCGGTCGCGTGTGAGAAGCAAAAGCTAAACAATACTGATCCATAAACGAGGGCAGTCATAGATCCCGCCCGCCACTTATGCACAACTCCCGCCCGTCACGGCGCACGCCCCTCTTGCGCTAATCGTCTAGCCGCGCCAAAGTCCCGCCCCCGGCGTCCGGTTCGGAGCCGCCGTCCACAGAGGCCAACGGAATTTCCCTCCATGAAGGTCACGATCGAGAGAGCGGCGCTACTGCGGGCGCTTGGCCATGTTCACCGGGTGGTGGAGCGGCGCACGACGATTCCGATCCTCGCCAATGTGC